>JBGAMJ010000002.1:0-114034 GCA_044223035.1 Piscinibacter sp.
GTACCGGAGGTCAGGTCGACCTGTCCACCGAGCAGGTCCTGCAGCGCAGGGCCAGTACCCAAGTAGGCGATGTGCGTCATCTGGATGCCCGCCTCCTGCTCGAGCATCGCTCCCGTGACGTGCTGCAGCGATCAGGTTGAGGTCCGGGTCGTGCAGGTACACCGATCGGATCCGCCCGGTGGCACCCGTGCGCAGCACCGGGCCTTCCACGATCGGTCAATGCGCCGCCTGCAGACGCTCAATCACTTGATCGAGTGGCAGGCCTGTCATGAAGCACAAGTCGAGAGCACCCGGTACAGGCGTATGGGCCTTGGGCTCGAACTCGCGGCCCGTCGCGTGAAGATTGATCTTTTGACTGTCGAATCTGAACGCCTAGCGCTCGACGGGTGGCGTGCCGACGAAGGATTCCAACTGCATGCCGAGCACCTCGGTGTAGAAGCGGACGCAGGCATTCTCGCCGGCCGTCGTGAGGACCAGGTGGTCGATCATCGGTTCGCCTCAGGCTCGGCGCTGACCGGCTGCCCCGGCGTCGCGCGCTAGCGCGCGCATCGAGACCCGTCGCGCGGGCAATTTGGAACCGCACCGGCTTTCCCGAAGAACGAACGGGTGCACGGTACGGGCTGCTCCAAGCTGGGTTGCAGATCGCCGGTTCGGTTCCTGGAGAACTGGTTCGGCAAGCCTGTCGATCCGCAATCAAAGGCGGCGTGAAGCTGGACACCCGGATGTGAAGTTCGACGGGCAACTCAGTGACGGGAGTAGCGAGCCTTCGTCGGTACCGCTCAGGCTGCAAGCCAGTTCGCCTCGGGCCAACGTCGCTGCTGAACGGCCTCCTTCGCGCACCGGACGAGCAGGTCGGACGTCACCTGGACATGCCGGCCGATGGCGCGGTTGGCTGGCAAGGCGAGCACGATGGTCCGGGTGATCTGCGGCTTGCACAGCGGTGCGGCACTCACCAGGCCGCGCGCCAATTCGTCGGCACAGGCGATCGGCGGCAGGATCGTCAGCCCGTGGCCGCCCAACACCAGGCTCTTCTGCACGCTCATCGCATTCGTCTCGGTGGCGATCGTCAGCTCCACCTTCGCGACTGCACACGCGTGGTCCACGAGAGTACGGATGCCGTGTGGGCCGCTCGGCAGAATCAACGGCTCGCCGACGAGGCTGGCCAGCGACACCGGCATGTTTGCCCTCAGCTTGGCCGCCGGCGGGCCTACCACCCACAGGGCTTCGTTGAGCAGCGGCACTGCCTGGATGTTCGGCAGACGTTCGGCCCCATACACGAGAGCAGCATCGATTTCACCGGACTCCAGCCACTGCTGCAGCGTTCCGGCGTAGCCCGTTGCGATGCGGATGCGGATGCGCGGGAACCGGGCATGGAGCTCGCTCACGAGAGCGGTCGCGAGCAGGTCCGAGGTGCTCGGCAGGAGTCCGATCGTCACGAGCCCTCCGACTTCCTTGGCGGTGCTGCCACCGACCTCGGCGCGGGCGCGGTCGAGTTCGAGCATCGCGCGCCGAGCGTAGCCGAGCAGCACCCTGCCATGTTCGTTGAGCACCATGCCGTGCCGCTCCCGGTCAAACAGCTCGGTGCCGATGTCTTCCTCCAGCAGGCGCAGCTGGCGCGACACCGCCGGCTGAACGAGGTGCAGCAGCTCGGCAGCGCGTGTGACGTTGCCGGTGTCAGCGACGGTGAGAAACGCGCGCAGTTGCTTGAAGTCCATCTACTTCTCCGGCGATGACAAGGGCTGATCGTTCAATCAGAAATCTCTATTTCATACGATAAACGATCACATTCTATGATTTCTTCATCGCCACTCGACACCCGCCCACGACTGGACTTCCATGGACCACACACTCTCAACCGCGCCTGCCTGGCAGCAGGACGTCTTCAAGGTCCTCAAGGAGGGCAACGTGCGCCAGATCGCGTACGTGCCCGACGCGGGGCACTCCCACGTCATCCGCAGCGCCATTGCGGATCCGGACATCCAGGACATCGTCCTGACGACCGAGGAAGAGGGTGTCGCCGTGGTCAGCGGCGCCTGGCTCGGCGGCGAGCGTGCGGTGCTGCTGATGCAGAGCAGCGGCGTCGGCAACTGCGTCAACATGTTTTCGCTGCTGACCAGCGCCAACTTCCCCTTCTTCACTCTGGTGACGATGCGCGGCGAGTACGCGGACTTCAATCCGTGGCAAGGGCCGATGGGTCGCGCCACCCAAGGGGCACTGGAGCTGATGGGCATCACAGTGCTGCGCGCATCGGACCCGGACCAGGTCGAGGAGGTCGTCCGCGCCGGATTCGACGCCGCGTTCGAAGCCGGTGACCGCGTGGCCGTGCTGCTGGGACAAAACCTGATCGGCCGCAAGAAGTGGGAGCGCAAGTGATGAGCAAGACCTCCAGGAAGATCGACCGTCGCGCCTTCGTGTCCCGCGTGCTGCGTGAGGTCCCCGATGCGCTTGTCGTCACCGGCCTCGGTTCCGCCACCTACGACGTTTTCGCCGCCGGCGACCGCGACAGGAACTATTACCTCTGGGGTGCGATGGGCGGCGCGGTGCCGCTCGGCCTGGGCCTCGCGCTGGCGCAGCCGGACAAATCTGTCGTCGTGATCACCGGCGACGGGGAGCAGCTGATGGGTATCGGCGCGCTCGCCACGGTGGCCGCCAAGCGGCCGAAGAACCTGACGATCGTCGTGCTCGACAACGGCCACTTCGGTGAGACCGGCATGCAGCAAAGTCACACCAGCCTGGGCACGGATTTGGTCGCGGTCGCCAAGGGCTTTGGCATCGCGCAGGCCTTTGCGGTGGAGGACGCCGAGCTGGCCAGCGACATCGCGCGCAAGGCCAATGCGCGCGACGGCACCACGTTCGCGCAGGTCTTCATCGAAGCCAACGAGCCGCCGCGCGCGCTGCCGCCGCGAGACGGCGCATTCATCAAGAACCGCTTTCGCGCGGCGCTCGGCTTCCAGCCCTTCTGAGCAGGGGCACGACATGAAGCGCTACCAACTCCGCATCGACGGGAAGTCCGTCGATCCCGCGGGCGGCGTCTGGTTCGAGACGCAGAACCCCTACACGGGTCAGACTTGGGCCGAGATCCCGCGCTGCGCCGCGAGCGATGTGGACCGCGCAGTGCAGGCGGCGCACGGCGCGCTGACCACAGGCCCTTGGGCCGAGATGACGGCCACGCAGCGCGGTGCGCTGATGCACAGGCTGGGCGACCTGATCGCTCGCGACGCGGCCAAGCTCGCCGCCACCGAGGTGCGCGACAACGGCAAGCTGTTCGCCGAGATGCAGGGCCAGCTCAACTACATCCCGCAGTGGTTCCACTATTACGGCGGATTGGCCGACAAGATCCAGGGCAACACCTTGCCGCTGGACAAGAAAGGGTACTTCGCCTTCACGCGCCACGAGCCGGTGGGCGTGGTCGCGGCGATCACACCGTGGAATTCGCCGCTGATGCTGGCCACCTGGAAGATTGCGCCAGCGCTGGCGGCAGGTTGCACGATCGTGATCAAGCCATCGGAATTCACATCGGCCTCAACGCTCGAGTTCGCGGAGCTGTTCGAGGAAGCCGGTTTCCCTCCCGGCGTGTTCAATGTAGTCACCGGCTTCGGCGCAGAAGTCGGCACACCGCTGGTCGAGCACCCGTTGGTCAGCAAGATCAGCTTTACCGGATCGGACGCGACAGGAAGGCTCATCAACGAGAAGGCGGCTCGCCTGCTCAAGCACACCGCGATGGAGCTGGGCGGCAAGTCGCCCAACATCGTGTTCGAGGACGCTGACCTCGAGCAGGCCGTCTTCGGTGCCATCTCGGGCATCTTTGCGGCCACGGGTCAGACCTGCATCGCGGGTTCGCGCCTGCTGGTGCAGGACAGCATCCACGACGCCTTCGTCGAAAAACTGCTGGCGGTGGCGCGCACCGCGCGCATGGGCGACCCGATGGATGGAGCGACGCAGGTCGGGCCGGTGACCACACCGCCACAGTACAAGAAGGTGCTCGAGTACATCGATATCGCGCGCAGCGAAGGAGCGACCGCCGTGCTCGGTGGCGGTAGGGGCAACGCACCCGAGTGCGGCAACGGCTGGTTCGTGCAGCCGACGATCTTCATCGGCGTGCGCAACGACATGCGCGTTGCGCAGGAAGAGGTGTTCGGGCCGGTGCTGTCGATCATCCGCTTCAAGGACGAGGACGAGGCAGTTCGCATCGCCAACGACGTGCGCTTCGGCCTGGCCGCCGCGGTGTGGACGAAGGATATCGGCCGCGCCATCCGGATGTCGGAAAAGCTGCAGGCCGGCACCGTGTGGGTCAACACCTACCGCGCGGTGAGCTTCATGGCGCCGTTCGGTGGCTACAAGGACTCCGGCCTGGGCCGCGAGAACGGTGTCGACGCGGTGCGCGAGTACCTGCAGACGAAGTCGGTCTGGATCAACAGCGGCGCCGTGACCGGCAATCCATTCGTGATGCGTTGACGCAGCACGTCGACCAAAAAGATGTAGGAGACATGAATTGAAACCCTCGAACCTTTCCAGGCGCGACCTGATGAAGTGGGGCGTTGCGGCCACGCTGGGCATCCCCGCGGTGTCTGCCATCGCTCAGGCCACCCTCCCGAACAAGCCCATTACTCTGGTCGTTCCCTTTGCAGCCGGCGGCGCCACTGACATCGTCAGCCGCCTGGTCGCGCAGAAGCTGGGCGAGCGCGTGTCTCGCACCGTCGTCGTCGAAAACGTCGCCGGCGGTGGAGGCTCGATCGGTGCCGCCAAAGTGGCCAAGGCACCCGCCGACGGCAGCGTGCTGTTGATGGGCACGATCGCGACGCACGTGATCAACCCGCTGACGACCGAGCAGTCACCCTACAACCCGCAGCGCGACTTCACGCCGATCTCGCTGCTGGCGAAGGTGCCGAATGTGCTGCTGGTCAACAAGGACGTGAAGGCGCAGAACCTGCGGGAACTGATTGCGCTGCTGAAGTCGCAGCCGGGCAAGTTCAACTATGGATCGTCGGGCCTGGGCACGCCTCCGCATCTTTCGGGCGAGCTCTTCAAGATGATGGCCAAGGTGGACATCGCGCACATTCCCTACAAGGGCGGCGGGCCAGCGATGTCCGACCTGATCGGCGGTCAGATCCCGATCCTGTTCGACGTACTTTCCGGTGCCGCATCGCACATCCGCGGCGGCTCCGTCCGTGCGCTCGCAATGACACTCGACCAGCGCGTGCCGTCGTTTCCGGACCTGCCCACCATGGCCGAGGCGGGGCTGCCGGGTTACGAGACCTACACCTGGAATGCGATCTTCGGGCCAGCCGGGTTGCCGCGCCCCTTGGTCGATGCACTCAGCAAGGAACTTGTGGCCGTGGTGGCGTTGCCCGAGGTCCAGGCCAAGCTGAAGGAGCTCAGCGCGACACCGGTGGGGTCGACGCCGGAGGTCCTGGCCGCGCTCGTGAAATCAGACCTGGAGAAGACGGGCGCGCTCATCAAGTCGATCGGTGGCCTGAAGCGCGAGTAGGTGCTGAAAGTCTTGCGGCCTGTGCCGCTGCCGGACCGCCCAGGGCGCTGCGAAGAAGCGTGCCCGCAACATCCTTGATGGAGACACCGTGACTGAAAGCCCTTGCCTGCCGTTCGACCCCCTGCTCGCGCCACCGCGTGAGCGCCTGCCCGCGGGCAGCTGCGACTGCCACTTCCACGTGTTCGAGGACGAGGTCCGCTACCCGCTGGCACAGGGGCGGAGCTACACCCCCGCGGCGGCGCCCATGGCCGACTACCGGCGCATGATGGCGGCCACCGGCATCGAGCGTGCGGTGCTGGTGCAGCCCAGCGTCTACGGGTCGGACCACACCCTTTTCGTCGACATGCTGCAGGAGCACCAGGCATGGCTGCGCGGGGTGGCCGTGGTACGGGCGGACACGCCGGAGAAGGACATCGAGCACTGGCATCGTTCAGGCTCACGCGGCTCGCGCGTGAACGCGCTGTACGCGGCCGGTGCCCCGGTCGCGGAGATCGAGGCCATCGTTCAGCGCATCCGGCCGCACGGCTGGCATCTGCAGGTCTGCATCGACGTGCACGCGCAGCCCCAGTTGCTGGAGCGCATCGTCGCCATGGGCGTACCGGTGGTCGTGGACCACATCGGGCATCTGCCCGCGGAGCGCGCCGCCGAGTCGCGCGGGTTCGCCAGCCTGGTGAGCTTGCTGCGCGAAGGGCGCGTCTGGGCCAAGCTGTCTGGCCCGTACCGATTGACCGCGCAACGCACCGGCTTCGGCGACGTGCGGCCGCTGGTTGACCGCCTGGTGCAGGCCAATCCGGGTCGCCTGGTCTGGGGCTCCGACTGGCCCCATCCGTCCATCGCCGCACCGATGGTCAACGACACCGAACTTGCGAACCTCGCCGGTGAGTGGCTTGGCGATGCGGCGCTGCGCCAGCGGGTGCTGGTGGACAACCCGACTGCGCTGTACGGGTACTGATGCTCGGGGCTGAATAGAGGAGACCGGGCCATGTCGCTCTGGAGAGAGTTCGAGGACGCTGATGTCGTCCAATCGTTCCGGGAATTCGCCCGTGAACACGTCAAACCCATGGCGGCCGAGATCGACCGCGACGACCTGTATCCGAGCGATCTGGTACAGCGCGCCGCCGAGCAGGGATTCAACGCATTGATCGTGCCGCAGCAGTACGGCGGGACCGGGTGCACGTTCCACCGCGTCGTCTCCTTCTTCGAGGAGGTCGGGGCCTGCAGCGCAGCTGTGGGCATCTCGCTGAACTCGAACTTTCAGGCGCAGAACGCGATCCTGCGGTCGGGATCGGAGGCACTGCGCAAGCACTACCTCCCGAAGTTCGCACAAGGGCTCAAGGCCTCCTACGCACTGACCGAGCGCAACCACGGCAGCGACATCCGCACGCTGGACACACGTGCCGTGCGCGATGGTGAGCATTGGGTGCTGGACGGCCAGAAATCCTTCATCACGTCGGGCACCGGCGCCGACCTCTTCATCATCCTGGTGCAGACCGACGAGGGTCTTGGCGTATTCGCCGTACCGCGTGACGCGCAGGGCGTCAGCACCTTCGTCAGCGACCGCAGCGAGACCTTCGGCCTGCGCAACGGGCCGCACGTGGAGCTGCTGCTGCGGAAAGTGCGCGTACCGCTCGACCACCTGATCGGCAAGGCCGGCGAGGGGCTGAAGGTGGTGTTGCGCAACCTGAACTACTCGCGCACGCTCAACGCCGCCATGGCGATCGGCCTGGCGCGCTCGGCTTTCGAGGAGTCGCTGGCTTACGTGAAGCAGCGCAAGGCCTTCGACCAGTTCGTCTTCGATTTCCAGGGCATCCAGTGGTACTTCGCCGAGGCTCTGGCGGAGATCGATGCCGCCAGGTTGCTGCTGTACTCGACGGCCGACGCGATTGACGAGCAGCGCGACATCGATCGCCATTCGAGCGAGGCCAAGCTGATCTGCTGCGGTGTGGCCAACCGCGTGACGGCGCAGGCCATCCAGGTCTGCGGTGCCTACGGGACGATGGTCAATTCGCCGTTCAACCGCTACTGGCGGGACGCCAAGACCTTCGAGATCGGCGGCGGGTCGATGGAAGTCCTGAAGAACAACCTCGGGCGCTACCTGTCTCGCCTGGACATGAGCCCGTCTCTCGACTCCTCAGCGACCTGATACCGCTTCCACGCCCTTCAATCCCATTACCCAGTACTCATCATGTTCAGCAACCAGAACCTGGCTCAACTCATCACCAGCGCAGCCAAGCGGTCGCCGCGGGCACTCTTCGGCACGGATACGGAGTCGATGTCGCTTGCCGACGCCCTGGAACTGGCGCGCAAGCTGTCCCGACAACTCGGTGCGGCCGGCCTGAGCCGGGGCTCGACCGTCGCCTTCATCGGCGCCACCAGCGAGCACTACCTGATCCTGTGGATGGCGTCGCAACTGGTGGGCCTGCGCACCGCTCTGATCAACCCGCACTATCCGCAGGAACTGCTGCGCGACATGCTGGTCGATCTCCGTCCGGACGCGGTGGCCTTCTTCGACGACCAGTTCGCCGCGCCCACCAGCGCCGAGTGGCGGCAACTGGATGCGCGCCGCGCCTGGGCCGGGGTGGTGACGCTGACGGGCGTTGCGCCCGCGCCCGCCGAGGGCGATCCGGCCGAATGGGGCGCGCAGTGCGAGGGAGGCGACATCGCCAGCTACATGCACACCTCCGGCACTTCAGGCCGCCCCAAGTTCTGCGCGCAGAGCCACACCTACTTCATCCGGCTCGGCCGCTTCATCGCCGACTCGATGGGCTACACCTGGCGCGATGTGGTCTACGCCCCGATGCCGATGTTCCACATCAACCCGCTCGGCTACGGCGTCGTGGCCGGGCTGACGGCTGGCGCCAGCGTGTTCGGCACGCGTCGCTTCTCCACCGGAGATTTCTGGAACACCGTCAAGCGGCTCGGCGTGACGGCCGCAGTGCTGCACGGCACGCCGCTGAAGATGCTGGTCAAGGACACCACGCCGCAAGACAGCGAAGGCCACGGACTTCGTTGCGTCTTCTTCGCGTCGGAGGAGTTCCTGAGCCGATTCTCGGTGCCGATGGGCATCACGCTGTACGGCTCGACCGAAGCCGGCGGCCTGTGCCACTTGTGGCAACTGCGCCCCGGCGACGCCGAGCCCGCGGCTGAAGGCCCGACCCAGTACGCCGGCCGCGCCCGCTTCGACATGGAGCACAGGCTGTCCGACGACGGCGAGATCCTGGTCCGCCAACTGTCGGAGAACACGATGTTCTCAGGCTACCTGCGCGACGGCCGCATCGACCCGTCGGTCGACGAGCAGGGGTGGTTCCATACCGGAGACCGGGGCCGCGTGGACCAGTACGGCAACCTCGTCTTCATCGAGCGCCTGAGCGAAGCGATCCGCGTCAACGGCGAGTACGTTCCGATCGACTACGTGGAGCGCAAGCTGGAGGCTGAGGCCGGCCTCACCGAGTTCGCCCTCTGGAGCCGGCCCGACGAGGTCAGCGGCCAGCGCCCGGTGTTGTTCGTGACCGATCCGAACTTCGACCTGGCCCGCACCGCCGCCGTGATCAAGGCCCTGCCCGGGATCATGCGGCCCGTGGAGATCCTGCGCATCGCCGCGCTGCCGCGCGATACCGGGGTCAACAAGGTGCAGCGCCGCCGCCTGCCGGGCGAGCCCGTGCTGGCGCGCCATGCCCTTTCCTGAAACGGAGCCCCGCATGACGAACTTCCTGAAAAGCGAACAGCGTGGTCACGTGGTCACGCTGACCATGTGCCAGGCCGAGCAGCGCAACCCGCTGACGGGCAATACCGCGGTGCCGGAGTTCCTTGCGGCGGTGGAACGGATTGCCGCCGACGGCAGCGTGCGCGCGGTGATCCTGACCGGCGAGGGGCCGGCCTTCTCCGCCGGCGGCGACATCCGCAAGATGAAGGAGCAGTCCTTCGGCGACGTGAACGGCATGCGCATCCGCGACGACTACCGCGGCGGCATCCAACGCCTGCCGCTGGCGCTGTTCAACCTGGAGGTGCCGGTGATCGCTGCCGTCAACGGCCCGGCCATCGGCGCCGGGCTCGACCTGGCCTGCATGTGCGATCTGCGCATTGCGTCAGACAAGGCGCGCTTCGCCGAGAGCTTCGTGAAGGTGGGCATCGTGCCCGGCGACGGCGGGGCTTGGCTGCTGCCGCGCGTGATAGGCCTGTCGCGCGCAGCCGAGCTATCGTTCACCGCTCGCATGATCGATGCCACCACGGCGCTGGCCTGGAACCTGGTGTCGCAGGTGGTGCCGCACGACGAACTGCTGGCCGCCGCCAACCGGCTGGCCGACGAGATCGCCGCCAATCCGCCCCAGGCCACGCGCATGACCAAGCGGTTGATCCGCGAAGGCATGCACATGAGCCTGGCCTCATTGCTGGATCTGTCGGCCGCCTACCAGGCGCTCGCGCACCAGACCGCCGACCACCGCGAGGCGGTCTCGGCCTTCCTCGACAAGCGCGCGCCGCAATTCGCCGGCTGATCATCCACACCATGCCCGAGGAACCCATGACAACCCGCCGACACAACGTGGTGCGCCTTGAATTCTGGATGGATCCAGCCTTCGATCGCATCCTGTCGAGCCAGCCATCGATTTCGCTGCAGACCTGCGCGATCGAAGGCGCGGACGACGCACTCGACCGCGCGCTTGCTCAGGCGCACGTGCTGCAGACCAATTCCGCCCGAGACGAGCTGCCGGCGCATCTGTTCGCCGACGCCAGTCTTCTGAAGCGCTGTCCGAACCTGCTGGCTGTGTCGGCCAACGGTTCGGGCTGCGACACCATCGACATCGACGCCTGCACCGAGGCCGGCGTGATGGTGCTGAACCAGGTCGGCGGGAATGCCGATTCAGTCGCCGAGATGACATTGGGATTGATGCTGGCGGTGCTGCGGCGTATCGCCGAGTCGGACCGCCGGCTGCGCAGCAGCGACCGCGGCTTCGCTCGCGAGGACCTGATGGGCCGCGAGTTGCGCGGGCGTACGCTGGGGCTGGTGGGCATGAGCGAGATCGGTCGACGCACTGCCGCACTCGGACGCGCCTTCGGCATGCGCGTGCTCGGCTTCGACCCGGCGCTGGACGCCGCGGAACTCGAGCGACGCGGCGCCGAAGCGGTGTCCTTCGACGAGCTGCTGCTGCATTCCGACATCGTCTCGCTTCACTGCCCGCGCAATGCGCACACTGTGGGCATGATGAACGCGGCACGCTTCGCTGCGATGAAGCCAGGCTCCACCTTCATCACCACCGCGCGCAGCGGCATCCACGACGAAGCCGCGCTGGCCGACGCCTTGGTCAACGGCCATCTGGCGGGCGCCGGCCTGGACGTTTGGGACCAGGAGCCACCGCCGCCCGAGAACCCCCTGCTGAGACTGCCCAACGTGGTGGCGACTTATCACAGCGCCGGCGTCACGCAGGAGGCGCG
Organism: Piscinibacter sp.; assembly: GCA_044223035.1. GTDB lineage: Bacteria > Pseudomonadota > Gammaproteobacteria > Burkholderiales > Burkholderiaceae_C > JBGAMJ01. The sequence continues at coordinate 10,919 of JBGAMJ010000002.1, forward strand.
ACGCAACAACGCGACGCTCGCAGCGACCCAGATCGCGCAATTGCTCACCACGGGGAAGCGCCCGGACCGGCTGGTCAACCCGCAGGTGTGGCCGCGCGCCTGCACACGTCTGGCGGCACTGGGACTGCAGGCCTGAAGGCCCCGTTCCCGCGCCTCACCGACACGAACGCCTCGGCTCACCCCGCCGACGCTACCAGGCCACCCTCCGAGATCCGAATGAACGAACTGAACGGCTACGACTTCGAAGACCTGGAAGAGGGGATGAGCGAAAGCCTTTCGAAGACCATCTCGGAGGCCGATATTGCGCTGTTCGCCGGCATGTCGGGAGACAACAATCCGGTCCACCTCGATGAAGAATATGCGCAGTCCACGCCGTTCAAGGGCCGCGTCGCGCACGGCATGCTGGCTGCAAGTGTGATCTCTGCGGCGCTCGCCAGTCGATTGCCTGGCCCCGGCAGTGTGTATCTGGGACAAAACCTGCGCTTCAAGGCACCCATCCGACCTGGCGACACGGTGCACGCGAGGGTAACGGTCAAGGAATTGATGTCCGAAGTCAGTTCGCCTTGCCGCCAATCCAGCGTGCTGGCCACGACCCGTCCTCGACCATCTGGCGCAACACATCACTGACCAGGTTCATCACGGCAGCCCCTGCTGTCGTGCTGGGTCGCGTGACGCTGGTGGCGCTCACCACGCGACGGACCATGCTGGGGCTGTCGATGTCGCTGGCCCGCAGGCGCCCATCGGCGATCTCCTCCGCCACCGACCCCTTGGGCAGGATCGTGCCGCCGATCCCGGCTTCGACGGCCCGCTTCACGCTGCTCAGTGATTCGATCTCCGCGACCACGTTCAGCGCGATGCCCAGCGGTCCGCACGCCTCGTCGATGATGCGCCGCAATCCATGATCAGGCCCAGGCAGGATCAGCGGCCATCGCGCCAAGTCGTGCAACGACAGCTTGCGGGGAATGGCCTTCACCTCCGACGAACTGATCAGCGCCAGTCGGTCTTCCAGCAGCGGCCTCTTCGCGAGCGCGGGGTCCGCCGCATCACCGTACAGCAAGCTGAGGTCCAGGCGGCCGACCTGCAGCCATTCGCGCAGGAATCCGCTGTAGCCCTCGACGACGCGCAGCCGGAGTTGGGGATAGCGCTCGCGACAGGCACTCAGAATGGGCACCGTGGCCACCAGGCCGACGGTCGTCGGCAGGCCCAGACTCAGGGGTCCGCTGGGCGCCGCATTCGACGCACGCACCGCTTCGCGGGCCCGGTCGGCATCGGCCAGCACCACGCGCGCATGCTCCAGGAAGACGTTGCCGGCTTCGGTCAGGCTCATGCCGCGGCTGGATCGTTCGAACAACCGCGCCCCCAAAGCATGTTCCAGCGCCGCGATCTGCTGGCCCAGGGCGGGCTGCGCGACGTGCAGTCGGGCGGACGCCTGCAGCAGGCTACCCGCTTCGGCCACACCGATGAAGTAGCGCAGTTGTCGGAATTCCATCGCTATACGTGAATCAGCTAGTCGATAACCAGACTAAGTATTTCACAAATAGCTTGCTGCCGACCAGAATTGATCGCAACACAGCGTCATGGCGCCTCGAGGGCGAGGCGGCTGAACGCGACGCCCACCCTGGCAGGAGACAAGCATGGCGACTTCATCAATGACCGCAGTCGGCGATCGTTCATCCACCGGCAGGCGCACGGGCGAGCCGCGCCCGGCGGTGATCCGCTCGATCCTGGTGGCCTGTTCCGGCAACATCGTCGAGTGGTTCGACTTCTTCGCTTATGCCTTCACCGCGCTGTACTTCGCGCCGGCCTTCTTCCCCACCGGTGACACGACCTCGCAGTTGCTCAACACCGCAGGCATCTTCGCCGCGGGCTTCTTCATGCGTCCGGTCGGCGGCTGGTTGTTCGGCCGCCTGGCCGACCGCAAGGGACGCAAGACCTCGATGCTCATTTCGTTGCTGCTGATGTGCTTCGGCTCGCTGATGATTGCGGTGATACCCACCTACGCCCAGGTCGGCGTCTGGGCGTCGGGGCTGCTGCTGCTGGCCCGGCTGCTGCAGGGCCTGTCCGTCGGTGGCGAGTACGGCACGAGCGCGACCTACCTCAGCGAGGTCGCCACGCCCGCGCGTCGCGGCTTCTACGGCTCGTTCCACTACGCCACGATCATCGCCGGCCAACTTCTGGCGGTGCTGGTTGTCGCGGTGCTGCAGAACACCTTGAGCCATGACGAACTCAAGGCCTGGGGCTGGCGAGTGCCCTTCGTCATCGGTGCCCTGGGCGCGCTGGTGGCGTTGGTCGTGCGCCGAGGCATGCACGAGACGAGCACGAAGGCGCAACGCGAGCAAGAGCTCTCCGGCACCGTGCGCGGCATGTTCCATCACAAGCGGGAGTTGCTGTTGGTGCTGGGCTTCACCGCGGGCGGGTCCTTGCTCTTCTACACCTTCACCTCGTACATGCAGAAGTACCTGGTGAACAGCGTCCACATGGGCCCCAAGACCGCGAGCACGGTGATGACCGGCGCGCTCTTCCTCTTCATGTGCGCGCAACCCCTCTTCGGACTGCTGTCGGATGCGATCGGCCGGCGCCGGCAGATGATCGCCTTCAGCCTGTTCTTCGCCCTCGGCACGGTACCGATCCTCCGCGCCATCGGCGCGACGAGCGATCCGTGGAGCGCCTTCGGGCTCGTGTTGCTCGCCTTGCTCGGCATGAGCCTGTACACGTCGATCAGTGGTCTGCTCAAGGCGGAGCTCTTTCCCGCTGGTGTACGCGCCCTTGGGGTCGGCTTGCCCTACGCAGTGGCCAATGCGACCTTCGGCGGGACGGCCGAATACGTCGCCCTGTGGCTCAAGTCGCAGGGCATCGAGTCGACGTACTTCTGGTACGTGACGACCTTGAGTGCCGTGATCCTGATCTGCTCGCTGTTCCTGCCGCGTGCACGCCAGGCGACGCATCTGGACACTGAATGACGGTCAGCAGGCTATCGGAGCACGTACATGAAACTCGAGATTGACCACCTGCGGACCAGGATCGGGCGGACCACGATTGCCGAGGATCAGGTGACGCCCGTCCCGCTGCGCGCGCTGGCTGCCACGCTGGACCGTGACGAGGCATCGGCCGCCGTGGGCGAGCCCATCGCACCGTGCTGGCACGGGCTGTACTTCCTGCCGGTTCAGCGCCAGTCCGAGATCGGGTCGGACGGCCACCCGCCGCGCGGCGGGCTCCTGCCACCGGTGCCGCTGCCGCGACGCATGTGGGCCGGCAGCCGCATCGAGTTCCTGTCGCCGCTGCGGGTCGGCCAGGCGATCTCGCGCACGTCGCGCATCCAGGACGTTCGCCTCAAGAAAGGCCGCAGCGGCCCGCTCGTGTTCGTCAACGTGCGGCACGAGATCCACGGTGGCGGCGAACTCGCGATCACCGACGACCACGATGACCGCCGCTACGTGACGACCGTCGAGGGCTATTCCGGCCTGGTGGTGCATGGGCCGCTGATAGCGACGTTGCTGCTGGATTTGCTGCGCCGCGAATTGCCCGATGCACGGGTCAGCGGCCTTTCGTTCAAGGCGGTGAAGCCGATCTTCGACGGGGCGCCGTTCGACGTGTGCGGCCGGCGCGACGGAGACAAGACCGTAAAGCTCTGGGCCCGTACGCCCGAGGGTCATGTGGCCATGGACGCCAGCGCGACGCTGGCCTGAATCAACAGGAGACGACAATGTTCAACGAACCCGACGAGCACCAGGAAATCCGCGACGCGGTGCGGCAACTCTGCCGCCAGTACCCCGACGAGTATTTCCGCCAGGTCGACGAGAAGAAGGCCTATCCGGAAACCTTCGTCACTGCGCTGATCGAGGCCGGTTGGCTGGCTGCGATGATCCCCGAGGAATACGGCGGCACGGGTCTGGGACTGACCGCGGCCACGGTGATCATGGAAGAGATCAACCGCTGCGGCGGCAACGCCGGAGCGGTGCATGGCCAGATGTACAACATGGGAACGCTGCTGCGCAACGGCAGCAAGGCGCAGAAGGACAAGTACCTGCCGGCCATCGCCGCGGGCAGGTTGCGCATCCAGTCGATGGCGGTGACCGAGCCCACCACCGGGACCGACACGACGAAGATCAAGACCACGGCTGTGAAGAGGGATGGTCGCTACGTCGTCAACGGCCAGAAGGTGTGGATCAGCCGCGTACAGCACTCCGATCTGATGATCCTGCTGGCACGCACCACGCCGTTGGGCGAGGTGAAGAAGAAGAGCGAGGGCATGTCGATCTTCATCGTCGACCTGCACCAGGCGATCGGCCACGGCCTGTCGGTGCGGCCCATCCCGAACCTGGTCAACCACGAGACCAACGAGCTGTTCTTCGACAACCTCGAGATCCCCGAGGAGAACCTGATCGGCGTCGAGGGGCAGGGCTTCAAGTACATCCTGGACGGCCTGAACGCCGAGCGCACGCTGATCGCGGCCGAGTGCATTGGAGACGGCTACTGGTTCATCGAGCGCGCGCGCAAGTACGCCAACGAACGCATCGTCTTCGACCGCCCGATCGGCAGGAACCAGGGCGTGCAGTTCCCGATCGCCGACGCCTTCATCGAGATTGAGGCGGCCAACCTGATGCGCTTCGAGGCGGCACGCCGGTTCGACGCACACGAGAACTGCGGCGCCCAGGCCAACATGGCCAAGTTCCTGGCTGCCAAGGCCTCGTGGGAGGCGGCCAACGTCTGCATGCAGACGCACGGCGGTTTCGGCTTCGCCAACGAATACGACATCGAGCGCAAGTTCCGCGAGACCCGGCTGTACCAGGTGGCGCCGATCTCGACCAACCTGATCTACGCCTACGTCGCCGAACACATTCTCGACCTGCCGAGGTCGTTCTGAGCGAGGAGATCGAGACATGAAACCCCCACGCTCACTTCGTTCGCCGCCCCCCGAGGGGGCGCCCAGCGGCTTGGGGTGGCCCGGCGCCACTGGGACCCGCCCGCTAGACGGCATCACCGTCGTCACCCTCGAACACGCCATCGCGGCGCCGTTCTGCACCCGCCAGCTCGCCGACCTGGGTGCTCGTGTCATCAAGGTCGAGCGCCCTGGCAGCGGCGACTTCGCCCGTGCCTACGACGAGCGCGTCAAGGGCATGGCCTCGCACTTCGTGTGGAGCAACCGCTCCAAGGAGAGCCTGACGCTGGACGTCAAGCATGCCGATGCGCAGAAGGTGCTGGCGCAGCTGCTCGAAAACGCCGACGTGCTGGTGCAGAACCTCGCACCCGGTGCCGCGGCGCGGCTGGGATTGTCGTTCGAGGCCTTGCACGAGAAGCATCCGAAGCTCATCGTTTGCGACATCTCCGGCTATGGCGACGACGGCCCCTATCGAGACAAGAAGGCCTACGACCTGCTGATTCAGAGCGAGTCGGGCTTCCTGTCGATCACCGGCTCACCCGACGAGCCGGCCAAGGCCGGCTGCTCGATCGCCGACATCGCCGCCGGCATGTATGCGTACACCGGCATCCTGTCTGCGCTGCTGCAGCGGGGCAAGACAGGGAAGGGTTCGCGCATCGACGTCTCGATGCTGGAAAGCATGGTCGAGTGGATGAGCTACCCGCTGTACTACGCCTTCGACGGCGCGACGCCGCCGCCGCGCGCCGGTGCCGCACACGCCACGATCTACCCCTATGGCCCGTTCCCGGCCGGTGACGGCAAGACCGTGATGCTCGGCCTGCAGAACGAGCGCGAGTGGGCGGCCTTCTGCAAGATCGTGCTGATGCAGCCCGAGCTGGCCACCGACGCGCGCTTTGCATCGAACTCGCGCCGCGTGGCCAATCGCAAGGACCTACGGGAACTCATCGCGCAGGTGTTCGCGGCGTTGACGGCCGACCAGGTGGTGGCGCGGCTCGACGAGGCGCAGATCGCGAACGCCCGCATGAACGACATGCACGAGGTCTGGGAGCACCCGCAGCTGAAGGCACGCGAGCGCTGGACCCAGGTGGCCACGCCGGGCGGCGCAATTCCCGCGCTGCTGCCGCCCGGCAAGACTGCGGCCTACCAGCCCCGCATGGATGCGGTGCCGGGTCTGGGTCAACACACCGAGGCCATCCTTGCCGAATTGGGCTGGAGTGATTCCGCGATGGCACAACTGCGCCAGCAAGGCGCGATATGAATTCACAGGAGACACGGATGACGACATCATTTGCCAGCTGCCTCGCTGGCTTGGCCCTTGCCGCAATTGGCGGGGCGGCGCAAGGCCAGGGCTACCCGACCAGGCCGATCACGCTGATCGTTCCGTTCGCCGCGGGCGGTCCGACCGATGTGGTCGCGCGTTCGATCGGCGCCGCGATGTCGAACACGCTGAACCAGACCGTCGTCATCGAGAACAAGACTGGCGCCGGCGGCACCCTGGGCAGCCAGGTCGACCTGCTGTGCGACCAGCGCTGAAGGCGGCATTGAAGGCCCCGGCGGTGGTCAAGCAGCTCGATGACCTGGGCGCCGTGGTCGTGCCGGAATCCAAGCAGTCGCCCGAGGGTTTGAAGACCTGGCTGGCGCAAGAGACGGCGCGTTACGCGCCGGTGATCAAGGCCGCCGGCCAGTTTGCCGACTGACGGAGACTTCCATGAAAGTGCTGGTCGCAGTCAAGCGGGTGGTCGACTACAACGTCAAGGTGCGCGTGAAGAGCGATGGCGCCGGCGTGGACATCGCCAACGTCAAGATGAGCATGAACCCGTTCGACGAGATCGCCGTCGAAGAGGCCGTACGGCTGAAGGAGAAGGGCGTGGCGACCGAGGTCGTCGCGATTTCCTGCGGCGTGACGCAGTGCCAGGAGACGCTGCGCACCGCGATGGCCATCGGCGCCGACCGCGCCATCCTCGTCGAGACGAGCGAGGAATTGCAACCTCTCGCCGTGGCCCGGATCCTGAAGGCGCTGGTCGACAAGGAGCAGCCGGGCCTGGTGATCCTGGGCAAGCAGGCGATCGACGACGACTGCAACCAGGCCGGGCAGATGCTCGCCGCGCTGGCCGACTTGCCGCAGGCCGCGTTTGCAAGCAAGGTCATGGTCGCCGACGGCAAGGTCCAGGTCACGCGCGAAGTCGACGGCGGCCTGGAAACGCTCGAAGTCACGCTGCCCGCGGTGATCACCACCGACCTGCGCCTGAACGAGCCGCGCTATGTGACGCTGCCCAACATCATGAAGGCGAAGAAAAAGCCGCTGGAGATCGCCAAGCCCGCCGACCTGGGCGTCGACGCCACGCCGCGGCTGAAGACGCTGAAGGTGTCCGAACCGCCCCGGCGCAGCGCCGGCATCAAGGTACCCGACGTGGCCACGCTCGTGGCCAAGCTGAAAAACGAAGCCAAGGTGATCTGACATGACCGCACTTGTCATTGCCGAACACGACCACGGCACCCTCAAGGGTGCAACGCTGAACACCGTCACCGCCGCCCTGCAGTGCGGCGGTGACGTGCACGTGCTGATCGCCGGCCAGAACGCGGCCGGCGCTGCCGAGGCCGCGGGGACGCTGGAGGGTGTGGCCAAGGTGCTGCTGGCGGACGCCGAGTGCCTGCGCGAACAGCTCGCCGAGAACGTCGCCGCGCAGGTGCTGGCGATCGCCTCGGGCTACAGCCACATCCTTTTCCCGGCCACCGCGCACGGCAAGAACGTCGCGCCGCGGGTCGCCGCCACGCTCGACGTGGCGCAGGTCAGCGACATCACGAAGGTGATCGCGCCCGACACCTTCGAGCGCCCGATCTATGCCGGCAATGCCATCGCCACCGTGCAGAGCCTGGATGCGATCAAGGTGGTCACCGTGCGCACCACCGGCTTCGATCCGGCGGGCGAGGGCGGGTCCGCCGCGGTCGAGAAGATCGACGCAGTGGCTGCTGGCGGGAGGAGCCGCTGGGTTGGCAGCGAGATTGCCAAAAGCGACCGACCCGAGCTGACCGCCGCCAGGATCATCGTCAGCGGCGGCCGCGCGATGGGCAGCAGTGGCAAGTTCACCGAGGTGCTCACACCGCTGGCCGATAGGCTCGGCGCCGCGCTCGGCGCGAGCCGTGCCGCAGTGGACGCGGGCTACGCGCCGAACGATTGGCAGGTGGGGCAGACCGGCAAGATCGTGGCGCCGCAGCTGTACATCGCCGCCGGCATCAGCGGCGCGATCCAGCACCTGGCCGGCATGAAGGACAGCAAGGTCATCATTGCGATCAACAAGGATCCGGAGGCACCGATCTTCGCGGTCGCCGACTACGGGCTCGAGGCCGACTTGTTCACCGCCGTGCCCGAGCTGACCGCTGCGCTTGCCTGATCGGAACCGCAAGTGAATCTGCCAAGCGACAGGGGGCCGACGCTGCTGGACGGGCCGGGTGGCCCGATGGAGGTCGTGCTCGACATCCCGAAAGGCGACTCGCGCGGAATCGCGATCGTCGCGCACCCGCAGCCGTTGCTCGGCGGCAGCGCGATGCACAAGGTGCCGCACGTGCTCGCGCGCGGGCTGTGCGACGCCGGCTGGTGGGTCGCCCGGCCGAACTTCCGCGGCGTTGGGCGCAGTGCCGGCGCCCACGATGAAGGCCGCGGAGAGACCGACGATCTGCTCGCGCTGTGCGAGACCTTGCGTGGTGCTCATCCGGGGCAGCGCCTGCTGCTCGTGGGCTTCTCCTTCGGCGCCTTCGTGCAGGCGCGCGTCGCCCGCGTCCTGGCCGACAACGCGGTGCCAGCCTGGCGCACCTGCCTGGTCGGCGTGCCCTTCGGCGAGGTCGAGGGCGGGCGCCGCTACGACACGCCCGACGGCCTGCCCGACACGATGGTCGTGCATGGCGAGCATGACGAGCGCGTGCCGCTGCAATCGGTGCTCGACTGGGCCCGGCCGAAGGGCCAGCCGGTGGTCGTCGTGCCCGGAGCCGACCACTTCTTCACTGGCCGGTTGCCGGTACTTCGTGCGCTCGTCCTTTCACACGTGAGGTCCTGAGCACGTCCCACCCAGACGCACTCGTACAGGTCCGCAGCCTGCTCCTCCTTCCCGGAAATCGGCCGGAGCACTTCACGATCGGGGCGACAAGTATTCTGACGGGGGGTGTCGGGCGGCGAGGTCGCCGACGGATGAAGGAGAAGGTAGAGCCGCTTTCTGCCGAAGTACGCGCCGCCTAGTTCAAACTCTACGAACTGCCGCTCGGCGGATTCGGGCGTAAGTACCACGAGGCATGCATCGGCCGACTCCATTGCTTCGCTGAGGGCCTCGCGGGCCGACGATCCCGGTCTCAGCCCGTGGAGGCCTGCGAGGTGTTGAGGATCTCATCGTCCCGCAGGGAAAGCGTAGCACTCAACAGCGTGGCAACTGCGCTGGAAGGGGTGTGATCTTCATGGGCATGCCTGATGAAGGTGCCATCGCCGATCGGCTTGCGTGGGTAGAAGGGCGATGGGAAGAAGAGTTCGCCGCTCAAGGCGACGGAGCGGAGCGTTTCGAGCACCTGAAGCGCCTGCCGTGACAGCGGGACCAGGTGCTCGCTGCCCATCTTCATGCGCTCGGCCGGGATTCGCCACAGGCCGCGCTCGGGCTCGAATTCGACCCAGGCCGCGCCTCGATGCTTACCTGGGCGTACGGCGGTGAGGATCAACAGTTCAAGCGCTGACTTGGTCGCCTGACTGCCGGCGTAGCCGTCCAGCGCATGCGGGAACGCCGGCACGTCGCGTTCCGCGAGCGAGGCTCGGTGCGAAACACGGCGCGGCTTGAAGATTTCGGCCGCCTTGAGTGGGTAGGTGGGGTCGAGTGTCGCGATCTCGTGCGCGATGGCATAGCGAAACGTCGACCGGATGCGCTGAAAGACCCGCCCGGCGGTTTCGGCGGCGCCGCCGGCCTCGATCGCCGTGACGACCGTGCGAATGTCGCCGGGGCGGACCTCGGCCACGGACTTGCCGCCGAGCGTCGGAAAGACGTGGTTCTCGAGCGAGGCTTTGATCGCGTCCCTGGTTCCCGGCTTCCACGCAGGCGCCCGGCGCGACAATCACTGCCGCGCCACCGCCTCCAGCGCGTTGACGACGGCCACTTTCTCGGCCTTCCGAACTGACACCCCCAAAGTGGCCCCAGGGATCGATCGGATCCAAGTGGATGCCGGCGGGCGCCGACAGACCCCCAATCGACGTGGAGGCCCAAAAACCTGGGGAAAGTGGGCTTCGCCGGACTATCTCGGAACGTCGGTTGGTCCGCCGACAGGAATCGAACCCCACGCTGGAAGGCTCGCCGATAGTTGATGCTGATTCTGTGGCGTTTGGAGTTGCCCCCAAAGTTACCCCCTGCGAAGCTCGTCATCGATCCTCCGATGAACGAGACCGGTGGGGACAGTTTCGGTGCTTGATCGAAGCCTCTGGCGCTACGTTGCAAGGCGTTTGATCCATGCCAGGTGGCCGAACTGCTCCGCGACCGAGGGCACCCGATGACCGACGGCGATGGCCCAACCGTGCGCCGGTACAGTCGGCGAGTCAGGCGGCTGCGACGCTGCATCGAGCGCCTGACGGCATTGCAACGCCAGTCGCTCATGCGTGACCAACTGCTGATGAAGCTCGGCGCGGCGAACCACGGCGCCGGCCGGGCGGCAAACCTCGTCGAGGTCACCTGGCCGAAGCAGGCCTCGACCACGGCAAGCCTGAAGTTCAGGCTCGCCCGCGACAAGCGGCGCCAGGTGCGCCGACGCGAAGGCCGTTACCTGCTGCGCACCACCCTCGCGGCGCACCAGCCCGACGCCTTGTGAGCGGACACCGTCGCGCTACACCCAACCCGAGGCTGAGCATCGGATGTTGATGGTGACCAACGGAGCGCCGCGCGGCCAGTGGTCGCGGGCTGATTGTCTTCGCCTTACAAATGCCCGGCACGACGGCAATTTTCAGTCCACGATCGTCATGTTCGCGAGCATCGCGGCGATGGTGAAGCACCGCCGAGACGCCATCCGCGGCGGAATGCAGGCGCGCGACCATCCGGGCCGTGACGGCTCGGCCGGCGAAAGCAAGCATGGCCGTGGCAGCATCTTGCCCAATGAGTTCGGGACCGGTGCGGCTACCGTCATCCTGCGGTCGTTCAGCAAGTACCGCCGACGGGCCCTGGTGATAGCTTGACCTCCGGCCGTCGCCGAATCACGACAGGCAATCCACCGTAGCGGCGCCTGCTCATCCAGTGGGAGAGCGCAGCGTCCATGTGGTCGACATGCCTGGGAAACCATCCTGCGAGCGCCGCCGCGAGATCGCGGCACAGCGACGCCGGAGCACCGGCGCGAACCAGTTCGCCCACTTCGTGCAGCGATCGCAGCACGGCCTCATGCTCGTCGCTATGGCACTGCATCGCCGGAAACGACGACTCCTGCATCCAGCGCCGTTCCTCCTCGAAATGCGCCACGGCATGCGCCGACACGTCCGCGAGCCTGCCGGGCAAGTCGGCGTCTGGAGCCGCCTGCAACGCGCCGACCAGATCGACGAACTCGCGATGCACCGCATCGAGAGGTGCATAGCCGAGAAGGCAGGCGTCCGACCACGCCATCGGTAGGTCGAGCTCATGGGCTTCGGGGTGCATAGAGTGGCTCCTCACTGGGATGCTCGGCTATACAAATGCGTCATTTGTGTACAGTCTACTCCGCCGACACCCGGCACGGACGCCGCGTTTCCAGCATGTCGAGCCCGTGGCCGTTGTCGGCCAAGACACGCTCATGTCGCTCGGTTGGGTCAACATAGGTACAAACACTCTGTATCTGTTCAAATTCTATATCTAGAATTCTAATCGCAATGCAGAATCCCGGCGACGTGACCCGGATGCTGCAGGCGGCCCCGGACGATGGTCCGGCGTCATCGCACCAGGATTCGACCCAAGGATGGAGACCGCAGATGAATGAGCGCAGCAAAGACCAGGCAACCATGTTCCGGTTGCACGCCCTCGCGGCGGCGCTCTCCTTGTGGTGTGGCGCATCCGTGGGCGTGGAAATCGATTCGGGCAACCCGGATCTCACGATGCGCTGGGACAACACGCTCCGATACAACCTCGGCGCGCGCATGGAAGGCCGGGATTCGCGCATCCTCGCGAGCAACTCCTACGACGAATCGGACGGCAAGTTCGGCAAGCGCGACATCGTCACCAACCGCATCGACCTGCTGAGCGAGTTCGACCTGAGCTACCAACGCCGGTTCGGCGCGCGTGTCAGCGCCACGGCCTGGTACGACCATGCCTATCACGACCACTCGGTGACCTCGCCTGCGGGCGGCGTCACGAGCTACTACAACAACGAGTACAACTCCAAGGTCAAGCGCTACCTCAACGGACCCTCCGCGGAATTCCTCGATGCGTTCGTCTGGACGAACTTCGACCTCGGCCCGGTGCCGGTCAACGTGAAGCTCGGGCGGCACGCGATCGTCTGGGGCGAGGGACTCTTGATCGGTGCTCACGCGATCTCCTACTCGCAGGCGCCGGTCGACGGCCAGAAGGCCGTGGCAAGCCCCGGCATCGAAACCAAGGAAGTTTTCCTGCCGCTGAATCAGCTCTCGTTCAAGGCCCAGGTCACCAGCGATCTCACGCTGGCCGGTCAATATTTCCTCGAATGGAAGGAAACCCGCGCACCGAACGGCGGCGCCTACCTGACGGGTGCCGACACGTCGCCGAACGTCGATCGGCTGAGCATCGCGGGCGGCTTCGCGGCCGACAAGGTGGCGCCCGTGAAGCCCGGCAACACAGGGAACTGGGGTCTCAGCGCGCGCCTGAACGTGGCCGCCATCGACGCGACCCTGGGCCTGTACTACCGCCGATTCGATGACTACAACCCCGAGACCGGCATCCAGTTCCGCAGCTTCAAGCAACTCGTGCCCGGCAACCCGGCCACCACGGTACCGGCGACGTTTCGCTTCGTCTATCCGCAGGACACGAAACTGGTCGGACTGAGCTTCGCGAGGGCGCTCGGTCCGATCAGCTTCGGTTCGGAAATCTCGTATCGTCGGAATGCGGCCCTGAACACGGTCGGCAGCTATGCGTCGACCAATCTCGACACCGGCGCGCGCGGCAACACGCTGCACGTCGTCGCGAACGGCGTGTACCTGTTGCCGAAGACGCCGCTTTGGGATACCGGCAACGTGGTTGTCGAGCTCGCCTACAGCCGCCTGCAGAAGGTGACGACGAACCCTCAGCTGTACAAGGGCGTCGGAACGGCAGCCTGCGTCAAGACCGGAACCAGCGGCGCAACCGCACGGCCCGGCGACGAATCCGACGGCTGTTCGTCGAAAGACTTCTACCAGATGGCGGTCAACTTCGCGCCGCAGTACCTGGGCATCCTGCCGTCGTGGGACCTCACCGTTCCGATCTCGATCAACTACGGCATCAAGGGCGTCGCGCCTTCGGGCAGCGGTGGGTTCGAGAAGTTGCTGGTCTGGTCGATCGGCGCGAACATGACCTACCAGGCCAAGCACGAGTTCTCGCTGCGCTATTCCGACCTCAGCGCACCGAGCAAGTACGACGCGTCGGGGAAGACCCTCATTGGCGGCGGCGCATCGGGCGGCAGCCTGGGCTCCACCGATCGTGGCTGGCTGGTCTTCACCTACCGGACAGCGTTCTGAACCCACCGTACATCGGAGACCGACTCATGAAGATTCAACAAGTGCTCTGCGCCGCAGCGCTCGCCGGGCTCTCGGCATCGGCGCTGTCCGCCGTCTCCGAAGAGGAAGCCAGGCAGCTCGGCACGACGCTGACCGAATTCGGCGCCACCAAAGCGGGCAACGCCGAGGGAACGATTCCCGCGTACACCGGCGGCCTCACGACACCGCCTGCAGGCTTCACGCCCGACACCGGCAAATGGGCCGACCCCTTCAAGGACGAGAAGCCCTTGTTCCGGATCGACTCGAAGAACATGCAGCAGTACGTCGACAAGCTCAGCGAGGGCCAGAAGCACCTGCTGAAGACCTACCCGGACTACTACCTCGATGTTTACCCGACGCATCGCACGGCGGCCTATCCGGACAAGGTCGTGAAGGCCACGCTGCGCAACGCCACCGCCTGCAAGACAACGCGCGACGGCATCGGCATCGACAAGGCATGCCGGGGCGGCCTGCCGTTCCCGATGCCGAAGAACGGCCTCGAGGCCGTCTGGAACCAGGTCATGCGCTACCAGGGCGAGACGGCGATCACGACGACGGCCTCGCGTTCATGGGTGATCGATACCGCCGGCAAGCCGACGATGACCTCCGAGCAGTCGACGATGACCGACCCGGTGTGGTTCCAGACCGACCTGGCCGACCGCGATCCGACGATGGCCTGGCGGGTCTACTCGGTGACCAAGGCACCGGCACGCCTGGCCGGCGGCGTGACCGGTCTCACCGACTATATCGACCCGGTCGAACAACCGCGCAAGGCCTGGAGCTACACACCCGGCCAGCGCCGCATCCGGCAGTCGCCGGAGTTCTCGTACGACACGCCGGTCGCGAGCCAGGGCGGGCTGACGCTGTTCGACGAGCTGTTCATCGTGTCGGGCAAGCTCGATCGCTTCGACTACAAGCTGGTCGGCAAGAAGGAAATGTTCCTGCCCTACAACGAGTACAAGGGCACGTTCGATTGCCCGACACTCGAGCTCGCGCTCAAGCCCAAGTTCGCCAACCCGGCATGCCATCGCTGGGAGCTGCACCGCGTCTACGCGATTGAAGCGACACTCAAGCCCGGCCAGCGCCACGCATACTCGAAGCGCAACTACTACTTCGATGAAGACTTGACCGGCGCAGGCCTCTACGATGCCTTCGACCAGAACGGCCAGCTCTACCGCGCGATCCTGAACGGCATGGTTCAGATGTACGACAAGAAGCTCCCGTGGTCGACGCGCAACGTGATCTACGACTTCAACAAGGGCCAGTACGGCTACTTCAACGACGTGTACGTCGGCGGCTACCTGATCACGGCCAAGGCGCAATCCGAGCGTGAGCTGAATCCCGAGTCGATCGTGACTCGCGAAACGGCACGCTGACGGCCAGATTCGTGCATGAAGCCTTGCATGTCTCACCGCACGATCGCATCGATATGGGCGCTCGGGATGGCCGTTGCCGTGACGGCCGGTCTCGCGGCTTCGGCCGGGCTTCACGAACGGTTGCCGGACGTGCTCGATGCACCGCCGACGCTGTCCGACCCGGCGCGCAGCAACACCGTTGCGAGCATCGCGCGCCGTGGCGAACGGCTGGTCGGAGTCGGGCCCGGTGGTCTGATCTTGCGATCGATCGACGGTGGCGGCACCTGGAAGCAGATGCCGGCCCCGCTGAGCGCGGATCTCGTCTCGGTCAAGTTCATCGACGACCAGACGCTGTGGGCGGTGGGGCACGACGCGGTCGCACTGCGCTCCGTGGATGCGGGTGCGACCTGGGAGCGAATGCTCGACGGCCGATCGGTGCTGAAGCTGCTGCAGGCGACCTACAAGTCCCGCGCTGCCGCGGGTGACACGACAGCCCAGGTTGTCGTCAAGGAACTGGAGCGCTCGGTTCGCCAATCGGCCACGCCAGATGTCTTGCCGGCGCCGTTTCTCGATGTGTGGTTCGGCGAAGGCGGCGAAGGATTCCTGGTCGGTGCGTTCGGGCTGATCCTGTGCACGTCCGACGGCGGAAAGAACTGGACGCCGTGGATCGATCGCGCCGACAACGACAAGCGCTTCCATCTCTACGGGGTGGCCGGCGACGGCAAGCAGGTCTACCTGGTCGGCGAGCAAGGACTGGTGCTGAGCCTGGATCGTCAGCAACAACGCTTCGTCAAGCTCGCGACGCCCTACACCGGCAGCTACTTCGGGATCGCGGCCGGCCCCGGACGCCTGGTGGCGTACGGACTGCGAGGCAACGCCTACCTGAGCCGCGACGAGGGCCGCCAGTGGGCCAAGATCGATACCGGCATCGAGGCCCACATCGTCGCAGCGGTGAGTGCAGGCGACGAGCGGCTGCTGCTGGTCTCGCAGGCCGGGCACGTGCTGTCCATCAGTGGCAGCGAGCTCAAGGCGCAGCCGCTGCAGGTGCCCTACACCAGCGAAGTGCTCGGTGCCGCGAGCGCCGGCGGCAGGGGCCTGGTCTTTGCCCAGATCAACGGCGTCCGGCTGATCGAGCTGGTCGGTCGCCCGCTTCAGTAACCGGGAACATGCCGTGAGCGCACAGACAGAACACACCGGCATGCCGGTGATACCGAATGTCGAAGACTTCGACGTTCGCTCCGGCAATTTCGCGGAGCGCATGATCTTCAACCACCGCGTGCCGGTGCTGCTGCTGTGCCTGGTCGCCACGCTCGTGCTGAGCTTCTTCGCACTGAAGCTCGACGTCAACGCGAGCTTCGACCGGATGATCCCGACCTCAAGCCCGTACATCAAGAACTACCTCGACAACCGCAAGGAACTGCCGGGCCTCGGCAACACGATCCGGATCGTCGTCGAGAACAAGAGTGGCGACATCTACGACCCGCAGTTCCTCGAGACCCTGCGCAAGCTCAACGACACGCTGTATCTGATCCCCGGAGTCGACCGTTCGTGGATGAAATCGCTCTGGATGCCGATCGTGCGCTGGCGCCAGGTGACCGAAGAGGGCATCAGCGGCGGCCCGGTGATGCCGCAGGACTACAGCGGATCGCCGGAATCGATCGAGAAACTCAAGGCCAACATCGGTCGCGCTGGCATCGTCGGCAGCTTGGTGGCCAATGACCTGAAGTCGACGATGATCGTCGCGCCGCTGCTGGAGCTCGATCCGAACACGCGCAAGCCGCTGAACTACGGTGCGTTCTCCCGGGCGCTCGAGGAGAAGGTGCGCAGCTTCGAGAACGAGAAGGTCGGCGTGCACATCGTCGGCTTCGGAAAGATCGTCGGCGATCTGATCGCGGGCCTTCATCAGGTGATGCTGTTCTTCGGCGTCTCGGTCGTCGTCGCGGCACTGTTCGTATTCATCTACACACGCTGCGTCCGCAGCACATTGCTGCTGGTGAGCGTCGCCGTGGCCGGCGTGGTCTGGCTGTTGGGCCTGATGCAGATCTTCGGCTACGAACTCGATCCCTACTCGATCCTGGTGCCGTTCCTGATCTTCGCGATCGGCCTCTCGCACGGCGCGCAGAAGATGAACGGCATCCTGCAGGACGTGGGGCGCGGCACGCACAAGTACGTCGCGGCCCGCTACACCTTCCGCCGCCTCTTCATGGCCGGCCTGACGGCCCTCCTGACCAACATCGTCGGCTTCGCGGTGCTGATCATCATCGACATCCCGGTGATTCGCGACCTCGCGATCACCACCAGCATCGGCGTCACCGTCCTGATCTTCACGAAGCTGGTGCTGATCCCCGTGTCGCTGTCGTACATCGGCGTCAGCCCGGGCGCAGCGAAGCGTGCGCTGGCCGAAGATCGCGACACCCGCCAGGGGCGCGGTGTGCTGGCGCGACTGTGGCAGGGCCTGGATCGGCTGACCGAGCGCAAGGGGGCGTTGATCGCGATCGGCGCCGCCGCTGCGCTGGCGCTGGTCAGCTCGGTGGTGATGCTGAAGCTGCGCATCGGTGACCTGGATCCCGGTGCGCCCGAGCTGCGCGCCGAATCCCGCTACAACCGCGACAACGCCTACGTCACCGAACACTACGGGCTTTCGAGCGATCAGTTCGTCGTGATCATGAAGACCGCGACGGACAGTTGCCGGCTCTACGAGTCTTTGCAACTGATGGATCGGCTGGGCCAGGAGCTGCGGCAGACCAGCGGCGTGCAGACGACCAGCTCAGTCGCCCAGACGACGCGCTTCTTCACTGCCGGCCTCGCGGAAGGCAGTGGCAAGTGGCTGACGATCAGCCGCGACCAGGCGATCACCGATGCGGCCGTCGGCGCCGCGATGATCGCGACGCCTGACATCACGAACCAGGATTGTTCGATCTCGCCGCTGGTCGCCTACCTCGCCGACCACAAGGCCGATACGCTGGCGCGCGTGCTGAAGGTCAGTGAAGGCTTCGCGGATCGCTACAACACAGCGCCCGACGCGAAATCGCCGACGACTTTCCTGCTCGCAGCCGGCAGTGCCGGCATCGAGGCGGCGACCAACATCGAGGTGGAGCGCGGCATCGTCAAGATGTACCTCGCGGTCTACGGAGCCACCGCGCTGCTGTGCCTGCTGACTTTTCGCAGTATCGCGGCGACGGTGGTGGCGATGATCCCGCTGCTGATCACGACGATCTTGTGCAAGGCGCTGATGGTCTGGCTGGGCATCGGCCTGAAGGTGGCCACCTTGCCGGTGATCGCGGTGGGCGTCGGGGTCGGCGTCGACTACGCGCTGTACCTGCTCAGCGTGCAGATCGCGATGCAGCGGCGAGGCGCCACGCTCGCCGAGGCCTATCGGCGCTCGCTCGACTTCACCGGCCGCGTGGTGGCGTTGGTCGGGCTGACGATGGCCGCCGGAGTGATCACCTGGGCCTGGTCGCCGATCAAGTTCCAGGCGGACATGGGCATCCTGCTGACCTTCATGTTCCTGTGGAACATGGTCGGCGCACTCGTGCTGATCCCCGCGCTCTCGCACTTCCTGCTCAATCCGAAGGTGAAGGCTCCCGCGCACGAAGCGCAGCCGCGCCTGTCCACCTGAATCCACCGGAGATCCGAATGTTCGAACTGCTGATGAGCGCCGACATGATGCTGCCCGATCCCGACGGGATGACGGAGCTGCTCGTGTCCAAATTGGGCATCCACAAGCACGAGCGCTGGCGCCAGGCTTTTGCGGATCATCCCTACATCGCGCATTTCCTGCGGGTGCACAAGTCGCTCGCGGTGGCGCCGACACGTGTGGAGCCGCAGGTGCACCTGGACAAGCCGAACCCGGGCGATCCGCTGTTCCATACGTTTCTCGAGAGCCTGAAGGCCTACCAGGGGCCGCATCGCCCGATGCTCACGCATTCGATCGTGGTCGCCACACACAGCGCGAAGTTCGATCTGCTGGTTGAAAAGTTGATGCGCCGCCGGCTGCGCTTTCGCCTCGCGCAGCGTACGCCTGACATGCCGTTCGACCGCATGTGGATGGGTGTCACGCCGGAGGATCCGCACTACGAACCGTCGGTGGACGGCGGCCTGTGCATCGAGGTGATGCCGATCGAGCCGCTGCAGATGCCGCCGGAGACGTTTTCCACGCCGGCGCCGCAGCCGCGCGATCTCGAACCGGGTCAGATGGTGCGGGTCTCGGCGCGCGGCTTCCTGGTGCGCAACCTCGACGAGACGCTGCGACGCTGTTCGGCCAACCTCGATTGGGAGCCGCAGGAGCCGGTGGAGACGCTGGTGCACGAAGGTTACCGGCGCGCGACAATGGATTTCACGCTGCCCAACAGCGCCGCGCTCGACGTCATCGAGGCCACGCGCTGGAACAGCGAGGCCGGTATCTATGTCAACACCTGGGGACCGGGACCGTACTACATCCGCATCGCCGTGAACGGGCTGGCCGCCAAGGCCGAGGACCTGAAAGCCCGCGGTACGCGCTTCACCTGGATCCAGGAGAGCGAGGCCGTCGGCGGCAAGCCGATGATCCGCATCGATCCGGCCGAGTTGCGTGGCCAGGTGTTCGAGTTCGAGGAGATCTGAGGCCGCCATGGATGCCCTCTCCCTCAACACCAGCACCGCGGCCGCCGAACCGGCGGTGCGACTCGAGCGCGACGGTGCAATCGGCTGGATCGTGCTCAACCGTCCTGCGCAGATCAACGCGATCAACGACGACATCCGCAGCGGCGTGCCGGCCGCGCTGGCGCAGCTCGAGGCCGATGCCACGATCCGCGTGATCGTGATCCGCGGCGAAGGCGAGCGGGGCTTCTGCGCGGGCGCCGACATCAAGGAGCGGCGCGGCGCGGAGAACTCGCTGCAGGTGAGGCAGCGCATGCAGGGCGCCCGCTGGATCGAATCAATCGACCGCTGCACCAAGCCGGTGATCGCCGCGCTGCACGGTTTCTGCATGGGCGGAGGCCTCGAGCTGGCATTGGCCTGCGACATCCGCTTCGCGTCGCCCGACGTGGTGCTGTCGCTGCCGGAGACGGGCCTCGGCCTGATCCCCGGCGGGGGCGGCACGCAGCGCCTGCCGCGCGTCGTCGGGCCCGCCCGCGCGCTCGACATCCTGATCACCGGTTCGCGCCTGGGGGCCGAGGAGGCGCGCGCGATCGGCCTCGTCACGCGGGTGGCGTCGACACCGGAAGCCTTGATGGCCGAGGTGCGCATGCTCGCCGGGCAGATCGCGGCCAGGCCGCCGGTCGCGACCGCCTTCGTCAAGCAGGCAGCCCGGGCTGCATTTACCGGCGATCTGAAGGACGGGCTCGACCTGGAACTCGATCTGTTCGCGTTGCTCGCGCCGATGCAGGACGTCAAGGAGGCCGCGCTGGCCTTCCGCGAGAAACGCGCGCCGAATTTCAGCGGCATGTGATGGCCCCTCGACGACAGTACTCAACGACAGGATGGCGAGATGACGCATGCAACCCGACTGAGGGGCAAGGTGGCGATCGTCACCGGTTCCGGACATGGACTGGGCGCCGAGACCGCGCGTGTGCTCGCGGCCCAGGGCGCGGCGGTCGCGGTCGTCGACATCGAGCTGCAGGCGGCGCAGTCGGTGGCGGCCGAAATCCAGGCCGCCGGCGGTGAGGCGCTCGCGGTAAAGGTCGATCTGCTCTCGGAAGACGAGATCTCGGCGATGGTCAAGGCGGTGGTCGCGCGATTCGGCCGCATCGACGTGCTGCACAACAACGCCGCCGCGCTCGACACGGCGCAGCGTCAATCCGACCGCGATGTCTGCAACGTCGCGATCGAGGCCTGGGATCGGGCGCTCGACGTGAACACTCGCGGCGCGATGCTGTGCTGCAAGCACGTGGTGCCCGTGATGCTCGAGCAGCGCACCGGTTCGATCATCTTTTCGACCTCGGGCTTCGGCCTGCTGGGCGACGTGACCTTGACGGCCTATGCCGCATCGAAGGCCGCGCTGATGGCGCTGGCCCGCTCGGTCGCCGCGCAGTACGGCAAGCAGGGCATCCGCTCGAACGCGATCATGATCGGCTTCGTGGTCAACGACCATGCTCAAAAGAGCGTGCCCGAGGAGATCAAGCAGATCCTGCTCGCGCAGCACCTCACGCCGGAGCTCGGCCGGCCGCGCCAGATTGCCGACGTGGTCGCCTTCCTGGCCAGCGACGAATCCTCGTTCATCACCGGCGCGACGATTCCGGTCGACGGCGGCTTCACCAGCCACTCACCCGCGATGGTGCCGCTGAAGGAATACTTCGTGCGCCAGGGCTCGAACAAGCTTTGACGAGGACCCATCGATGACGATGTCAATGCATGGCGCCAGCGCGCCGATCATGCTGCGGATGCTCGGCAACCTCGATCATTGGCTCGAGAAGGCGCAAGCCCATGCCGCTGCCCGATCCTTCGAGAGCACCGTCTACCTGACGATGCGCCTGGCCCCCGACATGCTTCCGTTTTCATCCCAGGTGCGCATCGCCACCGACATGGCGCGGCTCACGATGGTGCGCCTCGGCGGTGGCGAATTTCCCCGCTACGCCGACGACGAGACGACCCTCACGGCACTTGGAGATCGGGTGAAGAAGACGATCGGATTCGTCCAGTCCTTCCGGCCCGAGCAGATCGACGGCAGCGAGGAGCGCGAGATCGTGCATCCGCAGCGCGCCGGCGAACCGTTGCGCTTCACCGGCGAGACCTTCCTGCAGCGTTGGGCGTTGCCGAACTTCTTCTTCCACGTGACGACGGCGTATGCGCTGCTGCGTCATGCAGGCGTGGACCTGGGCAAGGCGGACTACCTCGGCGGCATCTGAACCGGTGCATCCCACCCCGCTGGGCGAGGGTAGGGCGGGGCCGTCGGGTCGGGCGACCGCCGACCTTGCCCACCCCGCAACCCTCCCCGGGAGGCGAGGTGAACAAGTCCTCAAGCGCGGATGCGCGCGGTCACTTTCGCATGCGGCCCCGCCACCTGCGCCGCCCATGCTGCGCCGGCCTGTTCGAAATCGAAATCCACATAGTCCACCTCGATCTTCTGCTCGCGCGCGATCTTCAACAGGCGTTGCCAGATGGCCCGCCGGTCGGCCGGTGGCCGCTGCCCGGTGCCGATGCAGGAGAGCGAGCGGAACAGGAGGTCGGCAATGTCCAGTTGGAGCTGTCGACCCGCTCCGGTGCCGATCGTCATGATGCGAGCGCCCCAGCGCGTGGCTTTCAGCGCCGCCAGCATCGGGGCGCCGCAGACGAGATCGAGCACCACATCGAAGCCGCCGTTGGCGGCGTCCTTCAGCGCGGCGACGTCATCCGTGCCGCCCAGCGTCACCACCGCATCGGCGATGCCGCGCGAGCGCAGCCGCTGCAAGGCTTCGCCGGACCGCGCCGCGCCGACCACGCGGCCGGCACCGAGATGGCGCGCCAGTTGCAGAGCGATCTGGCCCAGCGTGCCGGTGGCGCCGAGGATCAGCACGTTCTCGCCGGGCTGGATGCGTGCCTGCTCGAGCGGCACGATGGCGCCGGTGGCGGCAATGCCCATGCTGATCGCGGTCTTGTCGTCCACCCCGTCCGGCACCTCCCACACCTCCTCGGCCGGCACCAGCGTGCGTTCGGCCCAGGCGCCGAAGGGTTGCACGGAGCGCTCTCCGAAGTAGACGCGCCGGCCATCTCCCGAGCGCCCCACGCCTTCGCCACGGATCACGCAGGGAAACTCGACGCCGAGGCGGTACGCGCCGAGCACGTCCCAGCCGCCGAGGCCGGCGGTGTCGACGTCGATCAGCACTGCGCCCTCGCGCGGTTCGGGTTCGCGGAACTCCCCGATCACCGGAGGGGCACCTCGTTCGGATATCACGGCAGCGCGCATGCGCGTCTCCTTCAGGACAAAGTCATCGAATGGGGGGCAGGTGAACGTTCATCGCCGAACGGCCGATGCGTGTGGGCCCGTAGAGCTGAAGGCGGCGACCCTCGATCGCGCTGAAGAGGTGCAGCAGGGGCACGTCCTGTTCCGGCCCGGCGCCGTGCACGCAGGCCTCCAGCGCGATTTCCGCGTCCGACCAGGCCTCGAAGCGTCGGCCGAGCAGTGCCGACACGTCGTCGAGATCCCGCTGCCGCACCACCCCACCGGACGCGTCGGCGCGTATCAGCCACTCGATCAGCTTGGCAGCCGAATCCTTGCGCGCCGTCTCGAGCGGCGTGTCGGTGGCGATGCGCGCGACCGTGTCCGCGAGCTTGGCCATCAGCGTCGCGTTCTCGCCGACCCGTTCCATCGGTGGCGCCGGCGGCACCAGCGTCTCGCCCATCAACGTGCACATCGCATGCAACATCACCTGGCGCAGTGCGAGATCGAACTCGAGGTACACGTCGTGCGGATCGCCGGGTGTCGGCTTGCCGACCGTGCCGGTGAACTGCATCGCGCCCAGCGTGGCAAACATCAGCGTGTGGTACTCCACAGCCCTGTCATCGACCGGCTCGCCGGCGCATTGTTCGTAGTGGCGGAACAGGGCGCGCATGTCATCGCCGAGCGGCTCGATCGAATCGCGCATGCGCATCGTCGCGAGATCGACCATCGGGTCACCGATCATGCTGAACTCGAAGTCATAGAGGCCCGTCAGGTGGCCGCCTTCGAACAGGAACTGGCCGGAATCGAACTGGATGAATGCGGCTCGCTGGCGGTGCCGTGGCGTGTTGCGCCGCAGCCAGCCGATCACGAACTCCAGCATCGGTTCGGGCCGGCTCTTGGTTCGCCGGTACAGCGGCAGGTAGGCCTCCAGGCCGACCAGCGCGATCGCTTCCCCGTCTTGCGGAACCTGCAGACCCTTGGCTGCGAAGGGCGCGACCGGCAGGCGGTGCATCGCCGCGACCTGGGCCATGTACTCACGTGCAATGGCGCCGCGCTGGGCATCGCTGCCGGCGGTGGCCATGTCGCGGGAGCCTGGCAAGGCATCCATCACGATGCAGGGCGGGTCGGTGCAATGGCCGTGGATGTGCGGCACGGCGATGCCGTGTTCGCCCAGCACTTCCATCACATCGGCCTCGCGCTTCAGGTCCGGGAAGATCGCGACGTCGCCCTCGCGGTCGCCGCGCAGGTGCAAGGCCAGCCGCCGGCCGCCGCGCTCGACGTCGACGAACCATGCCGGCCGCCAGCGCACCTGGCGTTCCATGCGCGTGATCGTGCCGCCGGTCAGCGACTCGACAAAGCGGCGCAGCTTCGCCTCGCCGGCAGGGCCGTAGTCCGGCGCGTCGGGAGCGCACGCCAGCGCGGGCGCGGTCAAGTCGTCTCCCGAGTTGCGGCTTCATAGGCCTTCAGCTCGAAACCGGGCTCCGAGGCCTGCTCCGGCGTGAGCGACGCCGAGCGCGCGAGGATCTTGCGCGCCGCCATGTGGTCGGGCGTGCGATTGGCCGTCTCGACGGCGATCAGCCGGCCGCGTCGGAAGCACAACACCGCGAGTTGGCCATTTTCCGCGCTGCCGAGCTGCACGGTCTGGTCGTGCCCGTCCGCCAGCCCGGCGATCTGCAGGCGCAGATCGCCCTGGTCGGTCCAGAACCAGGGCAGGGCGGTGTAGGGCGCAGGCCTGCCCATCAGCCGCGCCGCGACGGCCTTGCCCTGGTCGACCGCGTTCTGCACCGATTCGAGCCGGATCGGTCGCTCGGCATGAGGGGACACGAAGCTCGCCGCATCGCCGATGGCCGAGATGGCGGGATCGCTGGTGAGCAGCTGAGCATCGACCCGCACGCCGTTGTGGACCGCCAGCCCGGCCTCGACCGCGATCTCGGCATTGGGAACGACGCCGATGCCGTAGACCACCAGGTCTGCCGGCAAGACACGCCCGTCGAGGGTCTCGACGCCGGTGACCTTGCCTTCATTGCCGACGATGCGGGCCACGCCGTGCTGGAAGTCGAGCCTGACGCCCCAGCGCGCATGCCCCGCAGTGAAGAGATCCG
Source organism: Piscinibacter sp. (assembly GCA_044223035.1). Classification (GTDB taxonomy): domain Bacteria; phylum Pseudomonadota; class Gammaproteobacteria; order Burkholderiales; family Burkholderiaceae_C; genus JBGAMJ01. The sequence goes on from JBGAMJ010000002.1 coordinate 35,772, forward strand.
ACATCGGCCGCGAGATGGCACGGGCCATCGGGCGCTCGGCGATCTCGAGCACGTGCACGGCAACACCCTTGGCGGCGGCGACCGCCGCGAACTCCAGCCCGATGAAACCAGCGCCGATGACCACCGCGTGGCGTGCGCTGGCGAGACGGGGCGACAGCGCATCGGCATCGCCGAGCACACGCAGGCCGAACACGCCATCCAGTTCCACGCCTGGCACGGCCGGCACGCGGTTGCGCGCGCCGGTGGCGAGCACGAGGTGGTCGTACGGCAAGATCGCGCCCGAGGCCAGGTGCACACCGTGCGCCGCGCGATCGATGCCGATCACACGATCGTGCAGGCGCTCGATCCGATGTTCATCGAAGTATTCCGGCGGCCGGAACCGCAGCGCATGCGCGCCGATCTTGCCGAGCAGGTAGGCCTTGGAAAGCGGCGGCCGCTGGTAGGGCACGCCGGCCTCGTCGCCGACCATCGTGATCCGGCCGGTGAAGCCTTCCTGCCGCAGCGAGGCCGCCACCTGGAAGCCCGCCTGGCCGCCGCCGACGATGACCACGAAATTCAAGCCCGACATCATGTTTCCTCTCGATCGAATCTTGGATAACGCCCCAGCGGCAGCAGCAGCGCCGCCCCGACGAGAAAGGCCGATCCGCACAGCGCGAGCATCGCGATGTACGAGCCGGTGGCGCGGTAGATCGCGCCGGTCAGCAGCGGCGCGAGTGCCGAGGCCAGCGTGATCAGCCCGAGGTGCACGCCGAAGAGGCGCCCGTAGTCGCGCATTCCGAAGTAGCGCGAGACCATGTAGGCCGCGATGTCGAACTCGGCCCCGGCGCCGATCCCGACCAGCATCGTCGCGATGACCAGCGTGGTCGTCGCTTCGGACCCGGTGGTCGCCAGCAGCAGGCACCCAAGCGCGGGCAGCGAGAGGGCGGCGGCCGCGACTGCCGGCGCCCACAGCCGATCGACAAGGTAGCCGACGAGAACCCGGCCGCCGATCAGCGAGAGCCCGAAACTGCCGAACACCGCGCTTGCCGCCGCGGCCGTCAAGCCCTTGTCGCGGAGCAGGGGCACGGTGTTGGAGACCATCGTCACGACGGCCGCGACGACCAGCGACAGGCCGATGTTGAGGCACCAGAACTTCGGCGAGCGGATCCCAGTACGGAAGCTGACGCCGCTCGCGGCAGGCCGGGTGTCGGACCTTGCCGCCCGCTTGCCATCCGGCATCGGCGCGGCGTGTGCCGGCACGATCATCCAGCGCAGGGCCAGCGGCAGCACCAGAACGATCGGCAGCGCCGCGAGCAGCAGAAAGGCTGCTTGCCAACCCCAGCGCCCGATCACCCAGGCGACGCCGGAAGGCAGCAGCGCGGCTGTCAGCCCGGTGCCGGAGAGCACGATCGCGAGGCTCAGACCGCGATTGCGCTCGAACCACAGGTTGACCAGATAGGTCCAGGTCACGTGCATCGTGCCCAGGCTGGCGATCGGAAGCATCGCGAAGCCGAGGTACAACCACCCGATCGACGAGCCCATCCGGGTCATCGCGGCAAAGGCCAGCGCGAGGCTCACCAGCGACACGTAGGTCACCCGTCGCACGCCGTAGCGCAGGTTGAGCCAGCCGACCAGTTGCGAGCCGACCACCGCGCCGGCGAACAGGAAGCTGATGGACGCCTGCAGCGCGCTGCGCTCCCAGCCGAATGCCGTCTGCAGCGGGATCACCAGCGTGCCGAAGGCGTAGAGCATCGACGCGTTGGCATTGATCCCCAGGCCCAGCATCGCCAGCAGCACGATGCGCCAGGCAAGCTTGAACTCGGTGAAGTCGATCGCCGCGGTGTTCGGCGTCATCGCGTCAGTCCTTCACCAGCAGCAGGCTGCCGCCCAGCGGTCCGCCGCCCGATGCCGCCACCGCCACGCGATGCGCCGCGATCTGCCGCTCGCCGCCGCGGCCCCACAACTGCGTGCAGGCCTCGTGCACATAACCCAGGCCGTGTGTCCTGCCGCCGGACAGTTGGCCGCCATTCGTGTTGAGCGGCAGCAGGCCGTCGCGCGCGATGTTGGCGCCGCCGTCGACGAAGCGGCCGCTTTCGCCGCGCGGGACGAGGCCGAGACCCTCGAGCCAGATCATCGTCAGGATCGAGAAGCCGTCGTAGAGCTGGGCACTGCCGACGTCCTTGGGCTTCAGATCGGTGCGCGCCCACATCATGCGGCCCACGTCGAAGGCGGCCATCTCGGTGAGCGAGATCTGCTCCCATGACCAGGGCTGGTGCAGCGCCGCACCGATCGCCTCGATGCGGATCGGCACGTTCGGCCCGTGCCTGGCCGCGTCGACACGCGACAGCACCAGCGCGGTCGAGGCGTCGCAATGCACGTCGCAATCGAACATGCGCAGCGGCGTCGAGATCATCTTCGACGCCATGTAGTCGTCCATCGTCATGGGCGCGCGCATCACGGCCTTCGGATTCAGCGCCGCGTTGCGCCGGCAGGTGAGCGCGATCTGGGCGAGCTGCTCCGGCGTCGTGCCGTGGTCGTGGAAATGGCGCTGTGCATACATCGCCATCAAGTTGACCGCCGACAGCACGTTGAAAGGCGTGTACCACTGCCAGAAGTAGCTGCTGTCGCGGCCGATGGTCTTGTTCGTCAGCGCCGCGGCGGACTTGTCGACCAGCCGCCCGCTGGCCTCGGTGATCGTGCGGAACACCAGCACGTGGCGGCACAGACCCGTGGCGATCGCCATCGCGCCGTTGATCACCCCGGCCAACGGCCCCGGGCCCTCGTAGCCGCCGCCGTACCAGTTCACCTTCAGGCCGAGCGCACTGATCAGCGCATTCGGCCCGATCGGGGAGAAGCTGCTGCCGTTGTTGTTGTCACCGGGCCAGCAGGCGACGCCGTCGATGTCGGCGCGCGTGAGCCCGGCATCGCCGATCGCCTCGAGCGTGGCATCCAGCGTCAGGCGCAGTGCCGATCGTGAAGACGGCCGGCCGACCTCGGACTGGCCGATGCCGGTGATCGCCGCGTTCTTCTCGAAAAGTCGGTCGAACATCAGGCGGTGCCCCGGATGGAAGGCGAGAAGAGGGGCAGCCAGATGTCCTCGTGCTGCTCGAAACGCACCTGCACCGGCATGTCGATCGCCACCCGGTCGACCGCGCAATCGACGACGTTGCTCAGCACGCGCAGCCCCGGCTGCTCGGCGAGTTCGACGATCGCGACGACATAAGGCGCCTTCAGCTCGGGCGTCCAGGCCTGGTGATTCACCGTGAAGCTGAGCACCTTGCCGTGGCCGGACACCGGTTCGGCGGCCACGTCGAAGCTGCCGCATTGCCGGCAGATCGGGCCGGGCGGGTGGAACCAGCGATGGCAGGCCGCGCAGCGATGGATGTTCAGCACACCCTGCGCGCCGCCCTGCCAGAACGGCGCGGAGTCGGGCGTCAAGGCCGGAAGCTTGCGGGCCACGGTGGATCTCAGATGCCGAGGTTCAGCAGCGCGATCGAATTGCCGCTGCGGATCTTCTCGCGATCGGTGTCCGCGAGGCCGAGGCCTTCGGTCGGATCGCCATTGTCGTAGGCGCCGCCAAAATTGGTGCCATGGACCAGCCGGTCGACGCCGACAACCTCGACCACGCCGCGGCGCAGAGCCGGCGAGTGCACGTCGAGGTCGAACCAGAAGTTGGGCATGTAGTCCATCAGCTTGCGCTGGTTGCGTGCATCCGGCGCCATGCCATGGTTCAGCTCGGACAGCCGGCCGAGCTGGAACACCGCCATGCCGCCGGCATGCGTGATGTAGGTCTTCAGCCCGGGAAAGGTGTCGAGCGCGCCGCCGCAGATCAGGTACCAGAAGAACAGCGTCTCGTCGACGCAGTCGCCGACGATCGAGCTGGTTTCGAATCGATCGCGGTGGTGCTGGTCGCCCAGCCAGATCGACTGGTTGTAGCCGTGCACCATGATCGGCGCGTTCAGCGCGGCGAGCTTCTCCCACACCGGGAACAGTTCCTCGCTGTAGGCTTCGAGGCCGTTGAAGTTCGCGCCGCCCACGCACAGGCCCTTGGCGCCGAGCGTCGTCACCGCGCGCTCGATCTCCTGGGCTGCCGCGGCCGGGTCGGCCAGGTTGGCATGGCACCAGAAGTCGAAATGCACGGGATCCTCGGCGCAGTAGGCGGACAGCTCGTCGTTGCAGATGCGCGCGTATTCGTTGCCGAAGTCGCCTGCCCAGTACATGAAGGCGTGCGAGGGGGTCGACAGCACCAGCTTGTCCACACCGCGCTCGGCCATCAGGGTGCGCCGGCTCGCGTGCGTCATCTTCGCGAGCAGCGCCGTCTCGGCCTCGGCATCGCTGGCCGCCGGCGCACGGTGCTTGTTCGTACCGAGCGAGAAGTGGCCGACGGTCAGGCCCTTCGTCTTCATGAACGGGCCCCAGAACGTATGCCGATTGAGCATGCCGGCGGTGAACAGATGGGCGTGAACATCGATCAGCAAACGAGATCTCCTGGTTGACGCGGAACGGCCAGCGCAGTGTAATAGCTGAACACATTCAGTCAAGATGTCTAACTTAAAGGGTTTACGCGATGTGGCCAGCCTTGGATGAGGGGTGCCCGCGGTCACCGTCAGCCCCGTGTGGGAAGCAGCCGGGCCGGCGGGCGGACGCGCCGTTCGACCGTCGGGTGACTTCTGTGGCGCCCGGCCGCGTCATCGCCGTTCTGCTTTCGGGTGACGCCGCGGCGATCACTGGTGCCTGCTGGCCGGTGGCCGGCAGGGTCTGAACTCCCTTCCCCCCAAGGAACCCATGCGACTCGTGACTTACGCCGATGCCGACGGTCGGCAGCATGCCGGCGCGCTGATCGACGACGGCCAGGCCGTGCTCTCCCTGCAGGACGCGCAGCGCCAACTCCATGGCAACGCGGCAGCTCCTCTGAACAGCGTGCTCGAACTGATCGAAGGCGGCGACGTGGCGCTGGACCACGCCCGCTCGCTGGTGGCACGTGCGCCGCGACCCGCCGTGCTGCTGCGCACGCAGGTGCGACTGCGCGCACCGATCCAGCCGCCGCCGCAGATGCGCGATTGCTCCTGCTTCGAGCTGCACCTGCGCCAGAGCTTCGCCGCCGCGCGCAGGATCCGCGCGCAGCGAATGCCCGATCCGGAGGCGGCCCTGGCGGCGATGAACACCCGTGCCGACGATCGGGTGATCGACACCTTCAACCGGCAGCCGATCTACTACAAGTGCAACCGCTTCGCGGTGATCGGCGCCGACGACGACGTGGTCTGGCCCAGCTTCTCGAAGGCACTCGATTTCGAGCTCGAGTTCGGCTGCTACATCGGCCGCAAGACCAAGGATGTCGGCAAGGCATCGGCGCGCCGGCACATTGCGGGCTACACCATCTTCAACGACATCAGTGCCCGCGACGCGCAGGCGCTCGAGATGCCCGGAATGCTCGGCCCTGCCAAGAGCAAGGACTTCGACACCGCGAACGTGATGGGGCCCTGCCTGGTCACGGCCGACGAGATCGAAGACCCCTACAACCTGACGATGATCGCGCGGGTCAATGGCGAGGAGTGGGGCCGTGGCAGCACGAGCACGATGCGATGGACGTTCGAAGACGTGATCGAGCACATCTCCCGTTCCGAGACTCTGTATCCGGGCGAATTCCTCGGCTCGGGCACCGTCGGCAATGGCTGCGGGCTCGAGCAACTGCGCATGTTGAAGCCCGACGACGTGGTCGAGCTCGAAGTCGAAGGCCTCGGCATCCTGCGAAGCCGCATCACGCGTCCCAACCCTGGCACGCCGACCTGAACCGTCTACGAAGGCCCCCACGATGAAGACCTTTTCCCGCATCCCCGAGCGCGGCGACTTTGCCTTCCAGACGCTCGTCGCGCCCTACCAGGTCACCGGCGAGGCGCTCGCCGACACACGCGGCTACTTCGGCCTGCGCCTGACCAAGCACACGCCGTTCGGCTGCGTACGCGACAACGAGGGGCATCTGTATGCCTTCGTGCGCTCAATGAACTCGCCCACCGGCACGCCGAACCCCATGAAATTCATCTACCAGTCGAGCCGGGTCGACGGAAAGACGCTGCGCATCGACAAGGCACGTACCGCGGCGCAGGCGATGACCGCGATGCCCGAGCGCGCCCTCGAAGGGGGCACGATGAACTGGTCGAGCGTGGCGGGCGAGGCCGGCAATCCGTGGCTCGTGAGCGCGTCTGGCGAGCGCATCGTTTGGAAGGAGGAGGATCTCTTCGAACTTTCCGGCGACCTGATGGGCAAGGGCTTCCAGTGGTATCTGCCGGGGCCCGAGTGGGGCATGTTCTACGTTTCCCAGCTTTACGAACTGCAGGGCACCTGCGAGGGCCGAGCGGTGCGCGGCGCGATGGCGCTGGACCAACCCTACATGGTCGAGGGCGGTGCAATCCACTTCCAGAAGGATCCGATCGTGCACAACAAGAAGCACGTCGCCTGGTGGTCTTTCGTCACGGTCTACAAGGACGGCAGTTGGGACACGGGCTCCTTCATGGTCGGCCACGAGAACCTGGGCTACGCCATCTTCCAGAACGACCAGGGTGAACTGCGCACCACCACCGACGTCGAGGCGCAGGTCGTGCATCAGCAGGGCAGCTGGTTTGCCGAGTCGGTGGTGATCACCGTCGAAGGCAAGGAACAGTGGGAGTTCCTGCCCGATCGCTACGGCGAGATGGCCGACTTCACGGGTGGCTTCCCCGTCACCGCGCAGCAGGAGGGGCGCTGGCGCCGTGTCGGCGATACGCGCGAGCCCGACCGCTGGTTCGGATGGGGCGAATCCGACCGGCGCAACGGAACCGCGCGCAACGTGCTGGGCATCGACGCTTGACGATGAACTACTACACCCTCGGTCGAAGTGGCCTGCGCGTGTCGCGCCTGGCGCTGGGCACCATGACCTTCGGCACCGAGAGCGGCTGGGGCTGCGACCGGCTCGTGTCGCGTTCGCTGTTCGACCGCTACCTCGAGGCCGGCGGCAACTTCATCGATACGGCCGACGTCTACGGCCAGGGCACGAGCGAATCCTGGCTCGGCGAGTTCATCGCCGAACGGCAGGTGCGCGACCGTGTCGTGCTGGCTACCAAGTTCTCGCACAACTTCGCCAACGCCGAGGCGGACCCGAATGCCGCGGGCAACGGCCGCAAGAACATCGTCCGCGCGCTCGAGGCCTCGCTCAGGCGCCTGAAGACCGATTACGTCGACCTGTACTTCCTGCACACCTGGGATCGCCTGACGCCGGTCGAGGAGGTGCTGCGTACGCTCGACGATCTGGTGCGGCAAGGCAAGGTACGCCACGCCGGTCTTTCGGATGTGCCGGCCTGGTATGCGGCGCGTGCCGAGGCGGTCGCCGAAGGGCGCGGCTGGGAGGCGCCTTGTGCGTTGCAGCTCGAATACTCGCTGGTGGCGCGCGGCATCGAGTACGAGTTCCCGTCGCTCTGCCAGGATCGCGGAATCGGCATGATGGTCTGGAGCCCGCTCGCCAGCGGGTTGCTGTCGGGCAAGTACCGCCCCCACACGTCTGCCATGGACCAGGCCGTCGATGGCCGGCTGAGGGCCAGCGCGAAGGTGTCGGCGCCGTCGCTGCAGAAGATGACCGAACGCAATTGGGCCGTCGTGGCCGAGCTGGAGCGCGTTTCGAACGAGCTGGGCCGCCCGATGGCGCAGGTCGCGATCAACTGGGTCGCGAATCGGCCCGCAGTGGCCTCGGTGGTGCTCGGGGCCACGAGCCTCACGCAGCTCGAAAGCACGCTGCCGGCGCTGTCCTTCGATCTGCCCGCCGAACTCGAGGCCCGCCTGGACCGCGCCAGTGCGCTGCCGGCGGCATTTCCGTACACCTTCATCGATGTGATGGCGGCGCGCATGCATGGCGACGCCTGCGTCGCCGCGAAGCCCCCGCGCTATGCGGACCTGCTGCCCACACGGCGCGGGGGTTGGGGTTGACCCCAAGATTCGCCGTGGTGCAAACAGTGCACATTATTATCGAAAGTGTCTCACATTCAACGCGGCATTCCGCCGCAGGAGTTCCACGATGCTGACGCAGACGAGCCCCGTGCTGGCTGACGGCACCAAGGTCGCCGACCTGGTGATGCCGGCCACGCGTGAGGTGCAGATGCGGGTCCTGTCGGACCCTGAGATCTACGAGCTGGAGATGGAACGCATCTTCGGCAAGATCTGGCTCTTTCTCGGCCACGAATCGGAGATCCCGAACTCCGGCGACTTCGTCGTGCGCGACATGGGCTCCGACGAGGTCATCGTCTCGCGCGACAAGGCCGGCGAGGTCCATGTGCTGCTCAACGTCTGCGCGCATCGGGGCATGCGCGTGTCGACGCTCGATGCCGGCAACACGCAGATTCACAAGTGCATCTATCACGGCTGGGCCTTCCGGCCCAACGGTGACTTCATCGGCGCGCCGGTCGAGAAGGAGTGCATGCACGGCAAGCTGATGAGCAAGGATCAGCTCGGCTTGAAGAAGGCTCGCGTCACGCTCTACGGTGGCCTCGTCTTCGCCACCTGGAACATCGACGGTCCGTCGTTCGAGGAGTTCCTTGGCGATGCGAAGTGGTACTACGACATTCTCTTCAAGCGCAGCGACCGCGGCCTCGAAGTGCTCGGCCCGCCGCAGCGGTTCGTGGTGCGCGCCAACTGGAAGGCGGCCGGCGAGCAGTCTGCCGCGGACGGCTACCACACGCTGACGCTGCATCGCTGGCTGGGCGAAGTGGGCAACTACGCGAAGAAGGGTGAAGGAGAGGGCGGCGGAGCCGATCTGAGCCCGGAGATGTACGGTGTCGAGATCAGCTCGCCGCATGGCCATGCGTTGCGCTGCATCGACCTTGCACGCAAGATCTCGCGCATGACCGGGCTCGACCCGAAGACCCTGAGCGTGCAGGAAAAGCTCGAGGCCCTGCCGCCCGCCGGCATGACCCGGGAGATGGTGCCGCAACTCGCACGCAACCTGAGCCCTGCCCAGATCGAGGTGCAGACCACGATGCCGCCCCAGGTGGGTGGCATGTTCCCGAACGTGCTTTTCGGCTTCGTCTACATCCCGCAGGCCGACGGTTCGGTGGTGGGCTCGCTGACCATGCACGCTTACGTGCCGCGCGGGCCGGACAAGCTCGAGTTCGTCAACTGGGTGTTCGCGGAGAAGGATGCGCCGCCGGAGCTGCGCGAGAAGATCCTCAAACAGACGATCCAGTTGTTCGGCACCTCAGGAATGGTCGAGCAGGATGACTCCGACACCTGGCCGCACATGACCTTGTCGGCCAAGGGCGCGATGGGCCGCAAGATGACGCTGAAGTATCAAGCGATCTACGAGACCCAGGCGCCTGCGGGCTGGCCCGGCCCCGGTATCGTCAACGAGGGCTTCACGAAAGATGACACGCAGTGGCACTGGTGGATGTACTGGCGCCAGCTGATGACCGGGGAAGCTTGAGGAGATGAGCATGCAGCAAGTTCAAGAACGCCAGGCAGTCGATGCCCCGACGGGTGACCGTGTTCCCCTCGGCTCCCCCGTCTACAACAGCATTGTCGAGTACCTCTACGAGGAGGCCAGCCTGCTCGACCAGATCCGGCTGCAGGAGTGGGGGGCACATCTCGCAACCGACCTCGTCTACACGGCGCCGCTGCGCCAGACGCTGGGCAGCAGCCGGCAGGCTGCCACCTACGTGCGCACGATGCAGCATTTCCACGACGACTACCGTTCGGTGATGGGACGCATCCTGCGCCTCACCGGCAAGAGTGCGTGGGCCGAGGATCCGCCATCGCGCACCCGTCGTCTGGTGACCAACGTGCTGGTGCAAACCACCGCAAAGGCCGACGAGTTCGCCGTCGTGAGCTACCTGCTGGTCACGCGCAGTCGCTTCAACTTCGATGAGTTCGACCTGATCAGCGCTGAGCGCCACGACATCCTGCGGCGCGACGGGGCCAGCTTCAAGCTGGCAAGGCGCGAGATCCTGCTCGACCAGGCCGTGCTCGGTACGCCGAACCTGGCGATCTTTCTGTAGGCCGTTCAGTCGGTTCGCAAACGCGCAATCGGCCGATGCGATCGTCCTGGCCTTCGCCGGGACGACACTGCCTCCTCAGGCGCGTTCAGCGGCAAAGCTCAGCCACCCCGCATCGCCGCTGCACAGGTGTGCCGATCGTGCGCTGAAGTCCCAGGTCGAGCCGACGACGCGCAGGGCTTGTTCTGCCCGCTGCGGCTGCTGGGCGTAGCAGCGGCCGGTGGGTCGCGCATGAACCTGCGCGTCGAGGTTCAGGCTTCGACCCTGTGAGATCACCGCCCCGCGCCGCAACACGATTGCGGCTTCCGCCAGCTCGGCGCTCAGCGTCTCCAAGGCCCAGCGCGCCATACCGTGCTGCAGCGAGACGCCAGCAAACGGTGCCGGCCCGAGGATCGTGGTCTCCTGCAACTCCCACGCGAGCAGCGGCATGCCGTCTCGCGAAAGGCGTGCGGTGGTTCGCCCGTCGATCCGATCCGGAACCTCGATCTCGTATCGGCGTAGCGAGGTTTCATTCGCCGCCGCCGCGACCGCCAGGCCGGCGAGGTCGAGGAGATGGGTGCATTGCCCGGCCGCATCGGTCGCGCGCATGGCCGAACTGGCGATGCGATCCAGCGGCATGCCGACCAGTTGCAGTAGCGGACCGGTGGCGGAGGCGCACAGGGAGTAGGGGTGGCGCACCGCGTCACCTCGGATTCGCACCACCTGTTCAAATTCATGCTCGACGGCGACGCGGAAATGGTGGAAGTCGTCCTCCAGCGCTGCGCGCACTTCGCCCCCCGACGCCCGGTGAAGGTGGGCGATGACGATGTGGCGGTGGAACGAACCCATGCAACTCCTGCTTCACGGAATGGATCTAAAAGTGTACAATAACCTTGATTTTGTTCAAATATAAGTCGAGGTGCATTCGATGAGCTTGTTGCGTGACAAGGTGGCGCTGATCACCGGGGCCGGTGGCGGCATCGGCCGGGGCATTGCACGGCGCTTCGCGCGCGAAGGCGCGATCGTCGTGATCGCCGAGATCGATCAGACGAGTGGGCCGGCGGTGGCCGCCGAATGCGGGGAGTTGGGGGCGCGGTCGCTCTTCGTGCGCACCGACGTGACCGACAAGGCCAGTGTCGAAGGCGCCGTGGCGGCCGCGGCCGAGGCATTCGGCGGGCTCGACATCCTCGTCAACAACGCGTTCGTGCCCACACCCAACGTGCTGCTCGAAGACAAGACCGACGCGATGCTCGAGCGCACCCTGGCTTCCACGGTGTGGGCAAGCTGGTGGGCGATGAAGGCGGCACTGCCGCACATGCGCCGGCGCGGGGGCGGCAAGATCGTCAACTTCTATTCGATCGACGTGGAGATGGGCGCCTGGCTGCATGGCGACTACAACACCGCCAAGGGTGGCATCCTCGGGCTCACGCGCAGCGCGGCGGCCGAGTGGGGGCGCTTCAACATCACCGTGAATGCGATCGCGCCGACTGCGATGGGCGCCACGTTCCACAAGCTGTGCGCCGAGAATCCCGGCTTCGCGGAGAAGTCCGCGGCGATGCGGCCGCTGGGCCGCTGTGGCGACCCGGAGGAAGACATCGCGCCGGCCGTCGTGTTCCTGGCCTGCGACATGTCGCGCTACATGACCGGCGAGGCGATCCATGTCGATGGTGGATTGCATCTGCCGGGGTACAACTCGCGGCCCGCGCATGTGCCGGTCATCGAACGCTGACAGCGCCCCCAGGCCGACGCTTCGCGTCGTCCGCCCCCATGGACCCGAAGAGGTTACTGCGTGGCCCTTGGGGATGCAGAGACTTCGGGCGGCCAGGCGTTTGCGCATGCGCGCGGGGCGCCGCCCGGCCGGGGCGGCTGTTCCTCGCCGCCGAGAGGCGGCGTCAGCGTTTGGCGACTTTGATCTCGGTGTCTTCGAGATCCCACGTCGAGGCCGTCTTGCCCTCGTCGCGGAGCAGATATTTCAGCACCCGGCCCTGCGGATTCTTCGGCAGCGTGTCGCGGAACTCGATGTAGCGCGGCAGCGCGTAGTACGGCACCGCGTCGGTCGACCACTGGAAGAGGGCCGCCGGGGCGAGCGAGCGGCCGGGGTGCAGCACCGCGGTCACCTTCACGTCGTCTTCGCCCTTGGCGGAAGGAACGGCATGCACGGCCACCTCGGCGATGTCCGGATGCGCCGCGAAGGCCGCCTCCATCTCGAAGCTCGAGATGTTCTCGCCGCGCCGGCGCAGGTAGTCCTTCTTGCGGTCGACGAAGTAGAAGAATCCGTCGTCGTCGAACTTGCCGATGTCGCCGGTGTGGAACCAGAGGTTGCGCAGCAGCTTGACCGTGTCTTCGGGCCGCCGCCAGTAGCCCATGAACATGACATCCGGGCGCAGCGGGCGCACAACGATCTCGCCGGGTGTGTTCGCCGGCAGTTCGCGGTCGAGTTCGTCGACGATGCGCACGTCGAAGTCGGCGATGCGCTTGCCCGACGATCCCGGAGCGGCATATTCACCTCCCGGCAGCGAGGTCACGACGCAGGCTTCGGTGAGGCCATAGCCGTTGCCGCCGACGTGCCGGGCACCGAAGCGTTCGCGCCAGATCCTTTTCGTGTCTTCGGTGAACGGATTGCCGCGCACCGTGTGGATCTGCCCGAAGCAACGCCGGGCCGCTTCATGATCCGGCGCCTGTGCGAGCAGCCCGCCCATTCCGCCGAGGATCGAGGCGATCGTCGCCCCGGTGCGTTCCACCTCCGGCCAGAAATTCGAGACAGAGAAACGCGGCACGATCGCGACGCGCGCGCCGACCAGGATGTTGGAGATGATGCCCACACACAGCGCGTTCATGTGGAACAGCGGCAAGGGCGTGATCGTCACGTCCTTCTCCGTGGCCGGGCCGGCGCGCAGTTGGAGGCGCGCCAGGTTGCACATGAAGTTGTAGCTGAGCATGCAGCCCTTGGAGGGGCCGGTGGTGCCGGAGGTGTAGACGAGGCAGGCGAGTTCGGCCGGATCGGGTTTCTCGGCGAACGGCGTGTCGTCGTCGCCGCGATGGGCGTCGAGCGCGGCAAGTTCGACCGGGCTGGCGAGGCCCGCCGGCGCGATGCCGCGATGAAGGAGACGCTTCACCGCCGGGGCGCCGGCGACGACGGCACCGATGCGTTCGAGGTAGTCTGCCTCGCAGACCACGATCGGCGCATCGGCATCGGCGATCTGATGGCGCAGGAACTCGCCACGCAGCGCGGTGTTGATCGGCACGCTGACCGCGCGAAGCTTGTTGACCGCGAGCCAGACGATCACCGCATCGATGTTGTTGTCGAGCATCGAGACCAGCGTCTGCCCGGACTTCAGGCCGAGGGCTTGCAGCGCGTGAGCCATGCGCGTCGACAGTCGGTCGACCTCGCCATACGTGTAGAGCGTGCCGGCGAAATCGAGCAGCACCCGATCCGGGTGCCTGGCCACTGCTCGCTCGAGCGCGGCGATCACGGTGTCCCGTTCGCCCACGCTCCAAGTCTCTGCGCGTCCCATGCCAGTCATCAGCGTTACCTCATGCGCTGCCTTCGACGGCAGGGCTTGTTATTCCAATACGAGAATACAATTCTAATGTCGATATCATCGTCACCTCTTCGTACTAACCCTAGACCGAGTGCAAGGCGCGCGGCGCGGACAATGATTGCGCACGGGACCTGCAGCGAACGCATCGAAACCAGCAAGGACGATCATGGCAACTGAGACTGAGCGGGTCGTTCGGCGTGCCCGCGCCGGCGCCAGTACCGCGGTGGAGGCGGGGGGTGACGACGGCGGCGTCGCCGTCGCAGCGAAGGCCCCACTGCGCCGAAATGCGGCGCCCGCGCCGGAGGTCGCGCCGCCTCCGCCCGTGCAGCGCAAACGACGCAATCGCCGCTCCGAGGAGACGATTGCGAGCATCCTGGCCGTGACCGAAGAGATCATCTTGGAATCGGGCGCCGAGCGCATTTCGATCCTTGATGTCTGCAAGGCGGCCAACGTGTCACGCGGCACCTTCTATCGCTACTTCTCGTCACAGGAGGAACTGCTCGATGCCTTCTCCCGCCACAAGCGGGATCGCTTCCACCGCGCGCTGATCGAGGCCACCGAACCCTTCGAGGATCCCGACGAACGTTTCGAGGCCTTGATCGGCTACCTGGACAACTACCTCGAACACGGGCGGGCGCGCCGCCTGCTCTTGGTCGCGCCGGACTATGCACTGAGCTTCTTCAAGCGCATCTTTCACGATTCGATCGTGCGCTTCGAAGACACGCTCAGGCCGGTCTTCGACGCGTGGGACGACCGCCTCGGCGCCAAGCTCGATCGCGAGCTGGTGTGCGAGATGCTGATCCGCTATGTGCTCAGCGAGCAGTTGGTTCCGAGCGCGACGGAACGGCGCAGCCTGCCACGCCGCGTCTCGCGCATGGTCGGCATCCTGATGGGTGCCGGCGTCGCGCGGGCCCGTCGATAGCGGCGAGGACGATGGACCTCGGGTTGATCGGGCGCCGTGCGCTCGTCTGCGCCTCGTCGGGCGGGCTGGGCAAGGCCTGCGCGGCGGCACTGGCGCGCGAAGGCTGCGACATCGTGCTCAACGGTCGTGACGCCGCCCGATTGAATGCGGCCGCGGACGAGATCGAAGCCCTGTGCGGGCGTCGACCGCACACGGCCATCGCCGACCTGAACACGCCGGCGGGCCGGGCCGCGTTGCTCGCGGCCTGCAGCGAGCCGGACATCCTCGTCACCAACAACGCCGGCCCGCCGCCCGGCGCGTTGGGCGACTGGGATCACGCCGCCTGGCTCGGCGCGCTGGAGTCCAACCTGTTGGCGCCGATCGAACTGATCTCGGCGGTGGTGCCCGGCATGCGGCGGCGTCGCTTCGGCCGCATCGTCAACATCACGTCGGCAGTGGTGAAGTCGCCGCGCCTGGGCATGAGCCTCTCGACCACGGCGCGCACGGGTCTCACCGCCTTCTGCAAGGGATTGCAGCGAGAGGTGGTGTCCGACAACGTGACCATCAACAACCTGCTGCCGCAGCACATCGACACCGGGCGGCAGATCGAGATGGCGCAGCGCATGGTGCGTGATCGTGGTATCTCGTTCGATGAGGCGAGGGCCCTGCAGGCGAAAATGGTGCGTGCCGGCCGCCTGGGCCGGCCGGAGGAATTCGGCGACGCCTGCGCCTATCTCTGCTCGGTGCAGGCATCTTTCATCTCGGGGCAGAACCTGCAGATCGACGGCGGTTCGTACGACGGGTTGATCTGACTCGTGTGACTCTCTCTCCGGCTGGGGGGAAGCGAGTGCCACGTCGCCGACGTCACTTCAGATGCGCCGGCACCTTCTGCGCCGCATCGAAGTCGATCTCCACCTCCGCGCCGTTCGGATCGTCGAAGAACACCTGCCAGTTGCTCCACGGCCGCGGCAGGCGAAGCAGCCGATAGGCAATGCCCTCGCGCTTGAGCATCTCGAGCAGCTCGACGATGTCGCCGCCGAAGAACGCGATGTGATCGATCGCGCCGCGCCGCGGCATCGGCATCGTCGGCACCTCGACGAGATGCAGCACGGGTTGCGACTCGGCGTAGAGCCAGTGCCCGCCGATGCCGAACTCAGGTCGCGGCCCGACCGTCAGGCCGAGGCGCTCGTAGAAGACACGCGTCTCGTCGAGCCGATCGGTCACGACGGTGAAGTGGTCCATGCGCCGGATGCCATCCATGCGAGTGCTCCTCGGAACGATCCTGTCGTAAACCATTAATTGAACACATTTGCGCATTATGACTAAGTTTGGCATCATCGCAGCATTCGCTCCCGCCGCTCGCGGGTTCGCTCCCACCGACCAGGACCCCGCCCCATGCTGATCGACCTGCACGCGCACGCCCCCCATCCGGACTACTACAACCAGGATCCGCACTGGGGTCCCTTCTTCGAGCAGCATGCGGATGGAGACATCAAGCTGCGTGTCGGCGACTGGATCCTCGGCCTTGGATCGCCCGAGCGCAAGGCAGCGGTGCGCTCCGGCAATCCGCCCAAGCTCGAGACCTACCTCGCGCGCTGGGCCGACCCCAAGAACCGCCTGGCGGGAATGGACGCCGCAGGCCAGAACGCGCAGGTGGTGTCGGTGCCTTCCCACTGCTACATGTACTGGGCCGAGCCGGACTTTGCGGTTCGTTTTGCGCGCAAGGTGAACGACACGCTGGCCGGCTACTGCGCGGCCGCGCCGGATCGCCTGATGGCGTGGGCGCACGCGCCGCTGCAAGTGCCCGAAGAGGCAGCCAAGGAGATCCGCCGCGCCTGCACGACGCTGGGCGCGAAGGGGCTGGTCGCGGGCGGCGCCAACTTCGGTGGCCTGGAGTTCGATTCGCCCGAGATGGATCCGGTGTGGCGCACGCTGTGCGATCTTGACCTGCCGATGTTCGTGCACGGCTACAACCAGTCCGTCACCTGGGGCAAGAAGGCGAATGACGACCGGTATGAGACCACCGCGATCGTCGGCATGAACTACGACGAGACACGCTGCTTCTGGTACATGGTCAACGGCGGCGTGTTCGATCGCTTCCCCGATCTCAAGGTCTACATCACCCATGGCGGCGGCTTCGTGCCGTTTCAGCTCGGGCGGATGGCGCAGTGCAATCCGAACCTCGACGTGTCGCACAACAAGAAGCCGGTGCTCGCCTACCTGAAGAACTTCTATTTCGACGTCGAGCTGCACGAAGTGCCGATGCGCCAGGCGCTGATCGACGTCATCGGTGCTGACCGCGTCCTCTACGGCAGCAACTTCGGTGGCAGCGATGCGGTGCGCCACGACCTCACCGATGGCTTGCGCCTGTCGGATGAAGACCTGCAGAAGATCCGCTGGCAGAACGCCTGCAAGCTGCTGCATCTGGACCCGGCCAAACTCGGCCAACCTGCAACGCAACAGGCCTCGATGCAGAAGGCGCTGGCGTGAAGATCGCTCGCTGCACCGTCGGTGCCGCACCGTTCTGGGCCGTCGTCGACAGCGAAGCCGAGACCGTCACGCCGATTGCCGGCGCATTCGCGAGCTGGGCACCCCGGCTCACGCGCGGTGACGCCAGTGCGATCGAGGCCATCGGCGCGCCGACGCCGCTCGGCAAGGTGCGCCTGTTGCCGCCGATCGAGAAGGGCAATCGCGTCGTCGTGGCCGGTGCCAACTACTCGAAGCATCTGGCTGCGGATTTCGGCATCAAGACACACAGCCAGCCCATCGCCTTCCTCAAGGCCTACGGTGCGCTGATCGGTGCTCACGATCAGATGCGCTATCCGCCGCTCACGGCCGAGCTCGATCACGAGGTCGAGCTTGTCGCGGTGATCGGCGCCGAGGCGGTGGATCGTGCAGACCCGTTGTCCGCCGTGCTCGGCTACACGGTCGGCAATGACGTTAGTGCGCGCGATCTGCAGCGCAGTGGCCCACCCGGTGTCGGCATGGATCTGTTTGCCGCGAAGAGCCAGGATCTGTCGACGGGCTTGGGGCCCTGGATCGTCACGCGCGACGAGTTCCCGGAGGGTTCGCCGAAGCGCCGCCTGACGCTGAAGGTCAACGGTGACATGCGCCAGGACGGCAATACCGCAGAGATGACCTGGGATGTCGGCTTCCTGGTGCGTTTCGTCGATCAACGCTCGCGTTTCGAGTGCGGCGACGTGATGTTCACCGGGTCGCCGGCGGGCACCGCCCAGGGCAGCGGCCGCTTCCTGCAACCCGGCGACGTCGTCGAGGCCAGCGTCGAGGGGATCGGCTCATTGAGAAACGTCGTCGGCCCGAAGCTGGCCGGCTGAATCTAGGAGGCCAGCGATGGCAGAGCAAAGAGACAGAGTGGTGGTCGTCGGGGCCGGGCTGATGGGGACCGGCATCGCGCACGCATTCGCGAGCTCGGGGTTTGCGACCGTGCTGGTCGACACCAACACCGCGGCGCTCGAACAGTCGCGCCAGCAGATCGCGAAGATCCTCGACGACGGCGTACGGCTCGGCAAGCTCGAGGCCACGCTGTGTGAGGCCGTGAAGGCGCGCCTCGCCATCTCGAGCGACCTCGTGCAGGCGGCGCGCGGCGCAAACCTGCTGATCGAGACGGTCTCCGAAAGGCTGGAAGTGAAGAAGGCCGTCGTGACGACCGCGGCGCCGCTGATTGCCGACGCTGCGGTGATCGCGACCAACACGTCGGCGCTGAGCGTGACCGAGATCGCCACGGCCGTGCCGTTCCCGGATCGCGTGATCGGCATGCACTTCTTCAATCCGGTGCACAAGATGAAGCTCGTGGAACTGGTGCGCGGCCTCGCTACCAGCGACGAGACCGTCGTGCGCAGCCGCGCCTGGTCGGAAGCACTCGGCAAGACCTCGATCGTCGTCAACGAGTCTCCGGGGCTGACGACCAGCCGCATGTCGGCGCTCGCCGGCAACGAGGCGATGTGGATGCTGCAGGAAGGCACTGCAAGCGCGGAAGACATCGACACCGCGATGCGCCTGGGCTTCAACCATCCGATGGGGCCGCTCGAGCTCGGTGACCTGACCGGCTGGGACACGCGGCTGTCGGTGTTGCGCTACCTGCATTCGACGCTGGGCGACAAGTTCCGGCCCTGCCCGCTGATCATCAAGATGGTGGCCGCCGGACGCTTGGGCCGCAAGTCCGGCCAGGGCGTCTACCGCTACGAAGGCGGCCAGCGGGTGCCGGGTTCGGGCCTGAAGGCGAGTGCGCTGTGAATGATGTATTCATCGTCGAAGCCGTCCGCACGCCGGTCGGCAAGTTCCGCGGCAGCCTGGCCGGTGTTCGGGCCGATCACCTCGGTGCGCATGTGCTCGGCGATCTCGTCCGGCGCGCCGGCATCGCTCCCGACGTCGTCGACGACGTGATCTTCGGCTGCGTCACGCAGATCGGCGAGCAGTCGGCCAACATCGCGCGCACCGCGTTGCTCGGTGCCGGCTGGCCGGAAACCATCCCAGGACTGACGATCGACCGCAAGTGCGGCTCCGGAGAAGCGGCGGTGCACGTGGCAGCCGGGCTGATCAGTGCGGGCGCTGCCGAGGTGGTCGTCGCGGGCGGCGCCGAGAACATGAGCCGCGTTCCGATGGGCAGCAACCGTGACCTGCATGGTGAGGCCTTCGGCTGGTTGGCGAGCGAACGCTTCGAGCTCACCGGACAGGGCGAAGCGGCCGAGCGTCTGATCGACCGCTGGCAACTGGCCCGCGGGGAACTCGACGCGTATGCGGTCGAGAGTCACCGGCGCGCCGCGGCCGCGGCAAGCCGCGGCTGGTTCGAGAAGGAGATCGTGCCAGTGCCCGTGGCATCGCTGCGCGAGAAGAACCTCGATGGCGAAGCGCCGCTCTTTGCGGCCGACGAGACGATTCGGCCCGGTACGGCCGCCGAGAAGCTGGCGACCTTGAAGACCAGCTTCCGCGCCGATGGCCGCATCACCGCGGGCAACTCGTCGCAGATCTCCGATGGCGCGGCGGTGCTGCTTCTGGCGTCCGCGGCGGCTGCGGATCGCCTGCGGCTCACACCACGCGCGCGTATCCGCGCCTTCACGACGGTCGGCTCGGATCCGACGCTGATGCTCACCGGGCCGATCGCGGCGACGCGCCAGGTGCTGCAGAAGGCCGGGTTGACGTTGGCGGACATCGATCTGTTCGAAGTCAACGAGGCGTTCGCGCCGGTGCCGATCGTGTGGATGCGCGAACTCGGCGTTCCGCACGACAAGCTCAACGTGAATGGCGGCGCCATCGCTCTCGGCCACCCGTTGGGCGCCAGCGGCGCCCGCATCATGACCTCGCTGCTGTACGAGATGGAGCGGCGCGGCGCGCGCTACGGGCTGCAGGCGATCTGCTGTGCCGGCGGCATGGGTACGGCCACGGTGATCGAGAGAATCGGCTGAAACGCCCAACGAGAGTCGACTTCAGTGCCGCGCCTGCCTCGGAGCAACCCCATGACGATTTCGCTCTACGACATCCCGCTGAACCGCCTGAACGGTGAGCCGGCCCTTCTCGGTACCTATCGCGGCCAGGTGCTGCTGATCGTGAACGTCGCTTCCAAATGCGGCCTCACGCCGCAGTATGCCGGCCTCGAAACCCTCTACCGGCGGCAGCGCGACAAGGGCCTGCAGGTGCTGGGCTTTCCTTGCAACGACTTCGCTGCCCAGGAGCCCGGCAGCGAGGCCGAGATCCAGTCTTTCTGCGACACGAACTACGAGGTGAGCTTTCCGCTCTTCGCGAAGCTGCGCATCAACAGCGCGCCGCGTCACCCCTTGTACGCGGCGTTGATCGCGGCGATGCCGCAGGCGCTGCCGTCCGGCAGCGACACGCTGCGCAATACGCTCGCCCAACACAAGCTCCTGCCGCCCGAACCGAGCGACGTGATGTGGAACTTCGAGAAGTTTCTCGTCGGCCGAGACGGCCGCGTTCTCGCGCGCTTTGCACCCGATGTTGCCGCGGAGGATCCGACGCTGCTCGCTGCCGTCGACTCGGCACTGGCGGAATGACCGCTGCGGAAGCGCCGCTCGCGGGCCTGCGCGTCATCGAGCTGTCGCATGGCATCGCCGGCTGGAGCGCCGGCCATCACCTGGCGGAAGCGGGCGCCGAGGTGATCCGTATCGAACCGACGTCCGGCGACCCGGCTCGTGGCACGGCGCCGTTCGCAGTGCTGAGCCGGGCCAAGTCCTGCGTCGCGCTCGACCCCACGAGTGAGGCCGGGCGCGCAGAACTTCAAGATCTGCTGCGTTCGGCAGACGTGCTGATCCATGATCTCCCGCCATCGCAGGCGGCCGGGTGCGGCTTGTCGGATGCATTGCTCGCCGAAGTTCACCCATCGCTCGTGATCTCGGCGATCGGCGCGTGGCCGCAGGGGCACGAACTGGCCGATGCGCCGGTCCGCGAACCGCTGGTGCTGGCGCGTCTCGGTGTGCTCGACGAGCAGCCAGGACACCGCAGCGGCCCGATCTACACCCGCATGCCGTTCGCCAACTGGATCGCAGGATGGTTGGCGGCGATCGGCGTGCTTGCGCGGCTGGGAGCGCGCGAGCGCGACGGCCGCGGCGGCGTCGCCCACACCAGCCTGGCGCAGGCGGCGCTGGTGCCGATGACGATGCACTGGTCGCGCGCGGCAACGCCGACGCCGGTCTTTGCAAGAGGGCTCGACAAGACCACGCCGATTCCATTGCACGAGTGCAGCGATGGCCGCTGGATCCACGTGCACTACTCGCCCGACAAGGCGCCGTGGATGGCGCAGGGGTTGGCGGACATGGGTCCAGCGGCCGTCGTGCGGGCCAACGCGCGGTTCCCACCGAGCCATGTCGCGCCCAACTTCGGCGCCAACAAGGCGATCATCGCGATGCGTCCGGCCGCGGCGTGGGCCGAGCACTTCTGGCAGCACGACGTGGCGGCGCAGATCGCGGCGCCCTTCGGCGAGATCTATTTCGATGCACAGGCGCGCTCGAACGGCTATGTCGTCGAGGTCGACGATCCGCAATTCGGCCGCACGCTGCAACCCGGGCCGTCCTATCGCGTCGTGCCCGCGACCGACGCGCGCGAACCGAGCCGCAGCCCTGGTGCGCCGGCGGCGGCCGAGAACTTGCCCCCGCTTCACGGCCTGAAGGTGCTCGACCTCGGCGCCTACCTCGCTGGCCCCTTTGCCTGCATGCTGCTCGCTGATCTCGGCGCCGACGTGATCAAGATCGAGCCGCCGACAGGTGATGCGATGCGACGCCTCGAACGCATCTTCGCCGGCACCCAGCGCGGCAAGCGCGGTGTGGCACTGAAGCTGGGCGCACCGGCATCGATGCCCGTGCTGGACGCGCTGGCACGCTGGGCCGACGTCGTGCACCACAACGTTCGCATGCCGGCAGCGCGCAAGCTCGGCATCGATCCCGGGCGCCTGCACGCGATTCGTCCGTCGCTCGTGATCGGCCACATCTCCTCCTATGGTCCGGTCGGCCCGCGTGCCGATTGGCCGGGCTTCGATCAACTGATGCAAGCCGCCTGCGGCTGGGAGATCGAGTGCGGCGGTGAGGGACAGCCGCCGCAGTGGCTGCGCTTTGGTGTCGGAGACCACCTGGCGGCCCTGTCGAGTGTGTTCGCTGTGCTGCTCGCGCTGCGGCAACGGGCACGCACCGGTGCCGGCCAGACGGTGGCCTCGTCCTTGCTCGGGGCGATGCTGCTCACCGAGAGCGAGGTGCTGGCGCGGCCGGATGGCACGCTGACGCCGATGCGTCACCTCGATGCCGCCCAGACGGGCCTGACGCGCGGCGACCGGCTGTACGCGTGCGCGGACGGCTGGCTGATGGTCGCGGCGTGGACGGCAAAGGAACGTGCAGCTTTCGATGGCATCGTCGGGGTGGACGCCGAAGCATTCTTTCGCGTCCGCACGGTGGCGCAATCGGGATCGCTGCTTGACGAGATGGGCGTGCCGAACGAACCGGCGCTCGAGAACCAACGCGAGTGTTTCCTCGACGCTGCGCAACACAGCGGGATGCGCGCTTCGTATCCGCACGCGGTGTACGGCGAGTTGGAGCAGGTCGGCGCGCTGTGGGACTTCGGCGATCTGCCGCTGTGCCTCGATCGAGCGCCACCCGCGCTCGGCGAACACACGCGCGTGGTGTTGAAAGAGCACGGGTTCGCCGACGCCGCGATCGACCAGCTCGTCGAACAAGGCATCGCCTGCCCATGAACGACCTGCTGGATTTCAGCGGCAGGCGCGTGCTCGTCGTCGGTGGCTCGAGCGGCATCGGCAACGGCGTTGCGCAAGCGTTCCGCGAGCGGGGCGCGCAGGTGCATGTCTGGGGCACCCGGCGCGACGCGGCCGCATATGCCGATTCGCCCGACTCCAGGCTCGATGGCCTGGGCTACACGCAGGTCGATGTGGCCGACCTGCGTCAGGTCGAGGCGGCGCGTTTGCCGTTCGAGGCCCTTGATGTGCTGGTGCAGTCTCAGGGAACCGTGCTCTACGACCGGCGCGAATTCAAGATCGAGGGCTTCCGGCAGGTACTCGACGTCAACCTGACCAGCCTGATGGCCTGTGCCGACCGCTGCCACCCGGCGCTGCGGGCCGCCGGCGGCACGATGATCGTCGTCAGCTCGGCCGCGGCGTTCCACTCGACACGGGGCAACCCCGCCTACAACGCGTCGAAGACCGGCGCCTTCGGTCTCACTCGCACACTGGCCGAGGCCTGGGCGGCGGACGGCATCCGCGTGAACGGCATCGCGCCGGGCCTCGTCGAGACCAAGCTGACGCGGGTGACCACCGCATCGCCGAAGCGGCTCGAAGGCGCGCTGCGGCGCATTCCGCTCGGCCGCCTGGGCACACCGGCCGACATGGCGAATGTCGCGTTGTTCCTGGCCTCGCCCATGGCCAGCTACATGCTGGGCCAGACGCTGCTGGTCGACGGCGGCATGCTGCTGGCCTGAAGGGAAGCGAACACGTGTCCTGGGACTTCGAAACCGACCCCGAATTCCAGCTCGAGTTGGACTGGATCGCACGCTTCGTGCGCGAGGACGTCGAGCCTCTCGACCACCTGCTCGGCAGCCCGTGGGACATCCATGCGCCGAACTTCGTCGCGCTCGTGCGCCCATTGCAGCGCATCGTCAAGGAGCGCCGCCTCTGGGCCTGCCATCTCGGGCCGGAACTCGGCGGGCGAGGTTACGGCCAGGTGAAGCTGGCGCTGATCAATGAGATTCTCGGCCGCTCGGCCTTCGCCCCGATCGTGTTCGGCTGCCAGGCGCCCGATTCGGGCAACAGCGAGATCCTCGCGCACTACGGCAGCGCCGAGCAGAAGCGCTGTTACCTGGAGCCGCTGCTCGCGAACGAGGTGGTCTCGTGCTTTGCGATGACGGAGCCGCAGGGCGGCGCCGATCCGCAGGTGTTCACCACGCGCGCGGTACGCGACGGCGACGAGTGGGTGATCGACGGCAGAAAGTGGTTCGCGTCGAACGCCCGTTATGCCGCGTTCTTCATCGTGATGGCTGTCACCGATCCGACCGTCTCGGTCTACGAAGGCACCTCGATGCTGATCGTGCCGGCGGGAGCGCCGGGCCTCACGATCCTGCGCAACGTGGGCTGCGGCGACGATCCGGAAGCTTCGCACGCCCACCTCGCGTTCGACGGCGTGCGTGTGCCGACCGCGAACCTGCTCGGCCCCGAAGGCGGCGCTTTCGAGGTGGCGCAGGTGCGGCTGGGCGGCGGCCGGGTGCACCACGCGATGCGGGTGATCGGCCAGGCGCAGAAGGCGCTCGACGCCCTGTGCGAAAGGGCGCTCTCGCGCCGCACGCAGGGCTCGCTTCTCGCCGACAAGCAGATGGTGCAGGAGAAGATCGCTGATTCTTGGATCGAGCTGGAGCAGTTCAGGCTGCTGGTGATGCGCACGGCCTGGCGCATCGACAAGTACCAGCAGTACCGCAAGGTGCGCAAGGACATCGCTGCGGTGAAGGCGGCGATGCCCAAAGTGCTGCACGACATCGCCGCGCGCGCGCTGCACGTGCACGGTTCGATCGGCGTCTCGAACGACATGCCGTTCGCCGGCCTCGTGAACCGCTCATTCCAGATGGGCCTTGCCGACGGCCCGACCGAGGTGCACAAGATCACCGTCGCGAAGCAGTTGCTGCGCGAATACCACGCCTGCGATGCGCTGTTTCCGGCCTATCACCGGCCCACCGCCGAGCAGTCGGCGCGTGAGCGCTTCGGCGCCTTGCTGTGATGAGCGAACCATGGCCCCACGCGGCGGATCGCGAACGCCTTGCGCGCTGGATGGATGCGCAAGGTCTGGAGCGAGGCCCGATCATCGACCCAAAGTCGCTCACCGGCGGAACGCAAAACCTGATCGTGCGCTTTCGCCGCGGTGCGCGCGAGTTTGTGCTTCGCCGGCCGCCGCTGCAGGCGCGGCCCGGCGGCGACAAGACGATCGCCCGCGAGGCGCAGGTACTGCGTGCTCTCGCAACGAGCGCCGTGCCGCATCCGCTGCTGATCGCCGCGTGCACCGACACGCGGGTGCTCGGCGCGGCCTTCTATCTGATGGAGCCCGTGGAGGGCTTCAATCCCTCCGGGCGTTTGCTGCCGGCCCTGCACGCCGCCGATCCGGCCGTTCGCCGTCGCATGGGATTCGCGATGGCCGAGGCGCTGCTTCGACTGGGCGAAGTCGATCCGCTGCGCGTCGGGCTCGCCGGCTTCGGCAGGCCCGAGGGATTCCTCGAGCGGCAGGTGCCCCGCTGGCGGGCACACCTCGAAGCCTATTCGGCGCATCCTCGGTGGCCGGGTGTCGGCGGGCTGCCCGGCGTGCTGACGCTCGGCGAACGATTGCAGGCGCGCTGTCCGGAGCGCTTCACACCCGGCGTGCTGCACGGGGATTTCCATCTCTCCAACGTGATGTTCCGCGACGACGGCCCGGAGGTGGCCGCGGTGATCGATTGGGAACTCGCGACGCTCGGCGATCCGCTGCTCGACCTCGGCTGGCTGGTCGCCACCTGGCCCGACGACAGCGGCCATGGCGCAGGCACGATCCATGTGTCACCGTGGGCGGGGTTTCCGACCGCCGGGGAACTCGTTGCCCACTATCGCGCGGGCAGCCCGCGTGACCTGTCCCGGCTGGACTGGTACGTGGCGCTCGCCAGCTACAAGCTTGCGATCCTGCTCGAAGGCAGTTGCGCGCGCGCGTCGGCCGGCAAGGCGCCGACGGCAATTGGCGAAAAGCACCATGCGTCGGCCTGCCACCTGATTGCCCGCGCGCTGGAGCGCCCCCTCTGACCAAGGAAGTCCCATGATCCTGCAAGGAAGACGCATCATCGTGACAGGCGCGGCCGGCGGCATCGGCGCCAGCGCAGTGCGCGCGCTCGCAGGTGCCGGGGCGCACATCGCGGCGCTCGACGTCAGCGACGAAGCCGGCCGCGCAGTGGCCACCGAGGCCACCCGCAATGGACCGGGCCGAGCCGACTACTTCCGTTGCGACATCAGGCACCGTGACGCTGTCGCCAGCGTCTTCGCCGCGGCGGTCGGCATGCTCGGCGGCCTCGACGCACTCGTCAACGTCGCCGGCGCCGAACGCGCTGCGCCGGCCGAAGACATTGCCGAGGCCGACTGGGACCTGATGTTCGACGTGAACGCGCGTGGCACCTTCCACACCAACCAAGCGGCCTTCCCGCATCTGCGCGAGCGGGGCGGCCGCATCCTCAACTTCGGTTCCGCCGCTGGCGTGATGGGCCTGCCGGGCTGCGCGCACTACTCGGCCGCCAAAGCGGCGGTGCTCGGCTGGACGCGCACGATCGCCAAGGAGTGGGCGCGCTTCGGCATCGGCGTGAATGCGCTGGCGCCCGGTATGTGGACGCCGATGTATGAAGCGCATCGCGCACGCATGACGCCCGGGGAACTGAAGGCACACGACTCGATGATGGCGCGCGCCATCCCGCTCGGCGGCAGGCTCGGCGATCCGGACCGTGACATGGCGCCCATGCTGGTCTTCCTGCTCTCCGACGGCGCGCGTTTCATCACCGGCCAGACGCTGGCCGTCGACGGTGGGCTGATGATTCCGTGATGCGCCTCGATCGCAGGCAGGCCACGGCGCTGCTGCTGCTCACGCTGTTCTGGGGCTTCAACTGGCCGGTGATGAAGGGCGCGGTCAACGTCTTTCCGCCGATGACTTTCCGCGCGCTGTCGATGCTGTTCGGCTTGCCCTGTCTCGTGCTGGTGCTGGTCAGGCTGAAGGTGCCGTTCAGCGTGCCGCGGGCCCACTGGCCCGAGCTGGCCGTGCTTGCGTTGACCAACATGGTGGTGTGGCACGTCGGTTTGATGTTCGCGCTGCCGCACCTGAGCTCCGGCCGGGCTGCGATCCTCGGCTACACGATGCCGGTGTTCTCGGTGCTGTGGGGGCTGTCACTGTACGGTCAGCGGGTCACGTTGCGCCAGGCGCTTGGCATTGCTGCGGCCGCGTCCGGCGTGTGGCTGCTGCTGTGGCACGAGTTCTCGCGCCTGGCAGGCGCGCCAGCGGCCGCGGGGTTGCTGCTCTGCGTCACGGCCGTGTGGGCGCTGGGAACGCAGCAGCTACGCCGCACGACGATGCGGGTTCCGACGCTGGCGATCTCGTTCTGGATGACCGCGATCACCGCTGTCGTCGTGAGCGGGGTCAGCCTGGCCACCGAAATGCCGCGCTGGGCGATGCCGGACCTTCGTGTCGCCGCCGCGATCGCCTACAACGCACTGTTGATCTTCGGCTTCTGCCAGCCGGCCTGGTTCAGCCTCGCACGCACGCTGCCACCGGTGGCGGCCAGCGTCAGCATCTGCATGATCCCGGTGCTCGGATTGCTGTCGGGGGCCTGGCTGCTTGGCGAACAACTGCATTGGCAAGACGGCGTGGCGATTGCGCTGATCGTGGCCGCCATCGCAACGGTGCTGTGGCCGCCGAGAGCTGTTGCTCAAACGCCCCAGCGGGCGAGCGAGCGGGACCGGCATCGAGCATCTCGCGAAGCGTCACGGACACTCCGGTGAATACGCCACTTTCGGAGCGTCCCCGAATGGCCCTGCTCGCCCTGGTCGTGTGCCAGATCGGCCTGCATGCCTGCACCCAAGGCGCACGCATGGCGATGCCGCTGCAGGCACTGAAGCTGGGCCAGGGTCCATGGGCTGTCGGCCTGCTGCTGGCCCTGTTCGCGCTGCTGCCCGCCGTGCTCGCCATTCCCGCCGGCCGCATTGCCGACCGCTACGGCTACCACCGGCCGGTGCGCGTCGCGGCCGCGTTGTCACTCTTCGGAGCAGTGGCCGCTTCCGCCAGCTCCCACGCCATCGCCCTGTGCGTCGCCGCTGCGGCATGCGGCGCCGGCTCGGGCTTCGGCATGATCACGGTCCAACGCACGGCCAGCCGCATGGCACGCGACGGCGCCGACCGCATGCGCATCTTCAGCTGGGTGGCGCTGGCGCCGTCGGTGGCCAACCTGGTCGGCCCGTTGCTCGCCGGCGTGTTGATCGACGGCGCGGGCTTTCGCACCGCCTTTGCCATGCTGGCGCTTCTGCCGGTATCCACGCTGCTGCTCGCGCCGCTCGTGCCGCGCGAAGAGCCGCCGGCACACGCAATCGACACGCAGCGGCGACCTCCCGCCTGGGGGTTGCTGCGCGAGCCCGCGTTCCGGCACCTGCTGGCGATCAATTGGATGGTGTCGACGAGTTGGGACGTGTTCGGCTTCGCACTGCCCATCGTCGGGCACGAACGCGGATTGAGCGCGTCGGCGATCGGCGGCGTGCTTGCGACCTATGCGATGGCGTCGATGGCGGTGCGCCTGCTGATCCCGCTGGTGGCGCACCGCCTCTCGCGGCGGCTGATGATGGCCGGCGCGCTGCTGCTCGTCGCAACGGTGTTCGCCGCGTTTCCTCTGCTGCACGACGCCTGGGCGATGCTGTTGGCCGCCGCGCTGCTCGGCCTGGCACTGGGTGCCATCCAGCCGGCCATCCTGGCCAGCGTGCACGACGTGGCGCCGGCCGATCGCCAGGGCGAGGCGCTCGCGCTGCGTTCGATGAGCGTTCATCTCTCGATGGCCGTGATGCCGCTGGCCTTCGGCGCGGCCGGCGCCGCGATCGGTGCGGCGGCGCTGTTCTGGCTGATGGCGGGAACGCTTTGCGCGGGCAGTTGGCAGGCATGGGGCCTGCGGGCCAGAACGCAGGGCAGGGCGGTGTGAGCCGCCCCGGGTTACCAGTTCCCGGCGGTAAACACCTGCGCCCAGGAGACCGTGTGCGCCAGCGCCACCCGGTGATCCGCCATCGAGCGGGGGGAATCGGCGGCCGATTCGATGCGCTGAGGCGCAACGGGCTGGCCGGCTCCACTGCCCGCGAACATCGCCGATGTGGTCAAAGCGGCTGCGACGATGACTTGAACCAAGCGGTGAGCGATGTTCATGTGAAACCTCCTCGAAGGGGTTCGGGGCCGGAGCGATTCATCTTGATCCCGAAGACAATTCTAGGATCAGAATATCAACACATGCACATCGTTTGTACCTATCCGCCGCCGGACGATGTGCGGCGAGGCCCTGCGAACACCAGGGGAGGGATCCTACGAATATGAACTGATTGGTTGAAAGTGTTCAATAAATATCGCCGCCAACCAGGCGGCGACACAGGGCAGCGCTCGCCCCCGGAGAACACCAGTGCAGACCGTTGAACTCAAGCCGCTGATGCAGACGCTGGCGCCGAGAAAGGTGTTCGGCGCGCGGCTGCAGGACGCGGCCTACGAGGTGGCCGTGCAGGACATTCATTGGGCCGAGCCCGGCGAGATTCATGTGCTTTCCGGGCGCCACTGTCTGATCGAACTGGCGGAACCCCCCGAACCGGCGATCACGGGGCGTGCGCGCTACCTGGTGAGCACTGCGGACGGCTGCGAGCGTGCCGCGGGGGCGCTCAACTTCATGCCGCCCGAATCGGCGCGCACGGTGCGCTGGAACTCGGGCCACCGGCATGCAGTGGTTTGCGTGATGGAGCCCGAGCGGCTCGGGCTGCTCGGCGGCATCGACTGGCACTGGCGCGACATCGATCCCGCGAGCACCGTCGACATGCACAACGACCGCCTGCGCATCGGCATGCAGTGGCTGGCCGAGGAAACCGCGACACCTTCCTTCGGCAGCGCGCTCCAGGCCAGTTGCATCCTGACGATGCTGGCGCTCGAACTGCATCGCCATTTCGCCCGCGGGCGAGAGATGGGTCGGCCCGCGGAGGGCAAGCTCGATGCGCACCAGCTCGCGCGCCTGAAGGAACTGATCGAGGGTTGCAGCGACCCTGCCTCACTGTCGCTCGCCGCGCTCGCGGCCAGCTGCCGGCTGCCGGCGCGCGAGCTCTCGACAATGTTCAAGGCCACCACGGGCGAGACTTTGCGCAGCTACGTTGCCTCGACGCACATCGCACGCGCCAAGTTGCTGCTCGCCGACGGCGACCTGTTGATCAAGCAGGTGGCCTTCCGCAGCGGTTTTCGCAGCGCAGCGGCATTCGGCGACGCCTTCCGCCGTGCCACCGGCGTCACGCCCGTGCAGTTCCGGCAGCGCCTCGGGATGGCCGATCGGGTCCCCGCGGACGCTCATTGAACGGCAGGGTCGCTCGCTGTCCCGTGCGCGCCGCAGGCCGACGCCTTGCGCCGTCTTCCCCCCGAGGGGGATGAGGAAACTTCTGGCGGCCGGGCGTTTCCTCATGCGCGGGCGAGTGCGGGTTCATGCCCCGGAATCGGCGAGCTGCGGCAAGCCAACCGCCGGCGCTGCGCGGCCCGGCATCCGGCCCAGCGTGAGCAGCAGCAGCGGCCCGATGATGCAGCAGCCTGCGGCGTAGGCGAGCATCGGCGCATAGCCGCCGCTGGCCTTGTACATTGCGGCGAACATGAAGGGCGCGAGCATGCTGCCGGCCGTGATGAGGCCGAGGTGGATGCCGAACAGTCTGCCGTAGTGCTCGAGGCCGAAGTAGCGCGACACCAGGTAGGCCGACAGGTCGAACTCGGCCCCGGTGCCGACGCCGACCAAGGCGATTGCCGCGACCAGCGCCGCCATCGGCCAGCTCGCATCGGCCCGCCACAGCATTGCGCAGCCGATCGCCGGCAGCGACAACGCAACCGCGGCGACACCGGGCGCCCAGACGCGATCGATCAGGTAGCCGACCGCCACGCGGCCGACGATGAGCGCGATGCCGAACGCGCCGAACACGCTGCCGGCCTGCGTCGCGGTGAGGCCGATGTCGCGCAGCAGCGGCACGGTGTTGGTGACCATGCCGACGATGGCCGAGACCACCATTGTCAGCGCCAGATTCAGGGTCCAGAACTTTCGTGAGCGCACCAGGCTCCGGAAGTCGCCGCCGCCGGGCTTCGCCGCGCTGCCAGCGCCCTCCGCGGTAACCGCGGCCGGCGCCGCATTGGCAACGTCCGTCGGCGTCGCCCTGAAGCAGGCCAACGCCAGCGGCCAGGTGAGCAACAGCGGCATGGCACCGAGCACGAGCAGGCCCGCACGCCAGTCCCAGCGCTCGATGGCCCAGCTCATCAGCGGCGGCAGCACGGCCGCCGACAAGCCGGAGCCGCACAGGACCAGCGCCAATGCCAGGCCGCGCTTGCGGTCGAACCAGTGGCTGATGAGCTGTGTCCACGTGACGAAGGTGACCCCCGTGCCGGCGATCGGGGCCAGGAACCAGGCGAGGTAGAACCAGCCGATCGAGCCGTTCACGCTGGTCGCGGCGAACAGCGCGAGCCCGAGTGCCACCAGCGAGACGAGTGTCACGCGTCGCATGCCCCAGCGCTGGTTGCACCAGCCGGCGAGCTGGCTCGCGACGACGACCCCGCCCGAGAGGAAGCTGACGGCCATCTGCAGATCGCCGCGGCTCCAGCCGAAGGCCTTCTGCAACGGCAGCACCAAGGTGCCGAAACCGTACAGCATCGTCACGCTGGCGGTGGTTGCTGCCCCGGCGAGCGCGAGCAGCAGGATGCGCCAGCCGCGCCGGAATTCCGCCGTTTCGCCTTGACTCATCTTGCCGCCGCCAGATCGATCAGGTCCGCCATCGCGGGGTTGTGCGCCAGCATGCCGCCATCGGCGATGTAGGTCTGGCCGTTGATGTAGCGCGCTTCGTCCGAGGCGAGGAAACACACCAGCGCCGCCAGATCGTCGGGCTCGCCGATCTCGGGCGTGAGCAGGTGGCGCTGCATCACCCGGATCACGTCGGGCACGGTCGCGCGGGCGCCGGCCGAGAGCACCAGCCCCGGTGCCACCGCGTTGCAGCGCACGCCCTGCCTGCCATGGTGCGTGGCGATCTGTCGCGTGAGACCGATGATCGCTGCCTTCGAGACGGTGTAGGCCATGCGCGTGATGTCGCCCGAGAAGGCGCCCGTCGAGGCGGTGTTGACGATCGCGCCGCTGCGTTGCGCGATCATCGTCGGCAGCGCGTATTTGCAGCCGGCCAGATAGCCGCGCAGGTTGGCCGCGAAGACGAGATCCCAGGTGTCGAAATCGATGTCGATCGCATTGTTGTCCTTCGCGTGCAGCGCCGGCGAGGTGAGGGCGGCGTTGTTGTGCAGCACGTCGAGCCGGCCGAAGCGCTCGACCGTGCCCTTCACGAGCCGCTCGATCGAGCGGACGTCGACGGCGTCGAACTGCGCGGCGCTCGCGGTGCGGCCGATCTCGGTGGCCAGCGACGCGGCGCGGTCGCCGTCGATGTCGGCGATGACGACGGTGGCGCCCTCGGCCGCCAGACGTCGGCAGGTCGCCTCGCCGATACCCGAGGCGCCGCCGGTGACAATGGCCACCTTGCCTTCGAACCGGCCCGGACGTGCATGCATCGCGCGAGCCTTCAATCCGGTGTGCCGGGCACGTTGCGCGACGTGCCGTTGCGGCGGTCGCCTTCACCCCAGGCAAACCAGTGGTCTGGCGTGCGCGTTTCGCCGACCCGCTGCCAGCGGCCTTCCTGCTGCGCAGTGGGCACGTGCCCACCGAGGAAGTCGACCATCCGGCCTTTCGGATCGGGGATGAATTCCCAGGCCTCGCGGCCTTCGACGGTGAGCTTCACCTTGTCGATGAACGGATCGCCCTCCCGACGCGAGACCTCGGCCTCGACATCGGTGGTGGTACGCACCTCCCCCTTTTCATTGGTGAGGAAAGCGAAGCCCAGGTTCTCGTGGCCGACGAGGAAGGTTCCGGCGTCAATGCTGCCATCGGTGTAGACGGTCGCGAAGGCGCACCAGACCACGTGCTTCTTGTTGTTGACGATCAGGCACTTGTTGGCGTGCACCTGGCCGCCTTCGGCCATGTAGGACTGCTCGACCGCGACGATGCCTTTCACCGGCCGGCCTTCGCAGGTGCCACTCACGTCATAGAGCTGCGAAAGGTAGAAGGTGCCCCAGTCGATGCCGGGCAGCAGCCACTGCATGCCGGGTCCGATGTGGCGGCCTTGCAGATCCATCAGGCCCTCCTCGACCCAATGCATGTGCTCGCCCGATGCGTCTAGCTTCCAGGGCGTGCCCGGCTCCTCGGGCAGGCTGGTCCACTTGGCCGTGTCGGCCTCGAGCGCGCGCGTGGGCATCAGCGTCTGCGCGGTGGCGGCCATACGCTCCTTGTCCATGCGCAGCGTCTTTCCGTCGACGCGCGTGCTCTGGTAGATGAAGCGGGTCTGGTTCGGCGTGCCGGTGGGCGAGTTGACCGAGCGAACCATCGTGTACATGTGGCCTTCGGCATCTCGCAGCGTGCCGAAGGGCATCGTCTTCGAAAGGTGCAGGCCGTAAAAGCCGCGCAGGTCGTGCATCGCCGCGCCGGTGGTGCGGTAGGGCGCCACCAGCATCTGGAACGCGAAGTCGCCGCGGTCGGGCAGGCGGGGGAAGGTCTTCATCGTGGCGCCTTTCACGCGAGCTTCAGAGATTGGCACAAGGCGTCGACCGTCATGCCGTGGTTGCGGGCGACGTTCGCCAGATCGAGAAACTCGCGCCAGGTGGCGATCTCGCCGCGCGCGTTCAGTTCGAACACCGCCACCAGCGGAATGTCGACCCAGTGGCCGTTGCGCAGCGATGAATCGACCCGCTCGGTGAACACCACGTTGCCGCTTGCAGCCACGTTCTTCATCACGTGCTTTTGGTCGGCCACCTTCGCCTTCATGCGCAGCAACTCGGACCGGATCGCCGCGCGGCCCTGGATCGGCGCGATCGTCGGCACGACGATCTGGTAGATCGCATCTTCCGCCAGCGGCGCCAGGGCGGTGTCGAAATCGGCCGGCCAGGTGATGCGGAAGGCATCGATGAACCGGCGGACGGTCTGTTCCGGCGTCATGTTCAGACCTTGGCCTGGTGGAAATAGCGGATCTGCAGGTCGTCGCCCTCGAAACGGTAGAGCTCGATGCTCGGCCGCGGCGGCGTGCCGGCGCCGATGGTGGTGTTGTGGTGGTAGCACGCAGCCTCGTTGCCGGTGACCATCACCTCCTTCACGTCGATGTGGACCTTGCCGGCCCAGCGCTGCCACATGTCTTCGAGCGCGGCCCATCCTTCGAGCGGCGGGATGCCGATGTATTCGATGCTCAGCTTGCCCGGCACGATCTGGCGGTAGGCAGCAAACATCTCTTCCTTGCGGCCGGCGTTCCAGCTCTCCACCTGGTGGTGCAGGAAGGTGCGGATCTCGTCGGGAGTGCGTGTCTTCATCGAAAGGGGTCCTTCAAAGGGGGCTGCATCGATTGACGCCGTCGATGCCGATGATGGCGGCGCGCGCCGGGCGCTTGGGGCCTGCTGCTATGTCCGAAACGGCGCTTGGTATTGATGAAACGCTACGGCGTGCGTGGCGCGGTTCAAGAACGCCGGTGAGCAGTTCGCAGACAGAGGAAGCCCGCCGCGATGGCCTCGCGGCGCCCGATCATGGCGGCAGGCGCTACGTGCGCCGGGCCACCGGATCCCGCGTCCACCGCCGGCCCCAGTTCCTTCCGGACGCTTTGCACCGAGGCTTGCAAATGTCGGTTCTCATTCATTGCCGCGCCGCGGCGCCTTCCTGCACCCGGGGGGCGCGCATGAGCGCGCCGGGCCGCTCCCAAGCGCTCATCCCGCAGCGCGCAGCGCGGAGGGTCGTCCAGTGAGCGCGCCGGGCCGCTCCCAAGCGCTCATCCCGGAGCGCGCAGCGCGGAGGGTCGTCCAGTGAGCGCGCTGCTCACCGAGCGGGTGCTGGAAGTCCACCACTGGAACGACTCCCTGTTCAGTTTCAGGACGACGCGCAGCCCCGGCCTGCGATTCGAGAACGGGCATTTCGTGATGGTGGGCCTTGCGGTGGATGCCCGGCCGCTGCTGCGGGCCTACAGCATCGCCAGCGCCAACCACGAGGAGACGCTGGAATTCTTCAGCATCAAGGTGCCCGATGGCCCGTTGACCTCCCGGCTGCAGCACCTGCGCGTGGGAGACGAGGTGCTGGTGGGGCGCAAGCCCACCGGCACGCTGTTGATCGACGACCTGCTGCCGGGCGCGCGGCTCTACCTGCTCGCCACCGGCACCGGGCTGGCGCCGTTTCTTTCGATCATCAAGGATCCGCGCACCTACGAGCGCTTCGGGCAGGTGGTGCTGCTGCACGGCGTGCGCCAGGTGGAGGAATTGGCCTATCGCGACTTCATCCGGCATGAGCTGCCGAGACACGAGGTGCTGGGCGAGTGTGTGCGCGAGCAGCTGCTGTATTGCCCCACCGTCACCCGCGAGGATTTCGAGCGCCGCGGCCGGCTGACCGAGCTGCTCGAGGGCGGGCATCTTTGCCGCGAGTTCGGCCTGCCGCCGCTCGATCCGGCACACGATCGCGCGATGATCTGCGGCGGCCCGCCGATGCTGCGCGATCTCAGCGCGCTGCTGGATGCACGCGGCTTCGAGCGATCGGCGCACGTGGGCGAGCCGGGCCATTACGTGATCGAGCGCGCGTTCGTAGAGAAGTGACGAGCGCGGAATCGATCGAGGCCTTCTCCCGCTGGCGGGAGAGGGAGCACGTCAAGCGTCGGCGGCCTCCCGGTCCAGCAGGTGCTGCCGATACTGCGCCGGCGTGCTGCCCGTGGCCCGGCGGAACGCCGAGCCGAAGGCCGACGCGCTCTCGAAGCCGCATCGATAGGCCACTTGCTTGACCAGCAGCCGCGGATCCGCCAGCAGGATCCTGGCCTTGTCCAGATGCGCCTGCGCGACATAGCTGCGCAGCGTGAGGCCCAGCGTGTTCTTGAACATCTCCGAGAACTCGCGCGCCGGCAGCCCGCAGGCACCGGCCAGATCAGCCAGCGAGGGACCTGCGGGATCGTGGCAGGCGGAGATCATCTCCTGCGTGCGCGCCACCTGGGCCGGGCTCAAACGGCCCCGGCATTCGGCCGGCGTCTTGGCCGCATCGCGCCCCAGATGCCGGCGCGCTTCGAGGCTCAGCACCGTGAGCAGCGACTGGGTGCACAGCTCGCTGGCGAACGAGGGCTGCATCGTCTCCTCGGCCAGCCACTGCAAGGTGGCGCGCAGCTTCTCGCTGCGAATGTCCAGCGCCGCCAGCGGATCGACGTCGGCCCAATCCCAATCCAGGCCGCCCAGCGGCCCCAGCTTGCCGGGATCGAGCAGGCAGACGAACGAACGCTTGCGGCCCGCCGACCAGTGCAGCTGCAGGCTGCTGTGGGGCGGCACGAAGTTCACGCTGCCGACGGCCTGCCGGCCGCGGCCAGGCACGTCGGCAAGGTAATCGGCGTGGGCGGCTTCGGGATCGTCCCCTTCCAGGAACAGCTCGAACACGCAGGTGGCGCCGGTGCTCACGCGCGTCTGCCCCGCCTGGGGCCAGTGGATCTGCTGCACGCGGCGCTCGCCGGCTTCGTCACGGCGCTCGCACTCGACGAGCTTGGCCGGCCCGCCCGTGCTGTCGAAATCCCTCAGCTGAATCTCGGCCTGCATCGGTGAGCTCCTCGGTCGCTGGATTGAAACACAAGCTTCGCGAGTGTTCAACTATTACCATCTCCGCGCCTCGGGATGGCGGGAAGCCATGCACCCGAAAGCTATCGAAACGCATTTCGCAGATGGCTCCTGCGGCCCCTGGAGGGCCACCCGATGCCAGACTGCCCGGCATGACGACCAGCCGCCCCGAGATCCAGACGCATCGCCGCACCTGCCCCCTCTGCGAGGGCATGTGCGGCATTCGCGTGAGCCACGACGGCGAGCGCGTGATCGCCATCCGGCCGGATCCGGCCAACGCCTTCAGCCGCGGCCACATCTGCCCCAAGGGCACGATGCTGGGCGACGTGCACCACGACCCCGATCGCCTGCGCCGCCCGATGATCCGCGAGGGCAGCGCGTGGCGCGAGGCCTCCTGGCCGGCCGCTTTCGAGCGCATCGAGCAGCTCGTGCAGGGCGTGCGCGAGCGCCACGGCCCGGAGGCCTTCGCCTTCTACGGCGGCAACATGAGCAAGGGCGGCTTCGATACCAGCCGCTACCTCATGATGTTCGTGCGGCAGGGCCGTTTCTCGCAGCGCTTCTCCTCCTCGAGCGTGGATCAGCTGCCGAAGAACGTCAGCAACCACCTGATGTACGGCGACATGTGGAAGATGCCGGTGCCCGACATCGACCGCACCGACCTGTTCGTGATCCTCGGCGGCAACCCGGCGGCTTCGAAGGGCAGCATCTTTTCGCATCGCGACGTGATGGGCGCGATCAAGGCGCTGCGTGCCCGCGGCGGCAAGGTGATCGTGATCGATCCGGCGCGCACCGGAACCGCACAGGCGGCCGACCAGTGGCTGGCGATCCGGCCGGGCAGCGATGCCGCGCTGCTGCTGGCGGTGGTGCACGTGCTGTTCGCCGAGGGCCGCGTGACGCTGAAGCACCTCGCCGGCCACGTCAACGGCGTCGACGAACTGCGCGCGCTGGCCGAGGCCTGGCCGCCCGCGCGGGTGAGCGATTTCTGCGGCATCGCGCCGGAGGCCATCGTGGCGCTGGCGCGCCAGATCGCCGAGGCGCCGCGCGCCGCGGTCTACGGCCGCATCGGCACCTGCACGCAGGCCTTCGGCACCCTGGCCTCCTGGCTGGTCGACGTGGTGGGGGCGCTCACCGGCAACCTCGATGCGGTGGGCGGCACGCTCTGGAGCACCCAGGTGGCGCCGCACCTCTCGCTCACGCCGCCGTACCCGACCAACGCACCGCTGATCGCCAAGCCGAGCCGCGTGCGCGGCACGCCGGGCATCCTCGGCCAGTATCCGGCTTCGTGCCTGGCCGAGGAGATCGATACGCCGGGGTCGGGGCAGGTGCATGGCCTCGTCACGCTCGGCTGCAATCCGGTGCTCTCGGCACCGGGCTCCGCGCGGCTCGATGCGGCGCTGGTCGGCCTCGAGGCGATGGTCAGCGTGGACATGTACCTGAACGAGACCACGCGCCACGCGCACGTGATCCTGCCTGCGCTCTCGCCGCTCGAGCAGCCGCACTGGGATGTGTGGGCCTGGCCGTTCTCGCTGACGATCGGCGGCCACTATTCGCCGGCGCTCTTCGCCCCCGATGCCGCGCGCCCGGAGGAATGGCGCGTGCTGGCGCGGCTCGCCAGCATCGTCGGCGGCGACCCACACGCCGATCTCGATGCGCTCGACGATGCCTACTTCGGCGCGATGTGCGACCAGACGGGCATCGACCGCGCCGCCGCCCTCGCGGCGCTGCCGCAGCACGGCGCGCATCGCATCCTCGACCTGTGCATCCGCACGGGGCCGCTGGGCGACCGCTTCGGCGCGCGGCCGGGCGGGCTGACGCTGCAGCGCTTTCTGGACGAGCCCGACGGCATCGTCTTCGGCCAGGCCGAGCCGCAGGGCGCCGCGGCGGTGAAGACACCCTCGGGCCGCATCGAGCTCGCGCCGGCGCACGTGCTGGCGGACGTGCCGCGGCTGGCGCAGGCCATGACCCGGCAGGCGGGCGAGGCGCCACCGCTGCTGCTCGTCAGCCGCCGCCACCTGCGCTCGCTGAACTCGTGGATGCACAACGTGGAAGGCCTGGTAAGTGGCAAGGATCGCTGTACCTTGCAACTGCATCCGATCGATGCGGCCAGGCTGGGGATCGCCAGCGGCGACATTGCCGAAGTGACCAGCGAGAGCGGCAGCGTGCGCGTGGTGGCCGAGGTGGGCGAGAACATCCGCCCCGGTGTCGTCTCGCTGCCGCACGGCTGGGGCCACGGTGCGAAGGGCACGCGCACGGCGGTGTCGGCACAGCACGCCGGCGTGAACATCAACCTGCTCAGCCCGGCGCGCCTGGTGGATGCGGCGTCGGGCAATGCCGTGCTCAACGGCATTTCCGTGCGCGTCGAGCGCGTGGCCTGAGCGACGAAGGACTTCACATGGATCGCCTGAAAGACAAGGTGGCTTGCATCACCGGTGCCGGCAGCGGCATCGGCCGCGCCAGCGCGCTGCGCTTCGCGGCCGAAGGCGCACGCGTGCTGGTGACCGATTTGCGCGGCGAGAGCGCAGAAGCGGTGGCCGGCGAGATCGATGCCGCGGGCGGCGTGGCGGAGGCGATGGCGGTCGACGTCGGCATCGAGGATCAACTGAAGGCGATGGTCGCCCGCGTGCGGACGCGCTTCGGCCGCATCGACATCCTCTTCAACAACGCAGTCGACACCTCCGGCAAGGGCAGGGCCGACAAGGATTTCCTGGACTTCGATCCGGTGCGCTTCTTCGAGATCGTGCGTGTGAACGTGCTCGGCGGCGTGCTGGCGAGCCGGATGGCGATCCCGCACATGCTGGCGCAGGGGGGCGGGTCGATCCTCTTCACGTCCTCGTGCAGCTCGCTCGGCGGCGACGTGGCGCAGTTCAGCTACGGCGCCTCGAAGGCGATGGTGAACTGGTATGTACAGACGATCGCCGCCAGCTTCGGCAAGCAGGGCATCCGCTGCAATGCCATCCTGCCCGGGGTGATCGAGACCCCGGCGATGAAGGCCTGGGCCAACCCGGCGATGCGCGCTGCATTCCTGGACGTGACGAACAGCCCGCGGCTCGGGCAGCCGGAGGACATCGCGGCGCTGGCGCTGTTCCTGGCTTCCGATGAAGCGGCGTACGTGAACGGGGCGCTGATGCGGGCGGATGGTGGACTGAGCTGCGCGGTGCCGCATGTGCAGGTGGTGCGCCACCTGCTGCAACCCGCGGGCTGAGGAGATCGGCCATGGGACAGAGGCAGGAAGCGATCGTGCGCGAGTTTCTCGATGCGTGGGGAGACGAGGAACATCGGCCGGACGTCGACAAGATCGTCTCGATGTTCGCGCCGGACGGGAGCTGGACGCTCTACGTGCCCAACGGGCCGGTGATCCGGGGGCGAGAGGCCCTTCGGGCCGAGATCGAGCGGCAACTGGGGTACGTGTCCTGGACGCGCTGCGGGCTGGTGCACATCGTGTCCGACGAGCGTCGCGTGGTCACCGAGCGGGCCGATCAGTTCTGCAAGAACGGGCGGGTCGTCAGCCATGCGCTGATGGCGGTGTATGAGCTCGACGACGATGGGCTGATCACGGCCTGGCGGGAGTATTTCGACACCTGGGATCTGGCGCGGCAAAGCGGATCGGAGCCGGGGCGGTTGTCGGGGCTCGAGGGGTAGGGCGCAGCGGATGCGAGGTCGGCGGCGTTGGGGCCGGCGAGACTTCGACCTTGCCGGGCCCAGGACGGATGTGCGAAGCGAAGGTACGCGTTCAAGCGCCTGCCAGGCGGTGGCTTGACGATCTTCTGCGGCGAGGACCAACCATGAGCGGCTGTTCGTGCTGTTGGCTCGAACTCGTGCTTCAGACTGGTTGGCGCCACTCGGGTCTGTCTGTTGAGGGACGGCTGCCGCGGCAACGGGTCATTCGTCTATGGGCGGAACAGCTTAAGATGCGCGGATTCGATATCGGCGGCGGTGATATCGACAGCGTCCTTCACGCTCAAGGTCCGCTTCATGAGGGCCAGATCACGGAGGAACGAGGGCGCGCCGGAGCCGCTATAGATTGCGGGCATCAGCAGGTACGCTCCACTCCGCCGATAAGCGGTGAGAAAGCGGGACAGATTGACGTCGTCCGACGGATGCATGATGTTCGTACGCGACGCGACCATTGACAGGCGTTCATCGTCCTGCACCTTCGACGTGACGATCAATCCGTAATGCGTCGAATGCTCCGCCGAGAACTTGCGAACGATGCTGATATAGATTTCTTCATCCTCGTCAACATCGCCGAACCGCTCGCGCCAGCGCTCGAAGATCCTTGTTCCGGCATCCCCGTGTTTGAACATTAGGCCGAACCACGGCGGCGCATGTGGGCCCACTTCACCGTAGGCGGCGCCGATCCAATTCGCGCGATCCCAAAGGTGCACGTCGATCACGGATCGAACGCGCATGTCGCGATGGTCACGGACCGCCGGGCGATCTGACGACCCTTCCTCGTCGTCCTTCTGCGACTCGCCGCGCCGCATCGCGGTAGCCGAGCGGACGATGCGCGGCCTGGTTGGCAGAACGTCGTAGCGTTCAGGCGAGTGCCTATCCCAAGCGGCAAGGCGGGACACGCCGCCGAAGATGCGCGCGCGGCTAAGGCAAACAGACCCCACCATGGCGACGCGATCGATCGCTGCGTCGTTCTCGAACAATCGCGGCAGCGCTTCCTTCGGGTTGTTGACGTGGCAGGTGCAAGAGAACACCGCGCCAGCCACCTCCAGCAGCATGTCGTGGTAGCCGTCGTAAGACGATGCCGGGCGCGGAACGAGGTTGCGGGGCCATTGCACTGTCAGCCCCGTCCGATCGGCGTCGATTGAAGCCTCGTACCTGGCGACATCGGCCTCAACAATGCGCACGCTGAAGCGTTCAATGTGTGCCGCAGCCTCGATTTCATAGGCGGTGGCGAAGAGGGCTTCAATGACGCCGACGGCGGCTTCGGCCAGTGTGATCGATGTGTCCGTCGTGTCGTGCACGACATCGACGCGGACCCCAAGCACCGAGGTGGAGAAGGTCTGCCTGCGCCCGGCGTTAAGAACGGGGGGACGCCACACCGCGTCCGCGGCCGGCTGATCGGCCAGCGTCTGAAATAGCTTGGCCGCGTCCGATGCTGACTCTTCCGCAGGAATCGACCCGTCGGACCGCAGGAGGTCTTCGTGACCGAGCGCGTAGAGCAACGCGGCTCGGCTGACCAAGAGCTGAAGCCCCTCCAGGATGTCCGGCGCCGTGCGAAGCTCTTCAAGGTCCGTTTCACCGAGGTTGATGATCTGGCAGGCGAGCACCCCGTCGAAGTCCCGCAAACGTTCCTGGGCGGCTTTCGCTGATTCATCGCTGAAAGGGAGCGACGAAAGGCAGCCGCGCGCAATCTGAACCGCCTCCAGCGCCTCCGGGAAATGCTTCAGCTCGACCGCGATCCATGCCCCGACCATCAACGTTGGGAAGACCGTCGCGGGAACGCTTCCGGATTCATCGCCTTCGATGAAGAGGCTTGCCACCGCCGTCGTAAACGCTGCGCGTGCCGCCCAAAGCAGGCCCGCGCTGCGATAGGCGATCGCGAGGAGTGACATCGCTTCGATGAATTGCTCGGCGTATTCCTTCTTACTCAGCCGTCGCGCGGCCTTGCCGAGGAGTCGGATCATCTCCATGCTCTGCTCGGCGTCGGCGAGCTGCTTGGCGCGTCTGAGAAGGATCAACGCGCCCTCGCCTTCGCTGGTCCTCTTGCCGACGAATTCGGAGGCCTGATCGACAAGATCGCGGTAGCCGCGATCGTTCCCGGCAACTTCACCGAACACCTGGATCATTTTGACCAGCCGGGACCCTCCAAACTCGCCCAGTCCTTCCGCCTTCAAGAGTACGTCTGAAAACTCAGGCCACAACGAGGACAGATCGGTGGCGGCGTTGTTCACCATCGCTTCATTGACTCTCACGATTAGCAGCGACGTGCGCGCATCAAGGGCGTTGTTCGGTCGCTCGGCTCCATTGGCCAGCTGCTCGAGGCGCGTCTTCAGCCGGGCGACGCGCGCGTCCAGTTGCGCCCTTTCCCGGGGCCAGCCATTCCGGAAGACTGCGTTGTAGAGCAGCTGCGCGAGGTTGCACAGGAACTCCAGGTTCTTGGCGTTGTCGTCTTCGATGACCTCGGCTTCGAACTGATCGTATCCGGCAACCACGGCGCCGATGTCATCGAACCACCAGAAGGCCGTCCATAGCCATTCGTAGCGCGCCTCAAGCTTTTGGCGCCGGGTGCCACCGTCATCGGCGACACGAACGGCCCTCAGGAATCGGCCATCGACGTCAGTTCGCGGCAGTCCGAGGCTTCGCGAAAGCTTGGCGGCAACCAGGGCTTCCGTCGCGCGGTGCATGGCCATGCCCTCGAACGCCGTCGGATCGACCAGTTCGCGTTCGATGTCGGCCAGTTGTTGCGTTCGGGAATAGTCCTCCGGCCCGAGCTCGCTCTCGGTCGTTTCTTCGCCGATACCGAGATAGTTAAACGGGAGGTCTCTGCGGTTCTTTTCAATCACTTCGTCAATGATCCACGCCCTGTCCAGGATCGTGACCTGCACACCATGTTCGCGCGAGAGCTCGTCCTCGACGCGCGCCCGATCTTTGGCGCGCGCTGCCCGCGAGGTGACAAAGAAGATCTTTTGGTAGCCGCGTCCTGTGGCGACGATCCCCTCCACGTCAGAGCGTGCCTTTTCGGCCCATTTCTGCTTCGCACTGAAAGCGAAAGCCCAGCGCTCGCGGCCGCCATTGGCCTGGCCGACGACGTATTGCAGCTTGGCGATTTCATCGGCAATCGGGATCGTTTCCGTATCGGCCTTGCTGTCGCCGCCCCCTTCGGGGCCAGTCGCAGGCCGCAGATTCGGGCAGATCGCGCGCTCACAAAGCTTGCGGCAGAAGATCTCGAAATCGTGCGTCTGATTGCGCTCGGTGAGCGTGTCGAGGTGGTGCGACAGGATCTCGGGATTCAGCCGGTGCGATGTCCGCGAGGCGGAGTCCGAGTAGAGCTCCGGCCGCAGCTGGCGCATGTATTCGGACGGCTTCGGCCCTTCTCCCATCGGCTTCTTCTCCATGCTGAACGCGTCCTTTCCCTGATGTTTGCCTGTCTACACCCGCGCGGCGCCGGGCACGCCAGTCCAAAGCTGCCTTCGTGAAAGGCGCCGCAACCGCGGGTGCAATCGCCGGAGGTCGGGCGCGGCTTTTGCAAAAGCATCGTAACCGGAGGGCCGGGTGGGCGCGCATGCGCCGCGTCGCGCTTGTCCGCGCGGCGTCAAGAACCCGGGAGATGCCATGCTCGACCGGCCA
This sequence comes from Piscinibacter sp., assembly GCA_044223035.1. Taxonomy (GTDB): domain Bacteria; phylum Pseudomonadota; class Gammaproteobacteria; order Burkholderiales; family Burkholderiaceae_C; genus JBGAMJ01. The sequence goes on from JBGAMJ010000002.1 coordinate 79,384, forward strand.
AGCCACCACTTCCCATAAGCCCCTTCGCGTAACCGCTCAGTGCCCAAATGCGTGAGCTCGGGCGCCAGTTTCGAGGGCAGCACCCGCTGCAAAGCCACGTGCTGGCGTCCAGATCCGGTCTTCGGGAAAGGACCCGCCGTCAAGATTGATGAGAAGCTCTTCGGGCAGGAGATTCCACTCGAAAGAGGCAGCTTGACGCGCTGCGAGCGCGGCACGCAGATATCCTGCTATAGATGCTGACAGACTTTATCCGGCTGCGGAGACCACGATGACCGACAGGAAAGAGATCGACGCCAGCACGGCCGAGCGGCTCCTGGCTACTTGGCGTGCTCTGCGTGAGGGCAAAATGAAGGTGGCCCCGCAGTTCCGTGAACTGGCCGAGGAGCTCATGGCCGCGCCGCTGACCATGGTGGGTCTTGTCGACACGAGCCGCGTGTCCGAAAGGGCACTGTCCTTCGGCCGCACCTCAGGCATGGCACTCGGCTTCATGGCGCAGCGCGAGCCGGAACCGCCGTCCCCGTCGTCCTTGCCCATGGCTGAGGCTCAGCCCGAACTCTTCCGGTTGTTCGCGCAGCTCTTTGCCGCCCTGACCGGCAGGGCGGTCGCAGTGGTCGCGAACCAGCAGGAGATCAAGGACCGGATGCTCTGGCGTCTCGAGCACGAGCCCGACGCGATGGCCGAGGCGGCGAACGCGGCATCCGATGAGCTGGCGGCGTTCTACAACGCCAACGCGGTCAAGCTTTTCCAGCATGCGAAGACGCTCGGGGGCATGCGTCTGGTGACCGGCGGGCAGCGCACCTTCGGTCCGTCGGCGCTCAATGCCGTCCGCATCACGGGTCTCTATGCCGACACGCAGCTTCTTCCGGATCCGGTGTACCCGTTTCTGGCGGCCGACCTGCACCTGAACGCCAAGCATCTCCAGCTCGCGCACGCGCTCTTCTACGTCCTCCAGCTGCGCCCGCTGGTCGACGCCGGGCTGCCCGTTCCGCCGGTGTTTGTCTTCCCGAGCTTCGAACAAGGCCTCGAAGAGCGCGACGCCCACACCAAGCACGGCATGGAGCGACTGGCCGTCCGGATGGTCGCCCCCCTCTGCGATGGCACCGTTACGTCGGTGGGCGAACTGTTCGAGTATGCGAACAAGCATGGTGAGCCGTTTGCGCAGGCGCTGCTGGCAAGCGGCCTCTTCATCCCGCCGGGCGCGCAACCCGACCAACGGCTTGGCGTGGCGGAGGCAGTGCAGGCGTACATCGCGGCGCTCGAAGGCGTTCGGTCCGAAGAGATGCTCGCCAGAATGAAGACACTGCCGACCGGCGTTCTGCTTCTGAACGGCGTTCTCGAGCGGGTACGTCCGCACTATCACCTGCTCGAGAACGCCACCGAACTCGGCGCGCAGCCTCTGCTGTCGCAGCGCGCACACTGGCACTACTTCGAGAAGTGCGCGCAGGCGAACGCCGAAGACCTGCGGCGCAAGAGCGTCCTGTCCGAGCAAGCGCTTCAGACTTTGCGGGCCGTTCAGGATGACAGCCTGTCCTGGCTGGCGACGATCCCGGTCCAGACGCTCACCGAGCTGATCGCCAACAACGAGCATCGCTGGCTCCGCGAAGAGCTGAACAAGTACACGGCGCAGCTCGCTGGCAGCGCGGCCATCGATACCAACGACATGGTGCGCGAGGTGACCTTCGGCCTTGCTTCGTTGGTCCAGCGGCAGCAGAAGGCAATGAGTGACATCGAGCGCAAGTACGCGCCGAAGAAGATGGCGGCGTACCTCGGCGGCGGATCGGGCCTCGCCATGGCGGCGGTGGCCGCTTTGCTTCCAAGCCTCTCACCGCTTCTCGGAGTTGCGATTCCTGTCGCTGCGGCTGCTGCGGCAGTCGGTGGCGGCGTTCTTGGCTTCGGCAAGGAGAAGATCGGAGAGCTAGTGGAGAAGCGCCAGGCCGAGCGCTCGATGCTCGGTGTCCTCGCGACAGTGCGTCCCACCTGAGGTGGCCCGGCGTCCGGCGTTGCCGTTTTGGTCCGCGAGACATGTGCGGGACGCGAGCGATAGGCGGGGCTCGGACAGCCGCGATCCCGGCAGACCGTCAATACCCGTCGCGCACAAGATTCGTCGTCACCGGTTGTGGCGCCCGACGCGCCGCACTGCCGGCGAATGACGGCTAGGCGGCCGATAGCGCGAGTCCACTGCTCGGCGCCGAGCGACTGCACCCGCTGCCAAGGAGCCGCTCGGCGCAGGTTGATGACAGGCTGCTGAGGGTCGTCGCGTGCCCGTCGACCTTCACCGCCGAAGGGTCGCCGGTCGACGCATGCCAGACGCCGTTTCGAGTTTGGTTTCGTCTCACCCACGGGGAGAACTCAGCCAAGCATGCCGCTCGTCGGCGCCCCCCGGGGCGGGAGCCTCGCCCTACGCCCCCTTGCCAAGCGCCCGCCGCCGCGCCGGCCGGTCGCCGCGCGCCAGGTAGGCATCGAGCACCGCGCTCGCGCCGAGCAGCGCCCGCGCCTGCTCGAAGAGGCTCATGTAGAGAATATCGACCGCGGTGAACCGCTCCCCGAGGATGAACGGTCCCGCTTCGAGCGCCGCCTCGATGTGCCGCATCATCTCCGCATCGAGCCGCGCCATCGCCGCATCCTGCGTAAGCATCCCGCGCCCCTTCATGTACACCAGCGGCTCGGTCAATCCGACCTGGTAGAACAGCCACGTGAGGTAACGCGCCCGCAGCGGATGCCCGGCCGGCACGCCGAGCTCAGAGTGCGGGAACAGGTCGGTGAGATACAGCGCGATCGCTCCGGTCTCGGTGACCACCTGGCCGTCGTGCTCGAGTGCTGGCGTGTAGCCATGCGGATGCGGGTTGCACGGATCGGCCCCGCTGCCGTCGGCAGCTGGATAGGTCACCCGCTCGATGCGGTATTCCGCGCCCAACTCCTCCAGCAGCCACAGGATGCGGGACGAGAAAGAACCGGGGGCGTGATAGAGCGTCAGCATGGGAGTCACCCTGGAGGATCGAGTGCAAAGCGCCGCGTCAGCGGCAGCAGCGCGAGTGCCGCGCCCGCAGACAGGAGCAGGGCAGTAGCCACCGAGCCGTGGCTCGCCACACCGCCCCAGAGGGCCGCGCCGGCGGCGCTGCCGCCCATGATGCTCATCTGGTAGATCGCCATGCCGCGCGCCCGCAATCGTTCGGGCAGCACGAGCTGCGCCGACATCGTCAACGTGTTCACGGTACACAGCCACACCGCGCCCGAGAGCGCGAGCGCACTGGCCAGCAGCCAGACGTTCGGCGCGAACACCGCGGCCACCGTGGCTGCGGAGTACAGCAGCACGCCCGCATCCACGATGCGGCTGCGTGCCGCGAATCCGGGCAGGCGCGGCAGCGCCAAGGCCGCGAACACTGCGCCGATGCCCATCGCGGTGAGCAGCGTCGTGTAGGTCGCGGCGCTGGCATCGAGCCGCCGCGCCACCAGTGGCAACAGCGCGATCAGGCCGATCGACTGAAGGAAGAACACGAAGGTGCGCAGCAGGATCGCGCGCAGCGCCGGGGAGCGGTGGGCGAAGCGCAGTCCGTCGGCCATCGCCGACCAGAGGCCCGTGTGGGGCCGGCTCGCGGGCAGGGTTCGCCGGATGCGTGCGCGCAGGATCAGCACGCAGGCCAGCGTCGACATCACGGCATTCAGCGCGAACACCGGTGCCGTACCGAACGAGGCCATCAGCACGCCGGCGAGCAGCGGCCCGGCGATGCGGGTCAGGTTGATCGCGAGGGCATTCAGCGTCAGCGCCATTGGCAATTGCTCGCGCGTGGCGGTGTCGGCCACCAGCGCCGAGAAGACCGGAAAGCGCAGTGCCAGCCCGATGCCGTTGGCCAGGCTGAACAACAGCAGCCAGGGGGCCGAGAGGCGGTCTGTCGCGGCCAGCCCGGCCAGCGCGATCGCCACCAGGGCGATCCAGCCCTGTGCAAACGCGTAGAAGCGCCGCCGCTCGAGCCGGTCGGCCAGCGCACCGCTCGGCAGGCCGAGCAGGAAGAGCGGCAGGCTGGCGCTTGCCTGCACCAGCGCCACGAGTGTCGGGCTGCTCGAGAGCTGCGACATGTTCCACGCCGCGGTCACGTCGTGCATCCACATCGCCATGTTGCCGGCCAGCCAGGCCAGCCAGAGCATGCGAAAGCCCGGCTCGGCGAGCGGAGAACGGCTGGCGCTGGGCAGTTCCGGCGACCGGTGCGATTCCCCCCGGGAGTCGGGTTCGCCATCCCGGAGCGGGGGGGCGACCCACACGGCCGGCCGGCCTTCGGTGGACGGCATCCGCGGCTACGGGGCGAAGCCGCGGAACTGGTTCAGGTCGACACTGCCGGCCGCCGGCGCCTTGAGGAAGTAGATCACCGAGAGCCGGCCCGGCTCGAAGCGGTAGGTCTCGATGCTCTCGATCACCGCATCGCTGCCGACGATGCAGTTGCGATGGTGCACCGCCGCTTCATGGCCGTTGATGATGGTTTCGACCACCTCCAGCCGGAATTGCGCGTTGTGCTTGTCGTACATCTCCTCGATGACGAGCCAGCCATCGGCTTGTTCGCTGCGGCCCGCATAGCCGATCTCGAGTTGCTCGGGCGCCACCTCGCGGTAGAGGGCCATCAGGCCCGGCTTGTCATGCCGGTTCCAGCAATCCACCTGGCCACGCATGAATCGTTCGATCGCGGCCTTGTCGACGGTCGTCGTCATCAGATTCCTTCGTGCGTTTGCCACAGATCGGGCAAGCCGGGGTTGGTGGCGCCTATGAGCTGCTGCAGCAGGGATTTCAGCAGCGCACCGTCTTCGTAGCCGATGCGGGCCAGCAGATCGCCCTCGATCGCCTTGGCCGCGGCCAGCAGATGAAGCGAGCGGTTGCGGCCGCTTTCACTCAGGCGGAAGCGTGGCTTGCCGTCGTTCGTGCCGCCGCCGTCGCGGATCACCCATGCGTTGGCGCCGGCATCGGCCAGGCTCTGCAGCAGCGGTGCCACCGGTGCGTCGAGCACGTAGCCGAGCGCGGCGTCGAGGCTGTCGGCACTCACGCCGTCCTGTACGGTCAACGCGGCGACGACGATCCATTGCGCCTCCGAGAGGCCTTGCGCCCGCACCTTCTCGCGCATGCCGAGGTGGCACTGGAAATGCGCACGCCCGAGCAGGTAGCCGAGCAGGTCCTCGCCGAGGCCGCCGGCCACGCGGGCGCTGCGGGCCTCCGGCAGGCTGCGGTCGTGCCGCGTCGCCAGCGCATAGCGGCCGGCATGGAAGACCAGCGGTGGCCGCGCGGCGTGCTCGAAGTGGGTGACCTCGCCGACGAAGATCAGGTGGTCGCCACCTTCATACTGGAACGAGGTGCTGCATTCGAAGCGCGCGGCGCAGCCTGCGAGCAGCGGCACGCCGGCGGCGCTGGCGGTGATGTCCAGACCGGTGAACTTGTCGCTGCCCGAGCGTGCGAAGCGCACCGAGAGCGGCTCCTGGTCGGCCGCCAGCACGTGCACCGCCCAGTGCCTTGCGGCGCGGAACACCGGCAGGCTGAGCGATTTCCTGGCCAGGCTCCAGAGCACCATCGGCGGGTCGAGCGAGACCGAGTTGAAGCTGTTGGCCGTGAGGCCGACCGGGCTGCCGTCTGCCGCCCGCGTGGTGATCACGGTCACGCCGGTCGCAAAGGTTCCGAGCGCAGCACGGTATGCCTGCGGGTCGTGATGGGTGTGCATCGCAGGCTCAGGCGCCGGGCGCCAGCACGAAGTAGCGCACCGAAAGCCGGCCGGCATCGAAGCGGTAGATCTCGATCGTCTCGATCGCGACGGCCGTGCCGCGCAGCTTGTTGCGGTTGTGGCAGGCGGCTTCACCGCCGTTGACGATCAGCGCCACTTCTTCGATCTCGATCTTTGCGCTCTGCTGCGCCCACATGCCCTCGAGCACCGGCCAGCCGTCGCTCGCCGGGCCGCGGCCGACGTACTCGATCTGCAGGCCGGCGGGCGAGACCGAGCGGTAGGCGTCGAAGAAGGCTTGCCGGTCGCCGGCGTTCCAGGCCCGGACCTGGGCGTGGAGGAAGTGTTCGATCGTCTGGGCTTCCATCGTGCTCATCGGCTTCAGTCCCAGATGACGTGCAGGTGGCTCGCACCGCGCAGCATGGCGCCGGTGATCTCCGGTCCCGGCTTCGTCGGGTCGACGCGCAGGTTCGGAAACAGGTCGAGTACGGCGTTCACCGCGCAGACGATCTCCACCTTCGCAACGAACTGGCCGATGCACATGTGCGGGCCGAAGCCGAAGCCGAACGATGGCTTCTGACGGCGGTCGAGATCGAACCGGTCGGCGTTCTCGAACACCGATTCGTCGCGGTTCGCCGAAGCCACCATGCACTGCACGAAGCTGCCCTTGGCGATCTTCACGCCGCCGATCTCCATGTCGTTGGCGGCCTCGCGCACCTTGAAGGTGGAGACCGGCTCCCAGCGCACGCACTCGTCGATCAGCTTGTTCACCAGCGTGCGGTCGGCCTTCACGCGGGCCATCAGCGCCGCGTCCTTCAGCAAGGTCGTCATCACGATGCTGAAGGTGCGCGTGGTCGTCTCGGTGGCGGCGGGCAGCAGCGAGCGCACGAAGGTGGTCACCTCGTGGTCATCGAGCCTCTTGCCTTCGTGCTCGGCGCGGATCAGGCGGCTGATCAGGTCGTCTCCGGTGGCGCCTTCCGCTCGCCGGGCGACCACGGCTTCGAGGATCGAGTCGTACAGGCCCTTGAGCGCCAACCCGGCCTGGCGGCGCGCCTCGGGCAGCTTTTCCGGATCGATGATGTTGGCGCCGAGGATTGCCAGGCCCCAGGTGGCGTACTGGCGGTACTTCTCCGGATCCTCGGGGAAGCCCATCACCGCATAGATCACGCGGATCGGGAACGCAAGGCCGAATTGGGCCAGGTCGGCCTTCTTGTCGGCGACGAGCGGATTCAGGAACTCCTCGCGCATCGCCCGGTCGATCGCCGGCTTCCACTTGTTCACCGTCTCGGGCATGAACGCCGGCTGCAGCAGGGCGCGCACGTTCTTGTGCTGCAGGCCATCCATCGCCAGGATGATCAGCCCGTCGAACACCGCGCCCAGCCCTTCGGCGATGAAGCCGTTGGTGAAGTTCGTCGAATCCTTCAGCACGGCCATGATGTCCTGGTATTTGAAGAGCGCCACCGTGGGGCGCGTGGCCATCTTCATGCCGGCGTTGGTCGGCACGCCGAACTTGGCGATGAAATCGCCTTCCCACACCGGCTGGGTATGGCGCATCTCGCGGCACAGCGCATAGATGTCGGCGCCGGTGCCCTTGTAGGCATCGGAGACCGACGAATAGACGCTCTCGAGTTTCTGTTCGCTGGTTTGGCTCATCACGAAGTCTCCGTCGGTGAATGGGTGGGGTAGCGGCCGAGGCTCAGCAGAAGGATCGGGCCGATCAAGCAGGCGGCTGCACAGAGCATCAGCAGCGGGTGGTAGCCGCCGCTGACGCGCAACAGCGCGGCGAAGCCGAACGGGGCGACGGCCGAGCCGATCGTCACCAGGCCGAGGTGCATGCCGAAGAGGCGCCCGTAGTCGCGCAAGCCGAAGTAGCGTGCGACGAGGTAGGCCGCGATGTCGAATTCCGCGCCGGCGCCCGCGCCGCACAACACGGTGGCCAACACCAGCAGCGGAACCGGCGTGGCTGCATCGGCGGCGATCAGCAGCGCGCAACCTGCGGCCGGCAACGCGAGCACGCAGGCAGCCACGCCTGGAGCCCAGTAGCGGTCGATCAGCAGGCCGACGGCGATGCGGCCGACGATCAGCGCGATGCCGAAGGCGCTGAACACCGCCGATGCCGTCGCGGGCGGCAGGCCCAGGTCGCGCAGCAGTGGCACCGTGTTGGCGGTGAGGCCGTAGATCGCAGAGACCACCAGCGCGAGGCCGAGGTTGCAGATCCAGAAGTTGCGGCTGCGCACCGCCTGCTGCCAGCGCATGCCGGCCACGATGACCGGTATGGCGCCGCCGGCATCGGCTGGCTGCCTCGTCTGCCCCGGCAAGGTGATCGGCAGCCGTCGCCAGGCCATCGAAAGCCAGAAGATCAGCACCAGCGCGGCGAGCGTCAGGTAACCGGCCTGCCAGCCCCAGCGGGTCATCGCGCCGGTCAGCAGCGGCGGCAACAGCGCGGCCGCCAGGCCGGTGCCGCACAGCACCAGCGACAGCGCCAGGCCGCGGTGGCGCTCGAAATGCAGGTTGACGACGTGCGTCCAGGTCACCGGCGTGGTGCCGACGCCGACGAAGGGCAGCACGAAGTACGCGAGGTAGAGCCAGCCGACCGAGCCGGGCAGCAAGGTCAGCGCGGAGAAGCCGAGCACGAGCGCAAGCAGCGAGACGGCGCTGACCGCGCGCATGCCGAAGCGGAGGTTGAGCCAGCCGACGAGATTCACCGAGATCGCACCGCCGGCGGCGATGAAGCTCACCGCGAGCTGCAGATCGGCCCGGCTCCAGCCGAAGGCCTGCTCCAACGGCACGATCAAGGTGCCGAGGCTGTAGATCAGCAGCGCAGTCACGCTGGTCGCCACGCCCACCAGCGCAAGCAGCAGCGTGGGCCAGCCGGCACGAAACTCGCCCGCGCGGCCGGCCGGGGCGGCGCCGGTGGCTGCGATGTCCATGGCGGCCGTCATTTGCCGAGGAAGCGCTTGACCCGTCCGGCGGCGATGCGGCCCGGCAGCCCGTTGATGCCGCCGCCCGGGTGGATGCCCGCGCCGCCGAGGAAGAGGCCTGCCACCGGCAGCGTGTCGCCGCCCAGGCCGTAGGCCGGCCGCATCGCGCCCGAGCGCGTCGCGCCGGTATCGATGTGGACGACGCAGCCGTTGTGCACGTTCAGCCGCTTGGCCAGATCCGGCGAGGCTTCGACGCGCCGCCCGATCTCGAGCTCGTGCAGGCCATCCATGTAGTCACTGGCCTGGTCGATCACCTGCTGACCGACCCGCGTACGGATCGCATCCCAGCCCTCGCGCGGGCTCACCGGCATCGCCACCGGGTAGAGGTAGGCGATGTCCTGCCCTGCCGGCGCCTGCGAAGGATCGACCGCACTCGGCAGCGTGTTCCACATGTAGGGCAGGGTTGGCACCTCGCCGCGCGACGCGGCGCGGAAGTTCTCGAGCACGGCCTCGGTGGTTCCGATCAGCAACACGCATTTGCGCAGCTCGACGCCATCGGTGCGCAGTGCCTGGTGGCGCGTCACGGTCACCTGGCCGCGCAGCGCCACGTCCACCTTCAGCGGCGCGCCGCCGTGGGCGTTGGCCGGTGCGAGCGCCGCGCGGGTCATCGCGCGGCGGTCGAGCGCGCCGGGGGTGACCAAGTCGAACGCGGTCTTCGGATGGATGCTGGCGACGACCGCGCGCGCACCGATCACGCGGCCATCGGCGAGGCGCACGCCGGTCGCCTTGCCACCCTGGGCCACGATCTCGGCCACCGGGGCGTTGAGCATCACGGTGCCGCCCAGTTCGGCCAGCCGCGCCGCCATCGCATTGCTCAAGGTCTGCATGCCGCCGATCACCCGGCCCACGCCGGTGCGCAGCAGGAAGCCGAGCAGCGCGAAGTAGATGCCGGTGGCCTCGTGGGTGATCGGGCCGGCCGCGCCGAGCAGGCAGCACAGGGCCGATTGGGTGATCGGGTGCTCGAAGCGTTCCATGATCACCTGGTAGGCCGGGCTGCCGGCCATGCCCATGATCTCGGGCTTCAGGTGCTTGTGGCGCAGCAGCGCCTTCAGTGCTTCGAACTTGGCGCCGTAGTTCTTCCGCGCGGGATCGACGCGCATCATCGGAATGGCCATGTCGATGAAGGCGTTCACCACCTTCATCAGATCGATGAATTCGGCCGCGTCGCGCTCGGAGAATCGGCGGATCTCGGCCGCCGTCTTCTCCACGCTGCGCCAGAACACCAGCGATTGGCCGTCCGGGTGCAGGTAGACGTAGCCCGGCGTCATCTCGACGTGCTGGAAGCCATGGCGGGCCAGCTGGAGCTCCTCCGGCATCATCGGGTGCACCCGCAGCGACATCAGGTCGAGCGCGCAGGGATGCACCAGGTGCTGCGGCGCCTCGGGGATCAGGTAGCCCGACGAGGCCATGCCGCCGACCTTCTCGAGCGCCTCGATCACCACCACCTTCTTGCCGGCCTGCGCCAGATAGCAGGCGGCGGAGAGTCCGTTGTGTCCGCCGCCGACGATCGCAACGTCGAAGGATGAAACTGCTGTCATCGGGTTCCTTGGGTTCGGTTCACAGGCCGCTGACTGGTTTCCACCAGTGCAGTTGGGCGGCGTTCTTCTGGAGGTGTTGCCACGCGGCCGCCACGGCCTGCTCGGCGGCCTCGCGCGGCATCCCGAGGCCGAGCATCACCAGCGTGGCGGTCTCGCGGATGTAGGCGCCGTCGAGCACGCGGGTCTTCAGGATGCGCTTGGCGCCTTCGACGCTGACGCCGATCACCAGGTCGACGGCGGCATCGAGCGAATCGAAGACGAAGCGCCCCTGTTCGCGGCCCTCGGTGAGGCAGCGCTTGACGATCAGGCTGCGCGGGTCTTCGCCGCCGAGGAAATCGATGAAGTCCACGCGCGCGATGAAGGCGCCGTGGCGCGGCTCCATTGCGGCGCGAGCCATCGCCATCAGCGGGCCGGCCGCGGTGCGCACGGCGGCGTCGCTGACCTCGGCAAACAGAAGCTCGGAACTGGAGAGCATCTCGTCGGCCATGCCGCGGCCGATCTCGGCGAGCACCTCGTCGAGCGAATCGAAGTGCTTGTAGAAGGTGCCGCGCGAGACGCCGGCCACGCGCACCACGTCGTCGATCACCAGCGGCTTTCCCGGATCCGCGCCGAGGGTGGCATCCATCGTGGCCGCGATCAGGCGGGCGTGCATGCGTTCGCGCTTTTCGGCAGCGACGCGGACCCGAAAGTCTACGGTGGCGGCTTCGGGCCGCTCGGGCCCCGGTGCGGGACGCTGCGCGGCAGTGGGCACGGCCGGGTCGGCGAGGCGGGCGCGGGCCATCGGTGTCGCCGTCAGGCCGCCGCCCGGATGTCGGGCAGCAGCGCGAGGTTGGAAGCCTGCCCGAGCAGCGCGCGACCGTACAACTCGCTCGACAACATGGTGTTGAGGGCGGTGTGCCGCGAGCCGACGCTGAGGTCGCGCCACAGCCGTTGCAGTGGGCTGCTGCAGGCGAAGGCGCCCGGCCCGGCGATCTCCATCAGCCGTTCACCCGCACGGCGCAACTGGCGCATCGCGTAACCGCAATCGGCCTGGATGCGGGCCTTCTCGCGGCCGCTGAGCGGGCGGGCCTGGGCGGTCTCGTCGATCATCGCGACCGCGCGGCGAACGTGCAGCCAGGCCGAGTCGATCTCGAGCGCGGCCTCCCCGAACTGGCCGACGAAGGTCTGCGAATCGGCCTGGTTGGCGTATTTCCAGCCGATCGTCGGCCGCTGAGGCAGGTTTTCGCGGACGTGCTCGAGCATCGCCTCGGCAGCGCCGAGCATCGGCGAGAGCACACCGAGCGGGAACAGCGGTTCCACCGGCCAGCGGTCGCGCGGCTCGGTTTCGGCCGCCGGGCGGCTGCCGCGCAGCGCCGAGAAGCGCAGCACCAGCGGCGCCGGCACGAAAGCACTGCGCGCCACCACGGTGTTGCTGCCCGAAGCGCACAGGCCGGCGGTGAACCAGGTGTCCTGGATCGTCACGTCGGGCCCGGCCAGCGGCAGGAAGGCGAAGCCGGCATCCACCTGCTGGCCGTCGGCACCGAGGATGCGGATGCCGTTGAGCGCCCAGTCGGCATGCAGGCAGCCGGAGGCGTAGCCCCACGATCCGTCGACGACGTAGCCGCCTTCGACGGGGCGCGCGCTGCCGATCTGCGCGGCCACGCTGACGACCAACTCGTTGCCGGTCTTGAACACCTGCTCGCGGATCGCCAGCGGCATTGCCGAGGCCGAACCGGTGACTCCCGAGAGCAGGCCGAAGGCCCAGGCCGTTCCGGGGCATCCGCGCGCCAGCGCAGCGACGGTTTCGACGTGGGTGATCAGCCGGTGGCCCGGCCCACCGGCGCGGCGCGCGAACATCATCTTCGTGAGCCCGGCATCGCGCAGGGCCTGGATCGCCTCGGCGCTGGCGCGGCGTTCGCGCTCGGCCGCCTCGGCATGCCGGGCCAGCAGCGGCACCAACGCACGGGCCGCGGCCACCGGATCGGTTTCCCCGGAGGGGCGGGTGGCAGCTTCGGCGGAAGGAAATGAGGTCATGGGTAAAGTAATGAACAGATGTCGAGATAGTGTCGATTATAAGATCAGAGTGACATTGGTGTTTACTCTGACTGGGCGATGGGCTGGCTGCATTTCGGCGATAGCGATCGCGCGTTGGGCAAAGCCGATCGCGCCCTCGGTGGTACGCCGCTGGTCGAAGATGGCGTCAGCGTCGACCTGGCGCACCACGGGATCCGATCGTTCACGTTGCGCTCTATCCGCGCACGGATCCCGACGTTCCCAGGATGACGGTGCCAACCTGGAGTTCGTTCATGTCGACTGCATCCCTTTCCGATACCGACTTCTTCGCGCGATACGGCCGCTGGGCGCTGATTTCCGGCGCCTCCGAGGGCACCGGCGCCGAGTTCGCGCTGCAGGCCGCGGCGAAAGGCCTGAACCTGATCCTGGTTGCGCGCCGGGCGGAGAAGCTGGCCGAGCTGGCCACGCAGATCCGCGAGGCCCACGGCGTCGAGGTGGTGACAGTTTCAATGGATCTGTCTCAACCCGGCGCAATGAACGTGCTGCGCGAATCGGTGGAGGGGCGCGACCTCGGCCTGGTCGTCTTCAACGCGGGCGGCGACAGCGTCGGCGGCCGCTTCCTCGACAGCCCCTACGAAGCCTGGCGAACGCTGACGCAGCGCAACATCGATCTGCTCACCGAGGCCTGCCACTTCTTCGCGACGCGCTTCGTGGCGCGCGGCCGCGGCGGGATCATCCTGGTCGGCTCCGAAGCGGCGCTCGGCGGCACCGGCCGGCTGGCGATCTACACCGCCACCAAGGGCTACATGCTGAACTTCGGCGAAAGCCTGTGGAAGGAACTGAAGCCGCGTGGCGTCGACGTGCTGAACCTGCTGATCGGCGCCACCGATACCCCGAAGCTGCGCACGGTGTTCGCGAAGAACAAGCTGCCGCTCGACGCGGTGCCGCTGACCACCTCGGCCGAGGTGGCGCGCGTGGGGCTGGCGACGCTGGGCCAGGGGCCGACGGTGGTGCTGAGCGCCGCCGAGGACTCCGACAATCCCATGGTCTCATCGCGCCGGCGGCGCGAACGGGTGGAGTGGCAGAGCCGCTTCCTCGACAACTTCTATGGGCCCAGCGAATGACGCGGGCATGACGACTCCGGCCGGCGCGGCCTGCGTTGTCGACGTGGTGGTGGTGGGCTCGGGCGGAGCGGGGCTCACGGCCGCCACCGTGGCCGCGCGGCATGGCCTGCAGGTACTGCTGGTCGAGAAGTCGGATTGGTTCGGTGGTACGACGGCGCTTTCCGGTGGCGGCATCTGGGTGCCAGGCAACTCGCTGGCGGCACAGGCGGGCCTCGCCGAGGAACCGGGCGCCGCTTCGTGCTACGTGCAAGAGGTGGTGGGGCCGACGCTGCGCGCCGACCTGCTCGAAGCCTTTCTCGATACTGCGCCGCGCATGGTCGACTACCTGCACACCCACACGGCCGTGCGCTTCGCGCTGCAGCGCGGGTTTGCCGATTGGCACCCGCAGGCAGCGGGCTTCACGCGCGAGGGGCGCCTGTTGGTGCCGCTGGAATACGACGGGCGCGAACTGGGCGAGCACTTTGCAGCGCTTCGGCCGCCGCTGGCCGAATTCAACGCGCCGGGCGGCTTGATGATCGGGTTGCCCGACATGGCGCACGCCGCCCGCTGGACGCGATCTTGGCCGTCTTTCCTGCACATGGCTCGGCTCGGTGTCCGCCATGCGGTCGACCGCCTGCGCTACCCCCGCGGTACCCGGCTGACGATGGGCAATGCACTCGCCGCACGCCTGCTGCGCTCGGCGCTCGATGCTGGCGTGACGCTGTGGGATCGTTCGCCGATGCAGCGGCTGGTCACTGAAGGCGGCGTGGTGATCGGCGTGGCCATCGAGCGCCGCGGCGTTCCGATGACGGTCCGCGCCCGCCGCGGCGTCGTGCTGGCGAGCGGCGGCTTCTCGGCGAACCCGCAGATGCGCGAGCGTTTCATTCCCTACGCCCAACACCATATCTCGCTGGTGCCGGAGGGCAATACCGGCGACGGCCTGCAGCAGGCGCTGGCCGCCGGTGCGGGCTTCGATGGCGGCAACCTCAGCAACGCCGGCTGGGTCGTGGTCTCGCTGCTGCGCGAAGCCGGCGGGCGCCTGCGCAAGTTCCCGCACCTGTTCCTCGACCGCGGCAAGCCCGGCTGCATCGCCGTCAACGCCCGGGGCGAGCGCTTCGGCAACGAATCAGCGACCAACCTGGTCGAGCCGATGCACCGCACCGGCTCGGTGCCGGCCCACCTGCTCTGCGACGACGCCTTCATCCGCCGCTACGGCCTCGGTCTGGTGCGGCCCGGCGGCTTCGGTCTGCGCCGGCTGAGCGCCGCCGGCTATGTGATCAGCGCACCGACGCTCGAGGCACTGGCCGGCCGCATCGGCGCGCCGCCGGCCGCGCTGGCGGCCACCGTTGCGCGCTTCAACGCGCAGGCTGCACGCGGCATCGACGACGACCACGGCCGCGGCCGCGAGCAGGCCGACCATGTCATGGGCGATCCCGAGCACCGTCCCAATCCCTGCCTCGGCCCGATCGTGAAGGCGCCGTTCCATGCCGTGCAGATCTTCCCCGGTGACTCGACGACGACGGTCGGCTTGCGCGTCGATGCGCGGGCCCGGGTGCTCGATGCGCACGATGCTCCGATCCCCGGGCTGCAGGCGATCGGGCTCGACATGAATTCGCTGTGGCGCGGCCGCGCGCCGGGCCATGGGGCCAACAACACGCTCGGCTTGACATTCGGGTTCATCGCCGCGCGCACACTGGCCGGCGCCGAGTGATGAATCCATCGACCTCTTTCGACGACATCCGGCTGCTGCGCCTGGCCGGCGGCGTGAACTTCCGCGACCTCGGGGGCTATTCCACCGCCGATGGCCGGCGTGTGCGCTGGAAGCGGCTGTACCGATCCGGCAAGCTGTCGTCGCTGACGGCCGAAGACGTGCGGCAGTTGGCGCGGGAGGGCATCCAGGTCGTCTGCGACCTGCGTACGGCGCAGGAGCGCCGCCATGAGCCGTCGGTGACCGGGTTCTCCCGCGAACACCGCGCCTGGGATGTCGATGTCGGTCACCATCGCTTGCGCGAAGCCGTCGCGGCACCCGGGGCGACACCGCAGCAGGTGCGCGATGCGCTGACCGCCACCTATCGCGAGATGCCGTGGCTCTATGCCGAGATGTACGGCGCCGCGATCGCGCACATCGTCTCCGGCGATCTGCCGTTGGTCTTTCACTGTGCCGGCGGCAAGGACCGGACCGGCACGCTGGCCGCGCTGATCCTGCGCGCGCTCGGCGTGCCGGAGGATCAAGTCGTGGACGACTACCTGCTGACCGACCGCTTTCTCGACGTTCAGTCGCTGCAGCGGGCACCGCGGGTGCGGCCACGGGATGGGGAGGGGGAGGAGGACGCCGGTGCCGGCTTCTCGTTCCTGCGGACGCTGTCGGCCGAGATGCGTGCGCCGTTGCTGACCTGCGATGCGGCCTATCTTCGAGCCGCGCTCGGCGCCGTCGAAGAGCGTCACGGGTCGGTGCCGGGGTATCTCGAGGAGGTGCTGGGCATCGATGCCTCGGGCCTGGCGGCGCTGCGCGAGCGGCTCCTCGACGGCGACGAATCGGTGTGACCGCGATTCCTTCGCGGCATGCCGGCACTATGGCGCGTTCGGTTCCAGCAGCTCGCGCAGCCCCGAAGCGATCGGCCGCGCACCCTCGCCCAGCCGAACCTCGCGCCGCGGCGGGCGGCCGGCTGTCAGCAGCGCGATCGTGTCCAGGTCTTCGGCGGCGGCAAAGAAGCGCTCCACCATCTGCATCCCGCTCTGGCCCCATTGGTCGACGTTGCCGAGCCACGCCTGCATGCCGTAGACGGGCCAGCGGCGGAAATGACCCCAGGCCGTGTCCTGGTCGGGCACATCGCGCGCGCCGGTGGCCATCAGCGCTTCGCGGTAGTGCCGGATCAACGGGCCGGCCGACGCACGGCGTTCGTCGATCGTCAGCGCACCCAGCATGAAGTAGGCGACGTCGCGCCAGGGCTGCCCGCGCCGCACCAGTTGCCAGTCGTGCCAGACCCGTTCGCCGTTGGCCCGCAGGAAGCTGTTGCCCTGGTGCGAATCGCCGTGCACCAGGCACAGCGGGCCGGGCTGCGTGCGGGCAAATTCAGCGAGGTGATCGTAGGCATGGGCGAGCAACTCAGGCGTGTCGATGATCCAGCGCGGCAGGAAGGCCCGGTAGCTCGGCTTGGCGAGGTTCAGCGCGATGTAGTTGTGGTTGCGCAGCACCTGTTCGGTATCCACGGCGGTGTCCATCGAGGTCTTCAACCAGCGCTGCGCCGGCAGCACCGTGCTGTCCCACAACGCGCCGTGCAGCACCGCGAGGGATTGCAGGCCCCTGGCCACGCCGTCGACGCCGAGGTGGTCGCCGCTGTTGCCGAAGCGACCCTCGGCCGCGCCCAGGTCTTCCATCACGACGATCCCGCGGCCGCCGCCGTCGCCATCCCAGTCGGCGTAGGCCGCGCGTGGCACCGGCGCCTGCAGCTGATCCCGCATCAGGTGGTAGAAGCGCGCCTCGAGTTCGCAGATGTCGCCGCTCTCGAAGCCCTCGGACCAGTTGGACTTGAGGCACACCTCGCGCGGGATGCCTGCGGCCCGCCCGACGTCGTTCAGCTCCAGCGACAACCTCAGCTTCGTCGTGTGGCTGTTCTTGAGCTCCACCACCGTGAAGCCCTGCACCTCGATGCCGGGGTAGCGATGGCGCAGCAGCCCCGTCAGCCACGCTGGCGTCACCTCGGCCAGATCGCGCGGCAGGCGGCCCTGGCGGGTGGGATAGGGTCGGTCCGAGGCGGGGGCGTTCATGGGTTCATTCCGAAAGGGGATGTCATTCCGCCTCGATGCCGGCGGCACGGATCGCCTTGCCCCACCTTGCCGCTTCGTCGCGCTGGAAATGCTGCAGCTCGCCGGGCGGCGTCACGAACGGGGTGGTGCCGCCGATGGCCATCGCCCGCTGCACGGCGGCGATGGCGCAGGCCCTCGACAGCGCTTCGTGCAGCCGCTGCAGCAGCGGTGCGGGCGTCTTCGCCGGCGCATAAGCGGCAATCCAGTAAGGCAACTCGACACCGGCGATGCCGGCCTCGGCGAGCGTCGGAACGTCCGGGGCCAGGGGCGTGCGCCGGGAATCGGCCACGGCCAGCGCGCGCAGGCGGCCTTGTTTCACATGGGGCATCGCGCCGAGATCGGTGAACAGCAGGTCGATGCGGCCTTCGAGCAGATCGGGCAGCGCCTGATAGCCTGCCTTGTAGGGCACGCCGTTGAGGCGGATGCCCGTGGCCTGCTGCAGCATTTCGGCCGGCAGGCGGCTGGTGGTGCTGGTGTAGCCGAAGTTGATCCGGCCGGGCTGCGTGCGAGCCGAGGCGACCAGGCCGACGGCATCGCGTGCGCGAACCCGGGCCGCATTCGCGTAGAGGATCATCGGGCCACGGGCCAGCGTGGCGATCGGCTCGAAATCATGCTCCGGGTCGTAGGGCAGGTGCCGGAAGGTGTGCGGATTGGCGGTGAAGGCCACGTTGCCGGAAACGAGCAGCGTGTGCCCGTCGGGCGCGGCGCGGGCGACGGTCTGCGCGGCGAGGATCGAGCTGGCGCCGGGCTTGTTGTCGACGATGACCGGCTGGCCGAGCTCCTTCGCGAGTTCCTGGGCCAGCGCGCGTACCAGCGCATCCGGGGACGAGCCGGCAGCGAAAGGGACCACCAGCGTCACGGGCCGGGACGGAAAGGCCTGGGCCCGCGGCGCGCCCCAGGCCAGGGCGGCGCCGATGAAAAGTATCGCGCGGCGCTGCATCCCTTGGCTCTACAGCGAGCGCGCGATGATTTCTTTCATGATCTCCGAAGTGCCGCCGTAGATGCGCGCAACACGCGCATCGACCCAGGCGCGCGACACCTTGTATTCGCTCATGAAGCCGTAGCCGCCGTGGAGCTGAAGCAATTCGTCGAGCACCTTGCCCTGCATCTCGGAGCCGAGCAGCTTGCACATCGCGCCGACCTCCGCGGTGAGCTCGCCGCGCATCGCCTTCGCGAGGCAATCGTCGACGAACACGCGGAGCATCGTTGCCTGGGCCTTGCACTCGGCGAGCTTGAACTTCGTGTTCTGGAAATCGAAAACGGTCTGGCCGAACACCTTGCGCTCGCGCACGTACGCGAGGGTTTCGTCGAGCAACGCCTCGATCGATGCGCAGGCGCGGATGCCGATGATCGTGCGCTCCCAGGCGAGCTGGTGCGTCAGGTACTTGAAGCCTTCGTTCTCGGCGCCTAGCCGGTTGGCCGCGGGCACGCGCACGTTGTCGAAGAAGAGTTCCGAAGTGTCCTGACCCTTCAGGCCGATCTTCTCGAGCAGCTTGCCCTTCGAGAAGCCCGGCCGGTCTTCCTCGATGCAGATCAGGGTCAACTTCTTGTCCGCCGGATCGAGCTTGGTGGCGGTCACCATCAGGCCGGCATTGCCGCCGTTGGTGATGAAGGTCTTCTGGCCGTTGACGATGTAGTCGCTGCCGTCGCGACGGGCGGTGGTGCGCATGCCGCGAAGATCGCTGCCGATGCCGGGCTCGCTCATCGCGATCACGCCGATGAGCTCGCCGCTCACCATGCGCGGAAGCCAGCGCTGCTTCTGTTCTTCGCTGCCGTAGGCCACGATGTAGGGCGCGACGATTTCCGAATGGGTCGTGAAGCCGACCGCGGTGGCGTTGGCGCGGGCCAGCTCCTCGATCATCACCGCGGAGTGGCCGAAGTCGCCGCCCGAGCCACCGAATTCTTCCGGCACCGTGGAGCACAGCAGGCCCGCTTCGCCGGCCTTGCGCCACAGCCACTTCGGCACGATGCCTTCGTGTTCCCACGCGTGCAGGTGGGGCACGATCTCCTTGTCGACGAAGCGACGCGCGGTTTCTCGGAACTGTTCGTGGTCTTCGCGGAAGACGGGGCGCATGGGGGTGCTTCTCGCTGTTCTCGGCTCAACGGCCGGTGTATCGGGCCGGGCGCTTCTCGACGAAGGCATGGACCGATTCGAGATGATCTTCGGTGTGGTGGGCCAATGCCTGGTACGCGGCCGACAGTTCGAGAAGGGAATCGAGGCGCATGTGCTGGCCTTCGCGCAGCAGCCGCTTGGTGAGGCGCAGCGCGTGTCCCGGATTGGCGGCGATGCGCGCAGCCAGGGCCAGCGCTTCGCTTTCGAGGCGGGCGGCAGGCACCACCTGCACCACCAAGCCCCAATCGAGCGCCTTCGCGGCATCGATCGTGTCGCCGGTGAAGGCCATCAGGCTGGCCTTCGGCAAGCCGATCACGCGGGGCAGCAGCCAGGCGCCGCCGTCGCCCGGCACGATGCCGAGCTTCACGAAGCTTTCGGCGAAGATCGCGTTGTCGGCCGCGATGCGGATGTCGCACATGCAGGCCAGGTCCAGCCCCGCGCCGATCGCGGCGCCGTTGACCGCGGCGATCACCGGCAGGTCGAGCTCGTAGAGCGCCAGCGGAATGCGCTGGATGCCGTCGCGGTAGCTGTTGCGCAGCTCGTATGGGCTGCCGGCAAAGATGCCGCCGCGCGATTGCATGTCCTTCACGTTGCCGCCGGCGCAGAACGCGGTGCCGTTGCCGGTGAGCACGAGCACTTTCGCTTCGCGGTCTCGGCGCAGTTCGGTGCAGAGGTCGACGAACTCCTGCATCTGCCGCGGCTCGGACAATGCATTGCGCGTCTCGGGCCGGTTCATGCGCACGACGACGACGGCGCCGTGCCGCTCGACGACGAGGAAGGGGTTGGCAGGCGTGTTCATCGGTGCGCTTCTTCGCTGAGGGCGGGCAGGGCGCCCTGGGTGATGGCCGGCCAGAACCCGGCAGCGCCGGCCGCACAGGCCGCACGGCCGATGCGTTGCGACCATTCGGTGAGCGAGCCGCATTCGCTGCGCCAGGCCCAGAGGCGTCGCGTCGTCAAATGCAAGGCGTGTTCGTGCGTGAAGCCGATGGCGCCGTGCACGGCGTGGGCGATGCCGGCTGCGATGCCGGCCGCTTCGGCACTGCTCACCTTGGCCGCGGCGATCGGCAGCAGCGCGAATCCTGCGGCGTCGGACTCGGCGCACGCGGCCTCCGCGGCCACGGAAGCCAGCGCGACGTGTTCGGCCAGCACGGCGATCTGGTGGCCGATAGCCTGGAAACTGCCGATCGGCTTGCCGAACTGCACCCGCTCGGTGGCGTAGCGGGCGGTCATCTCGAGCAGGGCCTGCAGGGCGCCGGCCGTTTGCGCGGTGCGCAGCAAGGCGCCGCCCTGCAGCAGCACGTCCGACGGCTGGCCCGCGGGCAGCGCGGCCCGCGCCAGCGGCTGGACGCGTTCGAAGGCGAGATCGTCGCGCGCCTCGCCGGCGATGTTCTGCCGATGCGTGAATTCCGAAGCCGAGGCGGTCGCGAGCAGGACCACGGTCGGCGTGCCTTGGTCGTCGGCCAACGCGACGACGTGGCCGGCGTGGCGTCCCCAGGGCACATCGGCCAGGCGGCCGCTGACCATGCCATCGGCGATGTTCAGCGTCGAGGCGGCCGTGCAGGTCAGTGGGCCGGTGACGGCATCGAGGCCAGCGCGGCCGAGCAGCCAGTTGGCGAGGATCGCCTCGGGCAGCGGGATCGGCGCGGCGTGGCGTCCGCAGGCGGCGAGCACGACGAAGAGTTCGTCCCAACTCGCGCCCGCGCCGCCGGCGGATTCGGGTGCGCCGGCGAGCGCGAAGCCGGAGGCTTCGACGGCTTCCCACAGTGCCGCGGGCCACGCGCCGTTGTCGCCGGCCTGCAGCAGCCCGGGTGTACAGGTATCGGCCAGGAGTCGTTCGATCGTCGACCCGAACATTTCACGCATCGATGCGTCGCTCATCTCAAGCCCAGGCCGCGCGCGATGATGCCGCGCAGGATCTCGCGCGTGCCGCCGCGAAGTGAAAACGAAGGTGCCATCTGAGTCAGCTGGGAAAGAATACGTGCGTGATCGCTGCCGCCGACGGAGCAGGGCTGGGTATCGTGCAGAAGCTGCGCGATCTCGGGCAGCTCCTGCTCGAAGCCGGTGCCCAGGTCTTTGACGCATGAAGCCGCCAGAGCCGGGTTGGCGCCTGCCGCCAACTGCGCCGTCACCGAAAGTGACATCGTGCGAAGGCCGATCAGTTTGGCCGTCAGCCGACCAATCTCCTTGGCCTGGAGCGCATCCGGCTGGGTGCCGATCGCATCGATCAGCGAGTGCAGCAGCGCGATGCTGCTGAGAAAGCGCTCGGGCCCGCTGCGTTCGAAAGCCAGTTCGGCGGTCACCTGCTCCCAACCCTGGCCTTCGGTGCCGACCAGCGCATCCGGGCCGAGTTCGACGTTGTCGAAGAACACCTCGTTGAAGTGCTCGCTGCCCGCAAGGTCGCGGATCGGACGGATCGTGATGCCGGGGGCACGCAGGTCGATGATGAACTGCGACATCCCTTCGTGGCGCGCCTTGGTCGGATCGGCCGTGCGCACCAGCGCGATCATGCAGTGCGACTTGTGTGCATTGGTCGTCCACAGCTTCTGGCCGTTCAGCAGCCAACGCGCCCCGCCATCGATGCGCCGCGCGCGCGTCTTGATCGACGCGAGGTCGGAGCCGGAGCCGGGTTCGCTCATGCCGATGCAGAAGTACTGTTCGCCGCGGCAGATGGCCGGCAGGTGCCGGTCGCGCTGCGCATCGGTGCCGTAGCGCAGGATCAGCGGGCCGCTCTGGCGATCGGCGATCCAGTGCGCGGAAACCGGAGCGCCCGCCGCCAGCAACTCCTCGATCACGACATAACGCGCAAACGGGCCTGCAGCCGAGCCGCCGTATTGCGTCGGCAGCGCCATCCCGATCCAGCCGCGCGCGCCCAGGCTGCGGCTGAACTCGGGATCGAAACCCATCCACGAATCCGCACGGCGAACGGCCGGGAACGTGGCCAGTGCTTCGCGCAGGAAGCCACGGACCTCTGCGCGCAGCGCCTGCGCCGCCTCGGGGATGCGGCTGAAGCGAAACTCCGAGGCGATCATGACGCGGCCCGGCAGTCGATCCGCATCACAGCGCCGTTTGCGCGTCGGCCGAGGCGAACATCCGGTTGATGTCGCCCGAGGTCACCGGCTTGCTCGGATCGCGCTCCGGTGCCGCGCCGCCAAGCCCGAGCGCCGGTTCGATGCTCACGTGCCGGGCCTGGGCCTTCAGTGCACCGACCGTGCAGTTGTCGCGGCCGAGCACGGCGAAGGGGTCGTACGAGAACTCGCGCATCGTGTTCAGGTGCGTGATCTTGTTGACCACTTCGTCGCTCAGGTGCGCCGACTGCGACTGGAAGACGTCGGCCGAGTTCGGCCAGGTGCAATCCGAGTGCGGGTAGTCGCACTCCCAGCAGACGTTGTCTACGTTGATGGAATCCAGGTTCTTCAGGCCGAAGGCATCCTCGATGAAGCAGGTGATGAAGTGCTTGTGGAAGATGTCGCTCGGCTTCTGGCCGCCGAAGCTCGTGTTGGTCCACGCGTGGTGGTGGTTGAAGGTGAAGTCGGCGCGCTCGAGCAAGTACGGGATCCAGCCGATGCCGCCTTCGGACAGGGCCAGGCGCAGGTCCGGATACTTCTTCCACATCGGCGCCCAGATCCAGTCGGCCGCCGAGTTGGCGATCGAGATCGGCATCGACGTGATCCAGGCGTCGATCGGTGATTCATCGGAGGCATGCGCCGCCTTTGCGCCGGTGCCGATGTGTGCGCAGACGACGACCTTGTTCTCGGCGCAGGCCTTCCACAATGGGTCCCAGTGATCGTTGTGGATCGACGGATAGCCGTGCACGGTTGGGTTGTCGGAGAAGGTGACCGCGTGGACGCCTTGTCGCGCCATGCGCGCCACCTCGGCGGCTGCCGCCTGCATGTCCCACCAGGGCACCATCATCAGCGGCACGAAGCGGCCCGGCGCCGCATTGCACCAATCGTGCAGGTGCCAATCGTTGTAGGCCTGGATGGCGGCCAGTGAAACGCCGCGGTCTTCGAGGCCCTGGAAACGCTGGCCTGCAAAACCGGGGAAGGTTGGGAAGCACAGCGAGCCGAGCACGCCGTTGGCATTCATGTCGTCGACGCGAGCCCGGATGTCCCAGGTGCCGCGGCGCATGTGCTCGTAGGAGAGCGGCTCCATGCCGTACTCCTCCTTCGGGCGGCCGACCACCGAGTTGAGCCCCATGTAGCCGGTGGCACGTTCTTCGAACACCCACACGTCGCGGCCCTTGATCTGTTCCACCCGTGGGTGGCGGCCCTTGAACCGCGCCGGCATGTGCCGCGCGAAGGCGTTCGGCGGCTCGATCGCGTGGTCGTCGACGCTCACCAGGATCAGGTCTTCCAGTTTCATATGTCCCCTTGGTTGGGTGGGCGGCGACAGCGCTGGTGCCGCAGTTGCAGAACGGTGCTGCCCACATCTTAGGACATAAAGTGAACAGAAGCCATAGTTCTGTTCAAAAACTTGAGAGCAGGCGGTTCGGTCCTTTCGGCCGTGGCTGGCGTAGGAGCGGCCTAGAAGAGGGCCTTGGCCAGCGTGGCGCCGGCTTCTCGCAATGCTTCCCCGATCGCCTCGACGCCCGTGTCGTCGTGCTGCCCGCGGATCATTACCGCGGAGATGGTGAATGCGATCGCGCCGGCCGGGTCCCGCACCGGTGCGGCGATGGCGAGGATGCCGTTGGAGAAGTAGCCGTCGTCGACGGCCCAGCCGCGCCGTTTGGCGCGGCCGACCTCGCGCCAGTAGGTCTCGAACGAGATCGGCCGCGACCAGCGGATCTGGTCGAATTCCGCCCGGGCTTCGACCTCGCTCAGGCCGAGCTGGCCGACGAAGAGGCGGCCGCTGGCTCCCATCAGCAGCGGCAGGCGCTGGCCGGCCGGCATGTCGATGCGCAGCGCGGTCGGGCTGGCCACCGAACTGACGAGCACGATCCGGTCGATGCCCATGCGGCGCCACAGCGTGATCGTGACCTCGAAGCGTGCCGCGAGCACCTCCATCGCGGGGCGCGCCACCTCCATGCGATGGCCCTGCGTCACCAACTGGTCGGCGAGTTTGGCGAGCCCGAGGCCCACCGAATACATCTTGGACAGCGGGTTGAAGTCGATCACGTCTTCGGCGACCAGGGTGCGCAGGATGTTGAAGCAGGTGCTCGGGTTGATCGACAGGTGGCGCGCGATGTCCGCCGCGCGTTCCGGGGCGGCAGTCTGCGCCAGGTATCGCAGGATGCGGATCGCATTGGCAACCGGCTTGACGGTCACGCCTGCGCCGGCTCCGCGACCGCGAGCCGGAGCGACGGAATCGTCTTCGATGTCGGAGTCGTCGGCGGATTCAATCGGCATGCTGCTCAGTGCTGCTGGTGGAAACCCTGACGCCATTCTCGACACCCTGACACAATGTGTGTGCCTATTCTATCTTTGGAAGATGATTCCGATATCCGAATAAGCACCAACGACGACGACCGGCAAGATGGTGACACATTGTCGGAATGTGTGCATAATCCGACCATCCCAAGGCCAGCCACAGGAGACTTTCATGAGCTCGCCAGACTCTTCCCCGACAGGCGCATTGCGCGTGGTCGCCGATCGCGGCCGCTGCTGCGGCTATGGACTGTGCGCCCAGGTGTGCCCGCAAGTCTACAAACTCGATGCCGATGGCCTTGTCTACCTCGACAGCGACATCGTCCCGCCAGGGCTCGAGGAGGAGGCGCGCGAAGGCGCCGCCGCCTGCCCGGCCGAGGCGCTGACCATCGAAGCGGTGGGCTGAACACGGTGCGGCGCTTCGAAGGCAAGGTGGTGCTGCTCACCGGCAGTGGCGGAGGGCAGGGTCGCGTCGCCGCGCTGGGCTTCGCGCGTGAAGGGGCCACGGTGGTCGGCTGCGATGTCAACGCCGCCGGGCATCAAGAGACCGCCGCGCTGCTCGCCGCCGAAGGCCTGGCGCTGCACGGTGCCGCGCCGGTCGACCTGGGCGACTCCGAGCAGGCGCGTCACTGGGTCGAGCAGGCCGCGGAGCAGCATGGCCGCATCGACGTGCTCTACAACAACGCTTCGGCGGCGCGCTTCGGGCCGGTGGGCGAACTCTCGATCGAGGATTGGCGCTACACGATGCGCAACGAGATCGACCTGATCTTCTACACGACGAAGTACGCCTGGGCGCATTTGTCCGTCCGGGGTGGCGTCGTGCTTAACGTCTCGTCGGTGGCGGCGTGGGCCGGATCGAAGGCGGCCGGCATCAGCGCGCACGCCGCTGCCAAGGGGGCGGTGGTGTCGTTCACACGCCAGATCGCGGTCGAAGGCGCCAGGCTCGGCATTCGCGCCGTGAGCATCAGTCCGGGTTTTGTCGCGACGCCCGGTACCGAGGCATTCATCCGGAACCCGGTCTCGCGGGCGGTGATCCTCGACGGCGTGCTGATGGATCGCCCAGGCGAATCCGGCGAAGTGGTCGCCACGGCGATGTTCCTTGCTTCGTCCGAAGCCTCCTTCATCACCGGTACCGACATCGTCGTCGACGGCGGCCTGCTGGCCCTCTGACGACGCCGCGATCCTTCACGCTCTCAGGACTCGACCATGGACATCATCGGCCTCGGCTACCTCGGCTTCGAAACCACCCGGATCGACGAGTGGCGCTCTTACGGACCGGAGGTGATGGGCTTCCAGATCGGCAGCACACCCGCCGGGGATCCCGAGTCGCTGTACTTCAAGACCGACGACCGCCGCCATCGCCTGGCCTTTCACCCCGGCCGCATCGATCGGGTGGCCTACGTCGGCTGGGAAGCGCGCGGGCGGATGGAATACCTGGCTGCGGTCGAAAGCTTCCGTGCGGCCGGGGTCGAAGTGACCGTCGGCGATGCGGCCCTCTGCGAGGTGCGCGGCGTGAAGGAACTGATCCGCTTCCGCGATCCGGTCGGCTACCAGCACGAGCTGTTCTACGCACAGAAATGGACGCCGCGCTCCTTCGTGCCCGGCCGCCCGCACGGCGGCTTCGTGCAGGGCCACCGTGGTCTGGGCCACATGGTGGTGATCACGCCCACGTACACGCCCGAGCTCGAGCGGTTCTGGACCGATCTGATGGGCTTCAGCTGGTATGGCTCGGGGGCCGGCAAGGGCCGGACCGGCTTCTTTCGCGCCAAGCTGAACAACGAGACCAGCCACGACATCGCCTACGGCCACGGCCCGGGCCGCATGGGTATCCAGCACGTGGGCCTGTTCGTGAAGTCGGTGCGCGACGTCGGCGAAACCTACGACATCGTGCGCAAGCGCAAGCTGCCGATGATGATGACGCTGGGCCAGCACACGCAGGACCCGCACATGTCCTTTTACCACTTCAACCCGTCGGGCTTTGCGTTCGAGACCATCGTCGAACTCGAGCCCTGGCACAACGACGGATTCGAGCTGAACCCGGAGGTGCTCAGCACCTGGGGACACGAGATCGTCGGGCCGATCCTCGGGCCGAGCGTGCGCACGCCAGCGGAGATCCTGGAGCCGGAACTCCTCGCCAGACTCAACCGCTATTGACGTCAAGCGCCGGTAGCGCGGCGCGCGACCGGCGGAACCGCCAAGCGAACGCCGCGGATCCGGCTCTGCCGATCCGCGGCGTTCCCCCTTCGAGTGGGCGACTCAAGGACGCCGGGAACGGTTTACTTGACTCTCGCCTGCATGGCCTCGTTGAACTCGCGTTTCAGCGCCGGGTAGTAGGCGATCTGGCCCTGCATGCCGCCGGCGATGTCGATCGACGCGGCACTGATGAAGGCGGCATGGTCGCTCGCCAGGAAGAGGGCCATGCCGGCGACGTCTTCGGGCCTGCCGAAGCGGCCGAGCGGCACCACCTTCAGCACCATCTTGTCGAACTCCTCGCGGGTGCAACTGCCTGCGGGCATCTCGTTGAAGTGCCGGTTCCATTGGCCGGTATCGATCCAGCCCATGTTCAGCGTGTTGACGAGGATGTTGTCCTTCGGCAGCGACATGCCGAGCGTCTTCGCGAGGGCAATGCACGAAGCGCGATTGATCACCGAAGGAATGCCGTCCGGCGTCGGAATCGAACCGGCCAGCGCGTTGATCTCGATGATCCGCCCCCAGCGCTGCCGGCGCATGTGCGGCACCACCGCCTGGATGAAACGGAAGTGCCCCATCTGCAGCACGTTTGCGTGCTCGAGGATCTGCTCGGGCGTCAGCGTCTCGAGGTTGCCGCCGCGGCCCTGGCCTGCGTTGTTCACGAGCACGTCGACGCCGCCCCACGCGTCGGCCACCTCGTCGACGAAGGCCTTCACGGCGGCGGTGTCGGTGACGTCCACCGCGCGCGCGATCACCGCCTGTGCCGTCTCGGCCAGTTCCCGACCGGTGACCTGAACGTCGGCTTCGGTGCGCGCGCAGATCGCGACACGCGCGCCTTCGGCCGCGAAGGCCCGCGAGATCGCGCGGCCGATGCCGCGCGAGCCGCCGGTAACGATGACGCGCTTGTTGCTGAGGTCGATGTTCATGAGGGCACTCCGGTCACCGTCACATTCGGTGCTGAGTTCTAATTATGCACAAGATAGTCAAATGTGTTCAGTAAATACGTCGGACAGCAAGGGTAAGCCTGCGTCTGGAGCGGAAGGTTCGCGAACGGATCAGCCTTCCGAGGCCGTCGGGCCGACATGGGTCGCCTCGCCGATCACGCCACGACGTTTCCCGCGGCCCCTGTCCTCACCAGAAACTCCCTGAACGCCCGCGCCGGCGTGCTCAGCGTGTCTCGCGACCAGGCAAGCCCCACCTCCATCTCCGGCAGCGGCCACGCCACGTCGACGGTTCGGATGCGCCGGCCGTCGAGCGACCAAGGCCGGAACACCATGTCCGACAGGATCGTGACGCCCAGGCCCAGCGCGACCATCTCGCGCAGCGCCTCCATCGACGACGTCTTCAGCACCGACTTCGGCCTCAGCCCCGCGTCGCGCCAGTACTTCATCGCGTTCAGGTCGCCCTCGTCGATCATCGGCAGGATGTAGGGGTGTTCGGCAATATCCGCCGCGCCAGCGGTGCCGTCTTCGGCCAGCGGGTGATTGGCGGCGACCCAGAGCCGGCGGCGCGAGCGCGTCAGCGTGTGGGTGTGGAGCTTTGCCCGGTCACCGAGGTTCGAGAGCAGCGCCACGGCGAGCTCGATCTGGCCGTCGTGCAGCCCGCGCTCGATCTGCGCACGGGTGAGTTCCACCGGCACCACGTCAACGAGCGGAAACAGCTTTCTGAACTTGGCCAGTGCCGGCAGCACGAAATAGCCCAGCACCGTATAGCTGGCCGCCAGCTCGAAGCGCCCGGACACGTCGGTGCGGCGCTGGAACGGAAAGCGTGCTGCTTCGTTCGCCACCTCGAGCACGGCCTCCGCCTGCTGCAGGAACGCGTGGCCTTCGTAGGTCAAGGTGACGCCGCTGCGGCCACGCTGGAACAGCGGCGCGCCGAGAAGGCGCTCGAGTTCACCGATCGCGATCGTCATCGCCGATTGCGAGATGTGCGCCTGCGCGGCGGCGGCGGAGATCTGCCCCGCGCGCGCGGCCGCCACGAAGTAGTGGAGCTGTCGCAGCGAGAACGTGGCGGCGAGCGTCATCGTCATCTTCCTTCGTCCATTGGGCTGATCAATACCAGGCCACAAGAAATTGAACTCGACAATGGTCTCACAAGTGAACAGAATAGTGAAATGTGTTCCAAATATGGGGGCTTCACATGGCACTGCTCCGTCACTGTCTGTTCGCGCTCCGCCAACGTTCGGGTGAGCCCTGCGAACTCGCGGTTGCTGCCGCCGCGACGCTGCCGGCACCGCCGTACCGGAAATCGTTTCCGGAATGGGTGAACCCACCCCATCGACCGCCCGCCGAACTCCTGCATCCGATCGAGAGGAAAGCCGCATGAAGATCCTGGTCCCGGTAAAGCGCGTCGTCGACTACAACGTGAAGGTGCGCGTGAAGTCCGACGGCACGGGGGTGGACATCGCCAACGTGAAGATGAGCATGAACCCCTTCGACGAGATCGCCGTCGAGGAAGCGGTGCGCCTCAAGGAAAAACGTGTCGCCACCGAGGTGATCGCCGTCTCGTGCGGGCTCGCGGCCTGCCAGGAGACGCTTCGCACCGCGATGGCCATCGGGGCGGATCGGGCCGTCCTGGTCGAGACGGCCGAGGAACTGCAGCCGCTGGCGGTGGCCAAGCTCTTGAAGGCGCTCGTCGACAAGGAACAGCCGGGGCTCGTGATCCTGGGCAAACAGGCGATCGACGACGACTGCAACCAGACGGGGCAGATGCTCGCCGCGCTGGCCGATCTCCCGCAGGCCACGTTTGCCAGCAAGGTGGAAGTGATGGACGGGAAGGCCCGGGTCACGCGAGAGGTCGATGGCGGGCTGGAGACGGTGTCGTTGACCCTGCCCGCGGTCGTGACGACGGACCTGCGGCTCAACGAGCCGCGCTATGTCACGTTGCCGAACATCATGAAGGCGAAGAAGAAGGCGCTGGAGCTGTTGATACCGGCCGATCTGAAGGTGGACGTGACGCCAAGGATCCGGACGCTGAAGGTCAGCGAGCCGCCCAAGCGCGGTGCCGGGGTCAAGCTGCCCGACGTGGCGACCTTGGTCGTGAAGCTGAAGACGGAAGCCAAGGTCATCTGATCGCCTCCTCTCCCGCCGGGTGAGGGGAGCCAGTACAGGAACACCTCCATGAACACCCTCGTCATCGCCGACCACGACAACACCCACGTGAAGAGCGCCACGCTCAACACCGTCGCCGCCGCGCTGCAATGCGGCGGCCATGTGCACGTTCTCGTCGCCGGCTCGAATGCCACGGCAGCCGCTGAGGCGGCGGCGAGGATCGCCGGCGTCGCCAAGGTGCTGCACGCCGACGCCGAAGGCTTCGCTCATGGCCTCGCGGAGAACGTTGCCGCTCAGATCCTCGCGATCGCCTCGAACTACCGCCACATCCTCTTTCCCGCGACGGCGAGCGGAAAGAACATCGCCCCGCGCGTCGCCGCCAGGCTCGATGTCGCACAGATCAGCGAGATCACGAAGGTCGTCAGCACAGACACCTTCGAGCGCCCGATCTACGCCGGCAACGCGATCAGCACCGTGCAGAGCCTCGACAAGACCCACGTGATCACCGTGCGCTCCACCGGCTTCGACCCGGCCCCGGCGACCGGGGGTTCAGCACCGGTCGAAACGCTGCAGCCCACCCCTGCATCGGAACGTGCGCACTTCGTCAGCGCCGAGATCGTCCCGACCGACCGGCCCGAACTCACGGCCGCCAGGATCGTCGTTTCCGGCGGCCGGGCCCTCGGCAGCAGCGACAAGTTCAACGAAGTGCTGACGCCTTTGGCCGACAAGCTCAACGCCGCGCTCGGCGCAAGCCGCGCCGCGGTGGACGCCGGCTACGCCCCCAACGATTGGCAGGTGGGCCAGACCGGCAAGATCGTCGCGCCACAACTCTACGTTGCCGCGGGCATCTCCGGTGCGATCCAGCATCTGGCAGGCATGAAGGACAGCAAGGTCATCGTCGCGATCAACAAGGACCCGGAGGCGCCGATCTTCGGTATCGCCGACTACGGACTGGAGGCGGACCTGTTCGAGGCCGTTCCGGCCCTGGTGCGTTCACTGCAGGAATGCCCGTGAATCCCGTCCACGCCAAAGAAGTCACCCTCGACGACAAGTACACGCTGCCGGCAGGCCGTGTGTACATGACCGGAACGCAGGCGCTGGTGCGCCTGCTTCTCGCGCAGAAGCAGCGCGACGCGGCGGCGGGGCTGAACACCGGCGGCTTCGTGTCCGGCTACCGCGGCTCGCCGCTCGGTGCCGTCGACCAGGAGCTGTGGAAGGCGAAGGCCCACCTCGAGACCCATCACATCCGATTCGTACCCGGGCTCAACGAAGAGCTCGCCGCGACGTCGGTGTGGGGCTCGCAGATGGTCAACCTCGACCCGAAGGCCACGGTGGACGGCGTCTTCGCGCTCTGGTACGGCAAGGGGCCGGGTGTTGACCGGAGCGGCGATGTCTTCAAGCACGGCAACATCGCCGGCTGCTCGAAGCATGGCGGCGTGCTGCTCGTCGCTGGCGACGATCACTCCTGCAAGTCGTCGAGCCTGCCGCACCAGAGCGAGCATGCGTTCATCGCCGCGATGATCCCGGTGATGAACCCTTCGGGCGTGCGCGAATTCATCGAGTTTGGCCTGCACGGCTACGCGATGTCGCGCTACTCGGGCTGCTGGGTCGGCTTCAAGTCGATCAGCGACACCATCGAATCGTCGTCGTCGTTCGACGTTGATCCGATGGCGGTGGAGATCCGGATCCCCGACTCGTACCCGATCCCGGCCGACGGCTTCCACATTCGTTGGCCGGATCCGCCGCTGGAGCAGGAGAACCGCCTGCAGCGCGAGCGCCTCTATGCGCTGCTCGAGTACGTGCGGCTGAATCGCTTGAACCGGCAGGACTGGGTCGCGCCGGAAGCTCGGCTCGGCATCGTCACTACCGGCAAGAGCTACCTCGATGTGCGCGAGGCGCTGGCGATGATGGGCATTTCCGAGGACGAGGCCAAGACCCTCGGGCTGCGGCTGCTGAAGATCGGCGTGTCGTGGCCGCTCGAACCGCAGTGCATCCGCGAATTCGCCGCCGGGCTTGACGAGATTCTGGTGGTCGAGGAGAAGCGCCAGGTCATCGAGTACCAGTTGAAGGAGCAGCTCTACAACGCACCGGCCGGCTCGAGGCCGCGCGTGGTCGGCAAGTACGACGAGACCGGCGAATGGGTGCAGGTGCCGCACGACGGCATCCTGCTGTCGCCCAACGGCGAGCTGACGCCCGCGGCCATCGCCAACGTGATCGCCGCACGCATCGCCAAGGTGTTCGGTCCCGAGCGCCTCGGGTCTCAGGGGCGGGCCTACCTGATCGAGTGCAAGGCGGCCGACGGCTTCACGCGCGCCGATCCGGGCTCGCAGCAGCGCCTGCCGTATTTCTGCTCGGGCTGCCCGCACAACACCAGCACCAAGGTGCCCGAAGGTTCGCGGGCGGTTGCCGGCATCGGCTGCCACTACATGGCGCAGTGGATGGACAGGCGCACTGAAACCTTCACGCAGATGGGCGGAGAAGGGGTGAGCTGGATCGGCCAGGCGCCATTCACCGGCACCGCGCACATCTTCGCGAACCTCGGCGATGGCACCTACATGCACTCGGGCTCGCTGGCGATCCGGGCGGCCAGGGCGGCAGGGGTGAACATCACCTACAAGATTCTCGTCAACGATGCGGTCGCGATGACTGGCGGCCAGCCGGTCGAAGGTTCGCCGACAGTGCCGCAGATCCTTCAGCAGGTGGCGGCCGAGGGCGTCGAGCACCTGCACCTGGTGAGCGATGAGCCGGAGTTGTACCGCGGCATGGCGGGATTGCCCACGAGGGTGGTCGTGAGCCATCGCGACGAGATGGACGCGCTGCAGCGGCGACTGCGCGAACTGCCGGGCGTTTCGGTCATCGTCTACGCCCAGACCTGCGCCGCCGAGAAGCGCCGCCGGCGCAAGCGGCGCGAGCTGGCCGACCCGCCCAGGCGCGTGGTGATCAACGAAGAAGTCTGCGAAGGGTGCGGCGATTGCGGCGTGCAGTCCAACTGCGTTTCGATCCTGCCGCTGGAAACCCCCCTGGGACGCAAGCGCACGATTGACCAGAGCTCTTGCAACAAGGATTACTCCTGCGTCAAGGGCTTCTGCCCGAGCTTCGTCACGGTCGAGGGAGGCGTGCTGCGCAAGCCGGCCCGTAGCAGGACGACACCTCCCGCGAACCTGCCACCACCGGTGCTGCCCGCGCTCGACCAAGCTTGCAACGTGGTCGTCACCGGCGTCGGCGGCACTGGCGTGGTCACCATTGGCGCGCTGATGGGCATGGCGGCACACCTCGAAGGCAAGGGCGTGCTCGTGCTCGACATGGCCGGCCTCGCGCAAAAGGGTGGGGCGGTGATGTCGCATGTGCGACTGGCCGCCACCCCAGCCGCGTTGCATGCCGCCCGCGTCGCGGCGCGCCAGGCCGATGTCGTGCTGGGCTGCGACCTGATGGTGGGTGCAAGCAAGGACGCGATCGCGACGATGGACAGCCGCCGCACGCGGGCCGTGATGAATACGCATGTTGCGCCGACCGGCGCGTTCACGCAGAACCCCGACTGGTCGAGCTCGCCGCAGGCGATGTTGCAGCGGGTGCGCGAGGCGGCGCTGGTGACCGAATCGCTCGACGCGGCCGCATTGGCCACCGCGCTGCTGGGCGATGCGGTGGCCACCAATGTCTTCCTGCTCGGCTTTGCGTGGCAAAAGGGCTGGATCGCGCTGCAGGAAGCCTCGCTGATGCGGGCCATCGAGCTCAACGGCGCCGCGATAGCGATGAACAAAGGCGCCTTTGCGTGGGGGCGGCAGGCCGCCCTCGACGAGGCGTCGGTGCGTCAGGCAGCGGGTCTGGATCAAGCGGTTCAGGTCATGATGATGCCGGGGCGCACGCCGTCCCTGGACGCGCTGATCGTCGATCGCACGAAGCGGCTGACCGGCTACCAGAATGCGGCCTATGCGCGACGCTATGAGCACTTCGTCGGCGAGATGGCCGTGCTCGAGAAGGAGCGAACGGGCGGCGAGCGCGTGACCCGCGAGGTCGCCATCAGCCTCTATAAGCTGATGGCCTACAAAGATGAATACGAAGTTGCACGTTTGTACGTCGACACGGGATTCTTCGAGCGGGTGCGGGCGCAGTTCGAAGGCGACTTCAAGCTGCGCTTCCATCTGGCGCCGCCGCTGTTCTCCCAGCGGAATGCCGAGGGGCATCTCGTCAAGAAGGCCTATGGTCCCTGGATCCAGACGGTGTACCGGTGGCTCGCCAGGGCCAAGGTACTGCGCGGCACGCCGCTCGACATCTTCGGCTACACCGCCGAACGCCGGGGTGAACGGGCCGCCATCGCCGAGTTCGAGACCTTGATGCGACAAGTGGCGCAAGGGCTGACGACGGAGCGCTTGGCGGAGGCATTGGAGCTGGCTCGCCTGCCGCAGGCCGTTCGCGGTTTCGGGCATGTCAAGGAACGGAACGCCGAGGCGGCCAGAACCCGCGCACGACAACTGATGGTGAATCTGGCCCCGCCGGCAAAGCAGAGTCCGCATCCGCCGCTCGCCGACGTTCCGGCTTGATAGCGATCGCTGGGTCGGCCGTTCGAACGCGCGTACGTCATTCCTGGTGTGCCCTCCTCCGTCGCATCCAGCGCAGGCTTGGCCTGAAGCTCGGGGAGTTCCCCCGATTCACCAAGTTTTGATGGCGGTCTGGCCGTTGACTGCCAGACTGAGCTGCCCCCCGTTTTTCGTCTTCCAGGCGCCGATGGTTAGCATCGAGACCTGAAGGACGAGAAGTGAAGAAGATACCGAAGCAGGAGTACACGGCCGAGTTCAAGGAGCAGGCCGTCAAGCACGCCCAGGCGGT
>JBGAMJ010000249.1:0-2121 GCA_044223035.1 Piscinibacter sp.
GTGCCGGCAGCCGTGACACCGACGGCCGTGGCCTGGCCCGCGGCACCGGCCTCGGCGCCGATGCCCACGCCGCCTGCACCTGAGCCGACCAGCCGCAGCACGCAGTCGACCACCCGTGCGTCGCCGGCCTCCGCGGCGTCGTCGCCCGGGCGCGCGGCGCCGAAGACCTCGCCGACGCGCAGCACCTCGGCCGCACGCACCGGCCCGTCGCCGGACGCCGGCAGCACCTCGGCGCGCATGCCCGGGCGCACGCGGTCGACCAGGGCCTCGTTCAGCTCGGCATGCACCACCAGCGGCGCGAACGGAATCAACTGGACCAGCGGCGCGTGTGCGTCGACCGCGTCGCCGGCCTGCACCCAGCGCTGCGCGACCCGGCCCGCGACCGGCGCGCGCACGCTCGCCTGGTCGAGCGCCAGGCGTGCCGCGGCGAGGCGGTGGCGCGCGCCGCCGAGCTGCGCCGCCTGCACCGCCGACTGCGATTCGATCTCGGCCACCGCGTCGCGCGCGTCGTCGGCCGACTGGCCGCTGGCCACGCCGGATGCCACCGCCTGCCGCAGCCGTGCGGCGCGTTCCTTCGCGGCCGGCAGCCGCGCACGCAGCGCCGCGGCCTGCGCCTGGAGCTGGGCGATCTCGGACTGCGCCTGCGCGACGCCGATCTCCGCCTCGCGCGCGTCCAGCGTCACCAGCACCTGGCCGGCCTTGACGCTGTCGCCGGTGTCGACCGCGATCCGGGCGACCAGCCCGCCGCGCGGTGCCGCGACTCGCACCAGGCCACCCTGCACGTCGACCCGGCCACGGGCCAGCGCGGCGTAGGCGGGGGGCGGTGCCGAGGCGGCGGTCGCCGGGGAGGCGCTTCCCGATCCGCCGCCCGAGCAGCCAGCCAGCAGCGCAGCGGTTGCGACGATGACAACCGTGGACAGGGAGACGCGCTGGGTGGCGGACAGGCTGGCGGACAGGCTGGCGGACAAGGGGCGGAACGACACGGCGCGCATTATCGGGGGGTGTCCTGGTGGCGATCGTTGGTGGTGGCCGCCGCTCCCGCAGCCGTCTGCCGCGCGGCGGTACCCGGCATCGGCGCGACGGCGGCGGGACCGGCGCCTGACGCGGCGCCAGCCGGGCCAGGGGCGCCGCCATCCGGCCGCAGATCCTCGAGCAACTGCCCGTCCTCCATGCGCAGCACGCGGTCGGCGTGCGACACCAGCCGCGGGTCGTGGCTGACGCACAGCACCGCCGCGCCGTGGCGGCGCGCCACTTCGCGAAGCAGGTCGATCACGCGCTGGCCGTTGGCGGCGTCGAGCGCGCTGGTCGGCTCGTCGGCGAACAACAACTGCGGTTCCTTGGCGACGGCGCGGGCGATCGCGACGCGCTGCTTCTCGCCGCCGGACATCTGCGCCGGCTTCAGCGTCGCCTTGTCGCCGAGGCCGACCTCGTCCAGCGCTGCCAGCGCGCGGTCCCGCGCCGGCGTGCGGCCGAGGCCGAGGTAGCCGAGCGGCAGCATCACCTGTTCCAGCGCGCTCAGCGCGCCGAACAGGTTGAATCCCTGGAACACGAACCCGGTGTGGCGCAGCCGGAAATGCTCCATCGCATGCCGGTCCATCGACCACAGCGGCTCGCCGAGCGCCAGCACTTCGCCGGCATCCGGCCGCTCCAGCCCGCTGAGCAGCGCCAGCAGGGTGCTCTTGCCGCATCCCGACGGCCCGGCGATCAGCGTCAGCTCGGCCGGCGCCACCTCGATCGACAGCCCGCGCAGCACCGGCGTCACGACCTGGCCGCTGCGGAAGGACTTGACCAGCGCGTTGCCGCGCAGCGCGGGTGCGGACGGTGCCAGCCGGGCGCTCATCGATGCACCTTTGGCCCGGCGACCGGCCCAGCCGGCTCGGTCGAGCGGCGCCCATCGCGACGGAGAACCTGCGCGACGTTCATCTCACTTCTCCACGCCGCACGCCGCCGCCGCACGCCGCACGCCGCACGCCGTGCCCACACGCCGTCGTTGCGGCAGATGGAACCGGCTGGCGGGCCGGTGTGGGGTGGCCGAGGACACCGGGCGGCCGCCGCAGCGAATGTCCCCCGAGCCGGGCTGCGCCCGTCTCTCCTCCTTTATTTCGCTGCGACGGCCACCCG
>JBGAMJ010000109.1:0-18809 GCA_044223035.1 Piscinibacter sp.
GCCGTAGAGCTCGACGTCGTACTCGATCTGCACGCGCGGGGCGCGGTTGCGGGCGATGAACTTCTGGGCGCTGGGCTGGCTCATGGGGGCTCCGGGGCGGGTGGTGTCGGGGTCTGGGGCGAGGTTCGGGGTGCGTCTCAGCGGGGCGGGCGGACGGGTCAGGACATCGGATGGCTCGGGCCGCGCAGCCGCTCGGCCTGCTCGGCGGCCTCGGGCGCGAAGTCGCGCAGCACGTCGAGGTAATCCATCGAGACCCAGCGCCGCGCGCGCTCGAGCAGGATCGGCGCGGGGTGGCAGGGCTCGTGCTGCGCGAAGTAGCGGCACAGCGCGTCGAGCGCGTGCAGCACGTCGGCGCGGTGGCGCAGCGGGGCGCGGGTGGCGTTCGGGGAGGCACCCGGGGTGGCGTTCGGTGCGCTGTTCGGGCCGGTGCCTTGGCCGACGTTCCGGTCATGCCGGGCGGCGGGTTCGGTCATGGCAAAGCTCTCGTGGGGGGGTGACGGCGGC
This sequence comes from Piscinibacter sp., assembly GCA_044223035.1. Taxonomy (GTDB): domain Bacteria; phylum Pseudomonadota; class Gammaproteobacteria; order Burkholderiales; family Burkholderiaceae_C; genus JBGAMJ01. The sequence goes on from JBGAMJ010000109.1 coordinate 505, forward strand.
CACGCGGCGCCGGGGTGGTCGGCGGGCTCGTCGGGGATGGCGCTGTCGCGTTCGTCGGCCGATGCCGCGCTGGCGGCCGCCACGTCGGCGCGCTCTGCCTCGGCGCGCTCTGCCGCGGCCGCCTGCGCCGCCAGGCGCCGTGCCAATTCCGGTGCGGCGGCGCTGTCGATGTCGGCCAGCGCGCGGGTCAGCGCCGAGAAGTCGAGCGCGCGGGCGGCGCCGACGCGGCGCGCCAGGTCGGCCTCGATCGCCAGCGCATCGCTGCGCGCCCGGCGGGCGGACCGCACCAGCGCATCCAGCTCAGGCAGCGCGGCCGATTCGAAGACGCCGTCGATCTCCGCCCGGCCCGGCTGCGCCTCGCCGGCGTCGGCGGGATCGGGTGCCTCGGCGCCGTGGGCGCGGGCGATCGTGCGCAGGCTGATCGGGCCCACCAGCGTCGAGTGCAGCAGCGGCATCTCCCGCAGCGGGTGGACCATCGCCTTGACGTGGCACAGCATCGCCACCGCGTTGACGCGGATCGCCGGGTCGAAGTCGTCCTCGGGGTCGAGCCGCGGGAACAGCTCGTCCCAATGCGTCTGCAGGTAGGAGCGCACCAGCCCGAGCCCGGCGGCGAGGCCGGCCAGGCCGTCGACGCGCAGCAGCGCCTGCGTCAGCCGGCAGGCGATGCGCAGGTCGTGCGTGCGGGCCAGCAGTTCGACGCTGCGCTCGACGACCTCGCGCCAGTCGGGCTCGGTGGCCGGCACGACCAGTTCGCCGACCTGCTGCTCCGGCCGGCCGGCTGCGGCCACCTGCAGCGCGGCAAACTCCGGCGCGTATTCCAGGTCCTCGCCGCAGGGCGCGCCGGCGGCGATCGGTTCGAGCAGGGCGGCGATGTCGATGCGCGGGTTCATGGGTCGGGGTCTCTCGGTACGCGTCTTCGGGGTTCGGTGAGTGGGTTCGGTGCGGTCGCGGGGCTGTCTTCGGGGGACGGGCCGCGCCGGCCGGATGCCTTGTTGGCGCAATCGGTGTGCCATCCGCTTGCCGCCACGTTGCCCGGTCGAAAAATTCATTCGAATCAACGACTTAAGCGCGTTCGATCGCTCTCCGAGGGAGGCCTTCGATGCTGCGACGCAGGCTGACAGGCGCTGCGATGCAACTTGACTTCTGGCGCAGGTGGGTGCGTGAGGGATCAGGCCGGCGGGGCGCCCTGCTCCGCTCATGTCCCCCGGGGCGGGCTGCGCCCGCCCCTCCTCCTTTGCTTCGCTCCGCAGGGCGCCCCACCGGCCCGATCCCGGCACCACCGTGCCGGGCAGACGGCCGCGTGCGCAGTGGGGTGCCGGCCGAGGACATCGGGTGGCCGTCGCAGCGAAATAAAGGAGGAGAGACGGGCGCAGCCCGGCTCGGGGGACATTCGCTGCGGCGGCCGCCCGGTGGCCTCGGCCCGAGTCCACCACCTCCCCTCGAGCGCCGCCTCCCCTGAAGCGCCGCCGCCTGTCAAACACCGGCGCTGCAAGGACGCGACTGTCAATCCGCGTCACACGCCATCCGCCTGGCACGAGGACACGATTTCCCCGCCAAGTCCTTGATTCCATTGACTTCGTGGCGGCCCACCCGGCGTGGCACATCGATTGCGCCGAAGGGGCCCAGGCGAGACGACGCTCGTCGCAGCCTCGCACTGCCGTCCGGCCGCGATCCCGCGCCGCCCGGCCCTCCACCGAACCGATCAGCGAAGGAATCCGTGATGAAGAAGAACGCCGTCCCCGAACTGGATGCCGCCTGGTGGCGCAAGAACCAGGCGACCGGCCTGGCCGGCGCCAAGGACCTGGACAAGGCCCTCGAAGAGCACGAGAAAGCACTCGCCAGGCTGCAGGCCAGCGGCCTCGCTGCCGACGAAGCGGCCTGCGGCAAGGCGCTCGACGACATCGATGCGGCTGTCAAGAAGCTCAAGGCCGAAACCGCCAAGACGCTGAAGAACCCGCCGAACGGCAAGTCCGGCAAGTTCGACGAAGAGGACATGCGCCACACCGGCGACGCGCTCGGCCGCTACGAAGCCGTGATCGCCGCGGCGCGCAAGCAGGCGGCGGCGCTGGTGAAGACCGGCGTCTACGCCAACCCCGACGAATATGCCGCCGACCTGAAGGCGATGCTGTCGAAGGCCCGCCACGGCCCGATGCAATTCGCCTTCGGTGGCGGCTCGAAGCCGGCCGAGCATCGGCTGGCGCTGCACCACGCCACGTCGGGCTCGAGCCTCGCCAATGCGCTGCGTAACCAGACCTCGCTGAAGAAGTTCGGCATCGGCACCGCCCACATGGACCCGACGCGCGCCACCGCGCTCGTGCTCGCCTTCGAGGGCGCGGCGCTGCCGGGCGCGAACGCCAAGTTCCAGGCCCTGCGCAAGCTGTTCGGCCCGCTGCCCTTCGACCGCGTGGTGGTGCAGGTCGGCGGTGTCGAGGTGGCCGATGTGGCGGATCCGGATGACGAAGCGGACGCGGCCGCCAGCTCCACGTCGACATCCGCCACGCCGACTTCGGCCGCACCGACGACCGGCACGACGGCCGCTGGCACGAGAACCACCGGCACAACGACCACCGGCACGACGACCTCGGCCACGAACCCGTCGACCAGCACCGGCGCGGCTGCGGGCGGCATCCCGTCCTCCAGCCCGCAGCCCGCGGCCATCCCACCCGCCCCGCCGCTGCCGCCCTCCTCGGCCGGCGCCCGGCCCTCGGCGTCGACGGCCTCCGCCGGCGCGTCGTCCAGCCCGGCGCCAGCCGACCCGGCGCTGGACCCGCTGCGCAGCGCGCTGAAGGCGCTTTCGCCCGACATCAGCGCCGCACTGGCCGCGCGGCCGGACGCGCGCCCGGCCGTGATGGCGCAGATCGAGGCGGTGAAGGGCTCGCTCGCTGCCGGCCGTGCGGACGACGCGCGAGCCTCCCTCGACAAGCTGCGCACGCTGCTGGCGCGCACCGCTTCGTCCGCTTCGTCGTCTGCGCCCTCGACTGCCCCCTCGAGTGCTCCCGCGGCCGGACCGACGGCGGCTGCCGCCGCCGCACCCGGCAGCCCGTCGCCCGCCGCCGCCGCGGGCCCCGGCCTTGCCGCCTGGCAGCGCGCGCGCAATGCCGCTGTCGCCCAGCTCAACCAGCTCGGCGCGGCCATCGCCGCCAGCAAGGATCCGCAGGCCCGCGCCGCGCTGATCCAGCTCAAGGCGATCGGCGGCAACCTGACGCCGAGCCCGGCCCATCCGCAAGGCGTGGCCGAACTCGAACGCTACCTGCGCACCGACGACGTGCTGGTCGACGTCGAGGTGCCGAACCCCTTCGGCATCCGCATCGCCGTGCGCGAGCCGCTGCTCGCCGCGCTGGGTGCGCTGAAGGCCGAGATGAGCCATTGAGCCATCCGGCGCCCACCGCACGCGACCCATCGGCGAAGACCCGCTCACGGCGCGCTCCACCGCGCGCCGTGACACCGACCCCACCCATCCGATCCTCACGGCCGGGCCTTGCGCCCGCCACGACCTTCACGGAGCCACCATGCCCACCCCGACCCCATCCACCAGCCCCGCCCCGTCCTCGTCCGGCCTGTTCGCCCAGCTCTACGCCCGCTGCGATCCGCAGCGCGGCGCGGCCGATACCGACGCCAACGCCAACGCCAACACCGACACCCACGCGAGCACCAGCTCCGACAACGCCGCGACCAGCAACGACAACGGCAGCGCGGCTGCCGACGCCAACGCCAACACCCACGAGCGCCGCCACGGCGAGCGCCGCGTCACCACGCGCCAGCGCCGCGGCCCCGATCGCCGGCGCAACCCGGCCGGCGCCCCGCCCGCCGCGGGGCCCGCGGCCGGGCCGGCGCCGAGCAGCAGCAGCGCCGCCGGCAGCAGCTTCACCGAGCGGCGCCGCGCCGGCGCGCCGGACCGCCGCACCGCCGACCGCCGCCAGGGCGACGACCGCCGTGGCCACTAGCCGTCCGGCGTCTGCCGCCGGCTGGGGCGGAGCGCTCCGGCTCGCCCGGAGCGACGGTGCGGCGGGAAGCCGGCATCCGGCATCCACCACCGCCCGCCGCGGGAGCGGGCGATGACCTGCCTGTGCCTGCCGCGCCTGCGGGCGACGCTGGCGCTGGTGCTGCCGACCGCGTCGCTGCGGGTGGCGGTGCCGCCGGCGGTGCTGACGCTGGCAGCCACGCTCGGCGCCGCCCCGCCCGCGGCCGGCGGCTTCGACCTGCGCGCGGCGCTGCGCCTCGGCCTGCCGCCGTTGCCGATCCCGCTGCCGCAACTCGAGCTGATCGCCGCCAGCGCCACCGCACTCGGCCAGCTTTCGCTCGGCCTCGGCATCGATCTGCTGGCGCCGAACGGACCCTCGCAACTCGCGCTGACGCTGCGCTCGCTTCACCTGAACCTGCCGCGGCTGCTGCCGCTGCCGATCGGCTTGACGGCCGACCTGCCGGCCACGCTGTCGCTGTCGATGGCGCTGTCGACGATCGCGTCGGTGCGCGCCGGCTTCGGCATCGACCTGCTGTCGCCGGGCGCCGGGCTCGCGCTCAAGCTCGCGCTGGCGCCGACCCTCGCGCTGCCGCTGCCGACCGCGTCCCAGCGCCCGCTGGCGCTGCGGCTCGCCGCCTACGCGAAGCTCGCGCTCGCGGCGCAGGCCTTCGGCGGCGTCGGCCGCCTGCTGCCGGCGCTGCAACTGCTGGCGCGGCTGCAACTGCCGACCATCGGCGTCGGCCTTGGCCCGCTGGCAGCGCTGTCGCTGCGCCTCGGGCTGCGCAGCCAGTTGGTCGCGCTGGGCCTCGACCTGCACGCGCCGAACCTCGCGCTGCGGCTGAACGCGGCACTTCGCCCACTGTGGGCGCTGCCGCCGCTCGGCCTGTCGCTGTCGGCAGCGGCGGGCGCGGTGACCTGGCCGTCGCTGCTGCCGCGCTTCGCGCTCGACGCCCAGGCCCTCGCCGGCCTGAACCTGCGGCTCGCGGCACGGCTGCCGCTGCCGAACCTGGCGCCGTTCTCGATGGTCGCGAGCATCGCCGCAGCGGGCGGGCTGGCGTCGGCGGACTGTTGCGGGTGAGGGGCCCTGGCCAAGTGCAATTGAAATGGAGCGAGCCGCCAGCGACGCCCGGGAGGCCGCATCAAGTCAGAAATGAGATAACATTTCTGATATTCAGACATGACCATGACCACGCTCCCCGAATCCATCCTGCTGCACTCGCAGTCCCTGTCGGAGGGAGGTGTGCTGTCGCCCAAGGAGTTCCTGCACCTCGGAAGCCGTGCCGCGGTCGATCAGGCACTGTCTCGGCTCACCAAGGAGGGCAAGTTGCTGCGTGTTGCGCGCGGCACCTATGTCACGCCGGTGTCGAGCCGGTTCGGGGCGCGTGCGCCGGCACCCGACAAGGTGGTGCAAGCACTGGCGTCCCAGCGCGGCGAGGTCGTGACGCCCCACGGCGCCAACGCCGCGAACGCGCTGGGGCTCACTCAGCAGGTGCCGACTCGCGAGGTCTACCTGACGTCGGGACGAACGCGCAAGCTCAAGCTCGGCCGCTCGGAAGTCTTGGTGAAGCACGCTCCGCGTTGGATGCTGGCGCTGGGGCCTGGGCCGGCCGGCGCGGCCGTGCGCGCTCTGGCCTGGATGGGGCCGGCCCATGTGGGCGAATCCCTGGCAGCCTTGCGCCGCACGCTGCCGCCCGCCGAATGGCAGGCGCTGACTTCAGCGCGCGCGGCCCTGCCGTCCTGGATGGCAAGGGCCATCGGCGAAGAGGCGATTCGTGGCTGAGCACTTCTTTGCCCTCAGCCGGGAGGACCGACGCGAAGTTCTGGAACAGGCCCGGGCGCGGACCGCCCGGCCGACCCATCTGCTCGAAAAGGATGTCTGGGTCGTCTGGACGCTCGGCGCGTTGTTTGAATCGTCGTTGGCCGCCGACCTCACCTTCAAGGGCGGCACATCGCTCTCGAAGGCCTACAGGATCATCGACCGCTTCTCCGAAGACATCGACCTCACCTACGACATCCGCAAGCTGATCGCAGACCTCACGGCCGGCACAGACTTCCTGCCGGTGAGCCGCAGCCAGGCGGGCAAATGGACCCAGGCCGTCCGGGATCGTCTGCCCGAATGGATCGCCGCCGAAGTGCAGCCGCTTCTCCAGGCGGCGCTGGAGCGGGATCGGTTGGCAGCCACGCTGGAGATCGGCGGCACCGCGCGCGACAAGCTCCTGCTGCACTACCCGGCGATCAAGCAAGGCACCGGCTACGTATCACCCGTCGTGACGCTGGAATTCGGCGGACGGGCGACAGGAGAACCACACCAGGTGTTGTCCGTCGCGTGTGACATGGATGGCCACGTGGATGGCGTCACCTTCCCCGTGGCATCTCCGCTGGTGATGAGCGTCGCGCGGACATTCTGGGAGAAGGCCACCGCAACTCACGTCTACTGCGCCCAAGGGCGACTTCGGGGCGAGCGCTATGCACGCCACTGGCATGACCTGGCCGCCATCATGCGCAGCCCGCACTTCGATGCTGCCACCAGCGACCGGGCGGTCGCCCGAGCCGTGGCCGCGCACAAGTCCTGCTTCTTCAGCGAGAAGGATGCCGGCGGCGAGCTCATCGACTACTCCACCGCGGTGGAAGGCGGATTGCGGATCGTGCCTGGAGGCCCTGCCCTGGAGGCGCTCGCCACCGACTACGCCCGGATGCTCGAAGACGAAGTGCTGGTCGGCGATGCCCTGCCCTTCGACGAACTGATGCAGGCATGCGCCGAGGTCGCCGCGCTGGCCAACGCCGCTGCTCGCAATCAAGCGAGCCTGTCCGAAGTCCGTACATGACCGCAAGGGCATACGCGCCGTGCGCGCATGCCGCGACGGATTCAGCCCGTCGACGGCCGAGCCCCCTACCGCAACGCCACCGGCACCACCTTGATCTGATAGACCACGTCGAGGTCGAACCCGCTGCTCGATGCCTTGATGTGCAGCACATGGTCGCCGACGGACAGGCCCGAGACGCGCGCGTAGTACCCATCGTCCGCGCTGGGCGAGAACACCCCCGGCGGCGCTTCGCCGGTCGGGCAGAACGGGATGAACACGTTGTCGGCGGGCAGTGTCGTGACGAACGGCACCGAGCGGACACGGCGGATCGTCTTCACCGGCACGCTGTCGACAGTCGCGCTGACGAGCGTCGCGGCGTCGATGAATGGCGCGAGGTTGCGGCGGATGTCCCGCAGCGTCAGCGGGCCGGTCTGGTAGCACAGGTCCGGCGTGTTGAACTGGATGTTGTTGAGCACCGGGAAGAACAGCGTCACGCCCTGCGGGACCGAGCAGCGCCGCGACGCCGTGCCGCCGCCGAGCGTGCCGCCCAGGAACCAGACGTTGCCGCGCTGGCCCACCATGCAGCGCGGCGGGTCGGCGGTCGTCCATTCCGAGAACGGGCTCGACGCCGCCGGAATCGAAACGATCCATTGCCACCACTGCGCGCTGAGCCGGCTGAGTTCGTCGGCGTCGTCACCTCGTTCGTCCGCCCAGGCGCCGCCGATGGCCGGCAACGTGAGCACGGCGGCCGCGCAGGCGCGCCGCAGCAGGGTCGATCTGGCATTCATGGGGTCTCCTCCGGGTATCGTCGAGAGGAGTGCACGCTGACGCCGCACCCGGCTCGCGGCAACGCTCGCGAGCGTCGCGCCCGTCCTCGAAACACGCGACAGCACGGCCGGCGGCGCCGTTTCTGCTGTCGACGCCCGGGCTGCCGATCGGCGGGTGGCCGTGTCTCGCCGGATGTGACTTTGTGCACGCCCCACGCGCATTGACCGGTGCGTCGGTCGCTCCCTACATTCCGAAGGGGAGCGACCGACGGCGCGCACGCCGGGCGGCGGTTCCCGCGGGAGCCTTGCGTTGTCCTATGTCGGCGCGCCGTTCGAGCATGACCTGTTCGTGAGCTACAGCCACGGCGCGGACGCACAGGGCCAGCCGATGCTCAAGGACTGGTCGGTCGCCTTCGTGCGCGAGCTCGAACGCGAGCTGCGCTCCGACCGCGAGTACCGCAACGCGCTGTCGATCTTCCTCGACGCCCACGACGGCGCCGGGCAGCGCATCGACCCGATGGCGCCGCTCACAGAGCAGCTCGACCGGCATGTCGGCGCGTCGGCGTTGCTGATGGTGCTGATGTCGCCCGATTGCCAGGCCTCCACCTGGTGCCGCACCGAGCGCGAATGGTGGTGGGCTCACCAGGCGACCACCGGCCTCGCGCCGGCCGGCCGGGTGGCGATGGTGCGCGTCTGGCCCTTGCAGGATCCGTGGCCCGGCGACCGCTGGCCGCCGGAGCTGAGCGACAGCGCCGGCCACCCGCTGGTCGGCTATGAATTCCATGCCGGCACCGGCCGCGCCGCCCGGCCGCTCGGCTGGACGCAGTGGTCGACCGGCTTCGGCCCCGACGTGCGCGAAGCCCTGCTCGGCCTGGCCGGCGACCTGTACCAGAAGCTCGACCAGGTGAAGGCCGATGCCGAGCGGCTGCGCGCCTCGCGCGCCGACGCCGACCGGCTCGCCATCGAGGCTGGCCAGACCTTGTACCTGCACGGCCGCGCCGACCATGCGGAAGACTGGGAGCGTGCCGCCGAGGCGCTGCTGGCCGGCGGCTACGCGGTGCTGCCGGGCGAGCCCGACCCGGTCGAGCGCGACCCGGCGCGGCTGGAGGCGATCCGCGAGCGCCGTGTCGACACGCTCACCGCCTGCGACGCGCTGGTGCTCGTCGGCTCGCAGGACGGCCGCGCGATCGACGCCGACCTGATCGTCGTCGGCAAGCACGACCGCCATTCGGCCCGCGCCCGCTCCAACCGCTGGCTGCCCTGTGCGCTGCTCGACACCGCCGGCCCGCCGGTGGCGACGCCGGTGCGCCGCAACACCGCCCGCATCGTGCAGGCCGACTGGCTCGATGCCACGCACGACGCGGTGGCGCCGCTGGTGCAGCGCTGGCTGGTCGACAAGGCCGCCGTGGCGGCGCAGGGATGACGTGGTCGCCGCGCTGCCGCGCCCCCGGGAGAATGGCTTGAGCGACGACGCCGACGCCACCACGGCCGCCATCGCTGCTTCCGGAGCGATCACCGGAGCTGCCGCCACGTCCGCCGCCGCCCATCTCCCCGAGCCCGACGACGACGCCCCGTTCGCCGTCACGCTGCCGCCCCGCCCCTACCCCGGCCTGCGGCCCTTCGACGAGGCCGAGTGGCCGATCTTCTTCGGCCGCGAGCGCATGGTCGACGCGGTGGTCTCGCGGCTGATCACCAGCCAGTTCATCGCGGTGCACGGCGATTCGGGCTCGGGCAAGAGCTCGCTGATCCGTGCTGGCGTGCTGCCGCGCCTGCGCCAGGAACAGACGCGCGGCGGTGCGCGCTGGCGCACCTGCATCGCGATGCCGCGCGGCGGGCCGATGCGCAACCTGTCGCGTGCGCTGGCCGCGCTCGACGGCCGCGCCGACGACGCCGAGCACGTGCTGGCGCTGCGCCGCGCGCTGAACCAGGGCCGGCGCGCACCCGCCGCGCTGGCCGAGCTGCTCCTGCGCGGCGAGCACGACCACCTGTGCCTGCTGGTCGACCAGTTCGAGGAGCTGTTCGAGTTCGCCCGCCAGCCGCAGGGCGCGGGCGAGGCGCGGCTGCTGACCGACGCGCTGGTCGCGATGGCCGAGCAGCCGCCGTGCGGCCTGTACCTGGCGCTGACGATGCGCTCGGAGTTCCTCGGCGCCTGCGCGCGCTTTCCGGGCTTCGCCGAGGCCGTCAACGTGCACCAGTACCTGCTGCCGCCGATGGGCCCGGGCGACCTGCTGCGCGCGATCCGCGAGCCGGCGCCGCTGTACGGCGGCGAGGTGGAGGCGGCGCTCGCCGAGCGCCTGGCGGCCGATGCCGCCGGCGTCGACGGCCTGCCGCTGGTGCAGCACGCGCTGATGCTGCTGCACCGCGAGCACGGCGCCGGCGAAACGTGGCGCCTGACCGCCGCGCACTACCCCGCGGACGGGCTGGGCGCGCTGCTGTCGCGCCATGCCGACAACGTCGCGACACAGGCGCTGGCGGCGCTGCCGGTTGCGCTGCCGGGGCGCGACCGGGTGGTCGAGGATCTTTTCCGCACGCTGACGGCGATCACCGCCGAAGGCCACGCCGTGCGCCGGCCGCAGACGCTCGGCCAGGCCGCCGCGGTGGCCGGCACCGAGGTGGACGTGCTGGCGCGCGTGGTCGATTGCTTCCGGGCCGACGGCGTGTCCTTCCTGACGCCGCGCGCCGACGGCCGGCCGCTCGTGGCCGACGACTGGATCGACATCGGCCACGAGGCGCTGATCCGCGGCTGGACGGCGCTGGCCGAGCTGCGCGACGGCTGGCTGGTGCGCGAATTCCGCAACGGCCTGGTCTGGCGCTCGCTGCTCGTCCAGGCCGATAGTTTCGAGCGCGACCCGGGCAACGTGCTGTCCGACGCCACCACCGAGGAGCGGCAACGCTGGATGGAGCGGCGCACGCCCGTCTGGGCCGAACGCTACGGCGGCGGCTGGGAGCGGGTGCAGGCGCTGATCGATGCCAGCGCGAAAGCCCGCGACGAGCGACGCGCCGAGCGCGAGGAAGCGCAGGCCGATGCGCTGCGCCTGAGGCGCCTGAAGGGCGTGGCCTGGGCGACCCTCGCGCTGCTGACGGTGTCGACGGTGGCCGTCACCGTGTTCTGGCAACTGAACCGCGAGGCGGTGCGGCAACGACAGGAGGCCGAGCAGGCGAAGGCGCTGGCCGAGCTGTCGAACAACGAGACCAAGCGGCTGCTCGATGGCAACCGCAAGACCGTGGACTACCTGCAGGCGACGCTCAACGAGCTGGAATCCGCCCGCCAGTCGGGTTCCGCCGCCGCGCTGCGCAGCGCCGTCGAGACGATCACCAACCAGCTCACCGGCGCCGCCAGCGGGCTGCAGCAGGCGGCGGCGGACCTGGCGCCACGCGTCTACGTGCACATCGGCGACGAATCCCAGCGTGCCGCGGCCGAAGGCTTCCGGCGCCAGTTCGCGCAGGTGAAGCTCGGCACGTCCGCGGTGGTGCTGCCCGGCGTGCAGCTCGTCGAGAAGCAGGCCAACAACGGCGTGCTGCGCTGCTTCCGTGTCGACGAATGCCGCGACGAGGCGCCGCAGCTGCTGCGCCTGGCCAACGGCCTGCTCGCCTCGCCGACGCTGCAGTTGCAGGACCTGAGCCGCCAGTACGGCGACAGCACGACGCTGCGCCCGCATCACTTCGAGATCTGGTTCGGCCACGAGACCGTGCGGCTGGTGGAGGCTGCGGGGGCGTCGAAGAACTGAGGCTGGTGGTTGTTGTTTGGCGAGGGTTTGCCTGTGCCGGTGGGTGGCTTGGGGATCGGGCCGGTGGGGCGCCCTGCTCCGCTCATGTCCCCGGGGCGGGCTGCGCCCGCCCCTCCTCCTTTACTTCGCTCCGCTGGGCGCCCCACCGTCCCGATCCCGGCACCACCGTGCCAGGCAGACGGCCGCATGCGCAGTCGGGTGCCGGCCGAGGACATCGGGTGGCCGTCGCAGCGAAATGAAGGAGGAGAGACGGGCGCAGCCCGGCTCGGGGGACATTCGCTGCGGCGGCTGCCCGGTGGCCTCGGCCTCCCCTGGACGCAGGCGCGAATCAAACCGTCCCAGGCCGCCCGCGTGACGTGCATCGCCGATGCGAGTGCCGCCTTGCCGGCAGCGACGCAGCGACACGCCCGTGTCAGCCTGCGTCGCACCCTCCGGACCCGCTAGGTAGCTTCCGAAATCGCCGCAAGTCATTGATCCGGAAAGGATTTTGATCTGCCATGGCCCGTGGCATGCCGGTTGCGCTTCCAACGCTCGAAACCGAGCCGACGAGGTCGCCACCCCATGCACACACCCCCCTGCCCGCTGACGCTGCGCATCACCCACCAGGACGGCCAGCCCGTCGCCGACGGCGCCGCGATGGTCTTCGGCGAACGCGGCGGCACAATCGGCCGCGCCGCACAGAACGACTGGGTGCTGCCGGACCCGAGCCGCGTGCTGTCGGCCCACCATGCGACGGTCTACGTCGAGCAGGGCCGCTACCACCTCGTCGATTGCAGCAGCAACGGCGTGTTCGTCAACGACGACGAGCAGCCGCTCGGCATCGAGCGCATTGCGACGCTGCGCCACGGCGACCGGCTGGGCCGCTGCGGCTGCCGGGCGGCGGTGGCGTGGCCGGGCCGGTCGCGCCTGTCGCGTCCGGCACCGGCGGATTGCGCCCCGGTGCCCACGCCGCGCCATCGGCAGCCGCTGCGTCGTGGGACGACCTGGTGTTGCCCGGCGTGTCCGGTGTCTTCGGTGTCGGCGGCGGACTCGCCGCGGCCAGCGGCTGGGACCGCGGCGCGCCCGGCGAACCGCTCGCGGCCGCCGGCAGCGGCGACATCCTCGACCCGCTGGCGCTGTTCGCGGCGCCGCCCGCCGCGCCTGCGTCACGGGCCTCTTCGGGCGGCGCGCAACGCCAGGACGCGCCGGTGCTGGCCGCGCCGTTCCGCGCGCCGAAGGCGCAGACGCTGCCCTCGCCGCCCGTCACGCTGCCGGACGACTGGCTGGACCCGATACCACCGCGCCCGGCGCCGCCGCGGCCGCCATCGTCAGTTGCGACGCGATTCTGTGGGCCGTCGACATCGACATCGGCAGCGGCAGCGGCAGCGGCAGCGGCAGCGGCAGCGGCAGCTGCGGGAGCACCCGCACCGGCAGCGCCGAAGCTCTCGCCCGCGCCTGCCGCGGCCGTCGCCGCCGCGCCGCCCGACCCGCTTCAGGCCGTCGCCCGTGCCGCCGCCGCGCTGCGCGAGGCACTGGCCATGGTCGATGCGCTGAGCGTCGCGCTGGCGTCGGCACCGCTCCAGGCACGGACCGGGGCCCAGCCCCACGCCCCCGCCCCCGCCCACGCCCACGCATCCGCCGCCGCGCCCCATTCGTCGCACATCCCCACGGAGGCTCCCCATGGCCTGGCATGACAAGGTCGTCTGGACCGAGGGCATGTTCCTGCGGCCGGCGCATTTCCAGCAGCAGGTGCGCTATGTCGAGCATCTGGTCGAGGAGCGTTGCCAGCCGCTGCACGCGCACGCGGCCGGGTTCAGCCATCTCGAACTCGACCCGGCGCTGCTGCGCCTGGGCAAGCTCGCGATCGTGCAGGCGCGCGGCGTGTTCCCGGACGGCACGCCGTTCTGCATCGACGGCGGCGACAACGCGCCGGCGGCGCTGGACATCCCGCCCGGCGACGCCTTCCAGGGCATCGTGCACCTGAGCCTGCCGGTGCGGCACCGCGCGACGCCGGAGCTGGCGATGTCCGGCGGCATGTCCGGCGGCTTCGAAGGCGATTTCGCCGCTGGCTCCGGCGCGTTGTCCGGCGCGTTGTCCGGCGCTGCCACCGGCACCTTCGCCGGCGCCGGCACCGGTGGCGGCACCGGTGGAGCCAGCGGCACCGGCAGCACGAGCGGCACAGGCGGCATGGGTAACGCAGGCAGCCCGAATCCCGCCGGCACCGACCGCGCCCACGCCCTCGCCCGCTACCGCCTCCACGAATACGACGCCGCCGACACCCACACGCCCGGCGCGGCCGACGTGACGCTGCAAGTCGGCCGCCTGAACCTGGCGCTGCTGCCCGAGCGCGCGCGCCATGGCGACGTGGTCACGCTCGGCGTCGCCCGCGTGATCGAACGCCGCGACGACGGCAGCGTGCGGCTCGACGACGGCTACCTCCCGCCCGCGTCCGACTGCCGTGCGGTGCCCGCGCTCACCGGCCTGATCCGCGAGCTGCAGGGCCTGCTGCGCCACCGCGCCGATGCGCTGGCCGCCCGGGTGTCGGCGGCCGGGCGCGGCGGGCTGGGCGAAGTCGCCGATTTCCTGCTGCTGCAGCTCGCCAACCGCCAGGAGGCGCTGTTCAGCCACTTCGCGAAGCGCGGCGCGCTGCACCCGATCGACCTGCACGTGGCGGTGGTACAGCTGGCCGCGGAACTGGCGAGCTTCACCCGCGCCGGCCGCCGCCCGCCGGAGTTCGCGCCCTATCGCCACCACGACCTGCAGGCGAGCTTCCGCGAGCCGATGGCCGAGCTGCGGCGGTCGCTGGCGATGGTGTTCGAGCAAGGTGCGGTGGCGTTGCCGCTGGACGAGCGCAAGTACGGCATCCGCGTCGGCACCGTCGCCGACCGCTCGCTGCTGAAGAGCGCCGGCTTCGTGCTCGCGGCGCGCGCCGACCTGCCCGGCGACGAGCTGCGGCGGCGCTTCCCGGCGCAGGCCAAGGTCGGCTCGGTGGAGCAGATCCGCCAGCTCGTCAACCTGCAGTTGCCGGGCGTCGCGCTGCGGCCGCTGCCGGTGGCGCCGCGGCAGTTGCCGTACCACGCCGGCTTCGCGTACTTCGAGCTCGAACGCAGCGGCGAGGCCTGGGGGGCGCTCGAGCCCTCGGGCGGCTTCGCGATCCACGTCGGCGGCGAGTTCCCGGGGCTCGAACTGGAGCTGTGGGCGATCCGCGAGTGAGCGGGCCGCCCCGCGCCGTCCTTGCCCGCGTTTCCCTGCCCGCCTTCCCCTGTCCGCTTTCCCCCGTCCGTCTTCCCCAGTCCGCCTTTCCCCGTCCGCCTTCCGCCGTCCGTCTTCCCCTTGAACCGCCCGCCCCGCCGAGGTGACCTGCCATGCTCGACCCGCTGATCGACTTCCTGAACGTGCTCGGCCGCTGGCCCGGCGGCGGCCTGGCGCTGTCGCTGCGCGACTCGCTGCGCGAGAGCCGCTACCGCCGCGCGCGCCTCGACGGCGCCATCCGCAGCCCGATGCGCATGCTGCGCAGCACGCGCCGCGCCGGCGGCGAGCTGGCCGCCGCCTGCGCACCGCGGACGGCGGCGGCGATGCCGATGCCGGTCGCGTTGCCGGCATCCGCCGATGCCGGGCGTGCCCTTGCCGCCCCGGTCGACGACGCCGACCGGACGCGCACGCTGCTGCGGCTGCGACCCGCGGGGCGCGACACGCCGATGCATGCGGCCATCCAGGCGCCCCCGCCCGCTGCCGCCCCGGCCGCTTCCCCCGCCACCGCGGACGACCCGCTGCCGCTCCGCGGCTCCGGCTTCAACCCGCTGGTCGACGCCGCCACGCCGCTGCTGACGCTGGCCGCGCAGCTTCGCCGGCTGCCGGCGCATGGCGACCCGCGCGCGCTGCGCGTCGGGCTGGCGCAGCAGGTGGTGGGCTTCCACGCGGCGGCACGCGAAGCGGGCGTCGCCAGCGAGCCGGTGCTGGCCGCGCGCTACGTGCTGTGCACGCTGCTCGACGAGGCGGTGCTGGCGACCCCCTGGGGCGCCGACAGCCCGTGGAGCCAGCACAGCCTGCTCAGCCAGTTCCACGCCGAGACCTGGGGCGGCGACAAGTTTTTCCAGATCCTCGACCGCCTGCTGGCCGACCCGGCACGCCACCGCGACCTGCTGGAGCTGATGGCGCTGTGCCTCGCGCTCGGCCTGCAGGGCCGCTTCGGCGTTGCGGACGGCGGACTGGCGCGCCTGCAGGACGTGCGGCTGCGCCTGCACGAGGCCATCCGCGGCGTGCGCGGCGAGCCGGCGCGCGAGCTGTCGCCGCAGTGGCAGCCCGCCCCGGCGCCGCGCCGGCGCCTCGCGCGGCTGCTGCCGCTGTGGGTGGCCGCGACGCTGGCGGCGCTGGCGCTGCTGGCCGCTTACGCGCTGTTCAGCATCGAGCTGGCGCGGCGCGCCGAGCCGGTCCACGCGGCGCTGGCGCGCCTCGGGCAGGACGCCGGCGCGGCGCCGGCGGCCGCGGTGCCGGCCGTGCCACGCACGCTGACGCTGCGCGAGGCGCTGGCCGCGGACATCCGCGGCGGCCGCGTCGACGTGATCGAGCAGGCGCGCGGCAGCACGGTGGAGATCCGCGGCGACGGCTTCTTCGCCTCCGGCAGCGCGGACATCGACCCGGCGATGCTCCCGCTGCTGGCGCGCGTGGCCGCGGCGCTGAACCGCTTCGACGCGCCGGTGCAGGTCAGCGGCCACACCGACAACCAGCCGCTGGCGGTGAGCCGGCGGCTGCGCTTCGCAACCAACTGGGAGCTGTCGCAGGCGCGCGCCGAGGCTGTCGCCGCCGTGCTGGCGCGCCAGTTCGACCGCCCGGCGCGGCTGAACGCCGAAGGCCGCGGCGATGCCGATCCGAAAGCCGCCAACGACAGCGCCGCCGGCCGGGCGCAGAACCGGCGCGTGGACATCACGCTGCTGAATCCGGCGGCGGCGCTGCCCGCCGATGCAGCGGCGCCGCTGGCGTGGGTGCCCGGCATGGCCGGTGCGAACGCAGCGGTTCCGGCCGCCGGGGACGAGCGCGCCGCTGCCGGGCGCGCTGCCGCGGCCGCGTCTCGCGCGCCTGTCGCCGTGGGCACCGCCGCCCGACCGCCGGCCTGACTCTCCGCCCGACCACGCGTAGTCGCCCGCCCGAACGACGCCCTCGCGCGATCGCGCGCACTCGCCCGCTCCCGCCAGCACCCGCCCGCTCCCGCCCGCTCCCCGCCAGCACCCGCCCGCTCCCGCCAGCACCCGCCAGCACCCGCCCGCCTGCCCGCCCGAACGAACGAACGAAACGACGCGCTCGCCCGATCGCCCGCACCCGCCCGCAACCCTCGACCGCCATGAACAAGCTCTCCCCGATCCGGACCCTGCTCTCCTTCCTAGGCCTGTGCGCGTTCGCCGCGCTGGTCTGGTTCGCCGGCCCGCTGGTCGCGATCGGCGGAGCCACGCCGCTCGACGGCGAGGCCCCGCGCATCGCGCTGATCGGCGTTGCCGTGCTGGCATGGCTCGCCGTGCTCGTGTGGCGGCTGCTGTCGGCGCGCCATGCGGAGCGCCGGCTGGCCGCCGGCCTCGGCGGCGCGGCGCCTGCCGGCAACGCGGTGCCCGTGGACGCCACGATGCAGCGCTCGCTGGACGAATCCGACCTGCTGGCCGAGCGCTTTCGCGAGGCGCTGGCCGTGCTGCGCCGCTCCGGCGGGCGTGCGGGTGCAACTCCGGGCGGAAACCCGCATGGCACCTGGGCGGGGCGTTGGCGTGCGCGCCTGTCCGGACGCGCCACCAGCCCGCTCGGCGCCCTGCCCTGGTACGTGCTGATCGGCCCGCCGGGCGCCGGCAAGACCACCGCGCTGAAGAACTCCGGCCTGCGTTTCCCGCTCGCCGGCGCGGACGGCGGCGGCGAGGCGATGCGCGGCGTCGGCGGCACCCGGCTGTGCGACTGGTGGTTCACCGACGAGGCCGTGCTGATCGACACCGCCGGCCGCTACACCACGCAGGACAGCGATGCCGGCGTCGACGCCTCGGCCTGGATGGCCTTCCTCGCGCTGCTGCGCCGCTACCGGCGCCGCCGGCCGATCAACGGCATCCTCGTCGCGATCGGCCTCGACGACCTGCTCGACGCCGGCCGGCGCGAGCAGCACGCGGCGGCCATCCGCCGGCGCATCGCCGAACTCGACCGCTCGCTCGGGCTGCGCTTCCCGGTCTACGTGATGCTGACCAAGGCCGACCGCGTGGCCGGCTTCGCCGACTACTTCGACGCGCTGCGCCGCGAGGAGCGCGACCAGGTCTGGGGCGTCACCTTCGGCGCCGACGAGGCCGACCCGGTCGCCGCCTTCGCGCCGCGGTTCGACGCGCTGGTCGAGCGCCTGAACCGGCGCCTTCTCGAGCGCCTGGCGCAGGAGCCGGACGCGGCGCGGCGGGCGCGGCTGTTCGGCTTCCCGGCCGAGCTCGCGATGCTCAAGGGCGAGCTGGACGGCTTCCTGGCCGGAGTGTTCGGCCCCAGCCGCTACGACGACGCCGGCTGGCTGCGCGGCGTCTACCTGACCAGCGCGACGCAGTCCGGCTCGCCGATCGACCGCGCGATCGCCTCGGTGTCGCAGCGCTTCGGCCTCGGTGCGCTGCCGCCGGCCGCCGCCGCGCCGGCCGGCAGCGGGCGCAGCCACTTCCTCGGCGACCTGCTGCGCCGCGTCGTCTTCGCCGAGGCCGAGATCGTGGGCGTGAACCGCCGGCTGGAGCGCCGCCGGCGCATCGCGCACGGCCTCGCCTGCGGCGGGCTGGCGCTCGGCGTCGCGGGCGTCGTCGTGGCCTGGGCAGGGGCGCAGGCACGCGGCCGGCAGGAGATCGAGAGGGTGAGCGAGGGTGTGCGGGCGTATGACGCCATCGCGTCGGCCACGACCATGACGGCGGTCGCGTCGCCCATGTCGCCCGCTGTGGCCACGCCGGGGACGCCGGGGACATTGGCCGCGCCGGGCACGCCGGGGACGTTGGCCGAGCCGGGCACGCCGGGGACGTTGGCCGAGCCGGGCACGCCGGGCACGTTGGCCGAGCCGGGCACGCCGGACACGTTGGCCGAG
>JBGAMJ010000110.1:0-18638 GCA_044223035.1 Piscinibacter sp.
GCCGGCGTCGCCGGCCCGGCGATGTGGGCGCTGGCGCCGCGCGCGTCCGCCGCCGGGATCGGGTCCGGCGGAGTACTCGACGCCGCTGCCACCGCCCGGACGGGGACTCGGCCGGACGGATCGCCAGAAACGTGGCCCGAGATCCGGCCCGACACCGCCGCGCGCATCGAAGCGCTGATCGCCCGCATGACGCCCGAGGAGAAGGCCGGCCAGCTGACGCTGGTGGCCGATGAATTCCGCATCGCGCCGCACCACCCGATCAACCCGCAGGCGCAGCGCCGCGAGGGTGAATCGCTGGAAGCACGCATCCGCGCCGGCGAGCTGACCGGCGTGTTCAACGGCGTCGGCGCGGCCGGCGGGCGGCGCTTGCAGCAGGCGGCGGTCGAAGGTTCGCGGCTGGGCATCCCGCTGCTGTTCGCCGCCGACGTGATCCACGGCCTGTACACGGTGTTCCCGATCCCGCTGGCCGAGGCGGCGAGCTTCGACCCCGCGCTGGCCGAGCGCACCGCGCGCGCCGCCGCCGTCGAGGCCGCGGCCTGCGGCATCCACTGGACCTTTGCGCCGATGGTCGATGTCGGCCGCGACCAGCGCTGGGGCCGCGTCTGCGAGGGCGCGGGCGAGGATGTGCTGCTGTCGCGTTTGTTCGCCGCCGCCCGCGTGCGCGGCTTCCAGGGCCGGCGCCTGTCGGACCCGGATGCGCTGCTCGCCTGCCCGAAGCACTTCGCCGGCTACGGCGCGGTGGGCGGCGGCATGGAATACAACTCGGCGGAGATCGGCGAGGCCGACCTGCGTGACGTGCACCTGCCGCCGTTCCGCGCCGCCTTCGACGCCGGTGCGCTGTCGACGATGAGCGCCTTCCACGACATCGACGGCATCCCCGCCACCGCCGACCGCGCGCTGCTCACCGGCATGCTGCGCGACGAATGGCGCTTCCGCGGGCTGGTCGTCTCCGACTACACCGCCGACACCGAGCTGGTCGCGCACGGCGTGGCCGCCGACGAGCGCGACGCCGCGCGCATCGCGCTGCTTGCCGGTGTGGACGTCAGCCTGCAGAGCGGCGCCTACCTGCGCCAGCTGCCGTCGCTGCTGGCCGCGGGCGAGGTGCCGGTGGCGCGCGTCGATGAGGCGGTTCGGCGCGTGCTGCGGGTGAAGGCGGCGCTGGGGCTGTTCGACGATCCATACCGCTCGCTCGACCCCGCGGTGGAAGCAGCGCAGGTGCGCACGCCGGCAGCGCGCGCGCTGGCGCGCGAGGCGGCGCGGCGGTCGATCGTGCTGCTGAAGAACGACAGCGGCGTGCTGCCGCTGCCACGGCGCGGGCGCCGCATCGCGCTGATCGGGCCGTTCGGCGCCGATACCGCCAACCTGCACGGCCCGTGGACGCCGTTCGCCGATCCGCGCCGGGGCGTGAGCCTGGCCGAAGGGCTGCGCGACGCGCTGGACGACCCGGCGCTGCTGACGGTCGAAGCGGGCTGCGACGTCGACGCGCCGCGCCCCGGCGGCATCGCCCGCGCGGTGGCCGCGGCACGCCGGGCCGACGTGGTGCTGCTGGCGATCGGCGAATCGGCGGACATGTCGGGCGAATCGCAATCGCGCACGCAGATCGTCGTGCCGGCGGCGCAGCAGGCATTGGCCGAGGCGGTGGCAGCGGCGCTGGCCGGGAGCGGCCGGCCGGTCGTCGTGCTGCTGCGCAACGGCCGCGCGCTGGCGCTGCAGGGTGCCGTGCGCGATGCGGCGGCGATCGTCGTGACCTGGTTCCTCGGCGAGCAGACCGGGGGGGCGGTGGCCGACGTCCTGTTCGGTGCCGCCGAGCCGGTGGGGCGGCTGCCGGTGAGCTTTCCGCTCGACCCGGGCCAGCAGCCGTGGCACTACGCGCACCGCCCGACCGGCCGCCCGCAGCCCGCCGGCGCATCGCGCGAGTACACCGCGCGCTACCGCGAGTTGCCGAACGAAGCGCTGTACCCGTTCGGCCACGGGCTCGGGTACACGCGCTTCGAGCTGCACGATCTGCGATTTGGGCCTCGGGAAGCGGGCGATCAGCCGCCGGCCGATCCGCGGACCCCCGGCCAGGGGCATGGCGACGCGCGCCTGCCGTGGGACGGTGCGCTCGAGCTCAGCGTCGAACTGCGCAACGTCGGCGAACGCGACGGCGAGGAGCGGGTGCAGCTCTACCTGCGCCCTCGGGTGGCCAGCCGCGCGCAGCCGGTTGGGTTGCTGAAGGCGTTTCAGGCGGTAGCGCTCGCGGCGGGACAGCGCACCCGCGTGGCGTTCCGGCTGACGCGCGCGGACCTGGCCTACACGGCGGCGCTCGGGCCCGGCCCGGAGCCGGGCGACTACCTGCTGTGGGTGGGCACCTCGAGCGTCGGCGGGCTGCCGGCGGTGTTCAGGCTGGAGGCGGCGATGCGCTGACGCGCCGCTGCGCGACTCCCGGATCCGAAATTCTCGCCCCGAACGTCAGAAGCGGATGCCGCCCGGCGCCGCGCCCGGCGACGCGGGTTCGGCCGGCTCCTCGGCCGCCGGTTCCGGCTCGGCGCCGGGGCGGCGGGCGGGGCTGCCGGTGTCGCGGCGCTCGGTCATCGGCGTGGCGGCGGCAGGCTGGTAGTTCGGCGGCAGGCGCGATTCACGCGGGTAGCCGGCCGAATCGAGGTAGGACTGCCACAGCTCGGCCAAGAAGCCGCGCAATGCCTGGCTGCCGATCATCAGCGTCGGCGCCTCGCGCCCGCCGGAGAGCTTCTGCAACGCCTCGGCGTCGGTGCCGGTCTGCACCTGGCGCTCGGCGTGGGGGATGCCGCGCTGGCGCAGCAACTGGCGCGCCGCATCGCAGGGCTCGCACTCGGTCGTCGTGTACAGCGTGACCGGGTAGCGCGTCACCGCCTGGCGCAGCTCGAGCGGGAGCGACGCTTCGGCGGTGGTCGCGGTGCCGGCCGCGGACAGCGGGGTGATGCGCGCGCCGGGCACGGCCACGGGTGCCCGGTCGGTGAAGGTGACGTTGCCCTTCGCGTCGATCACCTTGTAGAGCGCGTGGCTCGCCACCGGCACGAGCAGCGCCGCGATCGCAGCGAACCGACGCAAGGCTTGCAGACGCCGGACATCGCGAGGATTCATGGAGGCTCCGGAAGGCAGGACCGAGGCTCCGGTCCGGGGGATCACGCAATCTAACCGCAAGGCGCGGCGGGCCACAAGCCGAAGAGCGGCCGTTCCGGCGGCCATTCCGGCTGTCGTTCCGGATGCGGTGGCGGCGGCGCAGACGACGCGGCCACCGTCCCCGCGTTCAGGCCATGCCCTGGTGGCGCAGCAGCGCGTCGATCGTCGGCTCGCGGCCGCGGAAGGCCTTGAAGCTTTCCATCGCCGGGCGGCTGCCGCCGACCTCCAGCACCGCGGTGCGGTAGCGCCGGCCGGTGTCGACGTCGAGCACGCCGCCTTCGTGTTCCTCGAACGCGCCCCAGGCGTCGGCGCTCAGCACCTCGGCCCACAGGTAACTGTAGTAACCGGCCGAATAGCCGCCGGCGAAGACGTGCGAGAAGCTGTGCTGGAAGCGGTTGAATGCGGGCGGCGGAAACACCGCCACCTGGCGGCGCACTTCGTCGAGCACGCCCTGGACGTCGTTCTCGCTGCCGGGCTGGGCGTGCAGCCGCATGTCGAACAGCGCCATCTCGACCTGGCGCAGCGTCATCATGCCGCTCTGGAAGTTCTTGGCCGCGAGCATGCGGTCGTACAGCGCGCGCGGCAGCGGCTCGCCGGTGTCGACGTGGGCGGTCAGGCGCTTCAGAACCTCCCATTCCCAGCAGAAGTTCTCCATGAACTGGCTGGGCAATTCCACGGCGTCCCATTCGACGCCGGAAATCCCGGCCACGCCGACGTCGGCCACCTGCGTCAGCATGTGGTGCAGGCCGTGGCCGAACTCGTGGAACAGCGTGATCACGTCGTCGTGCGTCAGCAGCGCGGGGCGGCCGTCCAGCGGCGGCGCGAAGTTGCACACCAGGTGCGCGACCGGCGTCTGCAGCCAGCCTTCCGGGCGCGCCCAGCGGCCGCGCACGTCGTCCATCCAGGCGCCGGAGCGCTTGCCCGGGCGGGCGTAGGGATCGAGGTAGAACTGGCCGACCAGCGTGCCGGCGCGCTCGATGCGGAAGAAGCGCACGCTGGGGTGCCAGACCGGCGCCTCGTCGGGGCGGATCGCCACCTCGAACAGCGTCTCGATGATGCGGAACAGGCCGTCCAGCACCTTCGGTTCGGTGAAGTACTGCTTCACCTCCTGCTCGCTGAAGGCGTAGCGCGCCTCCTTCAGGCGCTCGCTGGCGTAGGCGACGTCCCAGGATTGCAGGTCGGGCAGGCCGAGCGGGTCACGCGCGAAGGCGCGCAGTTCGGCCAGGTCGCGCTCGGCAAAGGGGCGGGCGCGGCGCGCCAGGTCGTTCAGGAAGTCGATCACCTGCGCCGGCGATTCGGCCATCTTCGGCACCAGCGAGACCTCCGCGAAGTTGGCGTAGCCGAGCAGGCGCGCTTCCTCCTGGCGGCGTTGCAGCAGTTCGCGCATCACCGGGCCGTTGTCGCGCCCGGCCGGCCCCTGCTCGCTGGCGCGGGTGACGTAGGCGCGGTACATCGTCTCGCGCAGCGCGCGGTCGCTGGCGAACTGCATCACCGGCAGGTAGCAGGGCAGGTGCAGCGTGAGCTTGAAGCCCTCGGCGCCGTCGGCCTGGGCGCGCGCACGGGCGGCGGCGCGCACGTCGTCGGGCACGCCGGCGAGCTGCGCCTCGGTGGCGAGGTACGAGAAGCCGTCGGTCGCGTCCAGGATGTGCTCGGAGAACTGGCGCGCCCACTCCGCCTGTTCCTCCTGCAGCTGCTGGAAGCGCTGCTTCGCTTCGCCCTGCAGTTCGGCGCCGGACAGCACGAAGTCGCGCATCGCGTTGGACAGCGCGCGCCGCCGCGCCGCGCTGAGCGACGCGGCGGCCGGCGAATTCGCGATCGCCTTGTACTTGGCATACAGGCGCTCGTCGGCGGCGTGGCGGCTCATCAGCTCGGTGACGCGCGGCAGCGCGGCGGTGTAGGCCGCGCGCAGCTCGGGCGTGTCGGCGACGGCGTTCAGGTGGCCGACGGCACCCCAGGCCAGCTTGAGCCGTTCGCCGGCGGCATCGAGCACGGCGGACACCGCGTCGTACTCGGCCGGGACCTCGGGGCCGACCGCACGTTCGAGCGCCGCATCGGCCGCCGCCAGCAGTTCGGAGATCGCCGGCTCGACGTGCTCCGGGCGGATCTGGTCGAACGGGGGCAGGCCGGCGGTCGGGAGCAGCGGGTTGGTCATGGTCGGTCCTGGATGCGGGTGCGGGAAGGTGTCGGCGCGGAGGCGTTCGGTGGCGAGCGTCGGTGAGTCCGAAGGCGCGGCGTGGTCAGGGCGCCGGCGGCGCGCCGCGTTCCGCGGCCTCGACGGTGTTCACCAGCAGCATCGTGATCGTCATCGGGCCGACGCCGCCGGGCACCGGCGAGACGTGGCCGGCGACCTGCGAGACCGCGGCGAAATCGACGTCGCCGCAGAGCTTGCCGGCATCGTCGCGGTTGATGCCGACATCGATCACCACGGCCCCCGGTTTGACCATGTCGGCGGTCAGGGTGTTGCGGCGGCCGACGGCGGCGACCACCACGTCGGCCTGCCGGGTGTGGCGGCCGATGTCGGGCGTGCGGCTGTGGCACAGCGTGACGGTGGCGTCGGCCTGCAGCAGCAGCAGCGCCATCGGCTTGCCGACGGTGTTGCTGCGGCCGATCACCACCGCGTGCTTGCCGCGCAGCTCGATGCCGGTGCTGGCGATCAGCTTCATGCAGCCGTAGGGCGTGCAGGGGCGGAAACCGGGCTGGCCGGTCATCAGCTCGCCGGCGCTGAGCGTGGAGTAGCCGTCGACGTCCTTCGCGGTGGCGATCGCCTGGATCACTCGCTGCGGGTCGATGTGCTTCGGCAGCGGCATCTGCACCAGGATGCCGTGGATCGCCGGGTCGGCGTTCAGCGCGGCGATGCGCGCGAGCAGCTCCGGTTCCGGCAGCGAGGCGTCGTACTTCTCGAACACCGAGTGCAGGCCGTTGTCGTGGCAGGCCTTGACCTTGTTGCGCACGTAGACCTGGCTGGCCGGGTCGTCGCCAACCAGGATCACCGCCAGCCCCGGGCGGCGGCCCTGCGCGGCGAGCGCGGCGGCGCGCCGGGCCACGTCGGCGCGCAGTTCACGGGAGAGGGCGTTGCCGTCGATCAGCGTGGCGGGCATGTCGGTGCGTCCTGTGGCGGAGAAGGCGGGGGCCTGGAAACGACGAAGGCCGCTCGACGCGGCCTTCGGGGGGAGAGCGGGCGTCAGACCTTGGCCTGCGCTCCGAGCGCGATCTTCAGCAGGTCGGCGACCGTGTTGGCGTTGAGCTTTTCCATGATGTTGGCGCGGTGCGCCTCGACCGTCTTGATGCTGATGCCGAGGTCGTCGGCGATCTGCTTGTTCAGACGGCCGGCGACGATGCGTTCGAGCACCTGCGCCTCGCGGGTGGTCAGGCGCGACAGCAGGGCGTCGCGGCTGGCGGCTTCCTGGTGCTTGGAGAAGTCTTCGCGCGCGCGTTCGAGCATCTTCTCGACCAGCGCGACGAGTTCGTCTTCCTTGAAGGGCTTCTCGATGAAATCCTCGGCGCCCTTCTTCATCGTGGTGACGGCCATCGGCACGTCGCCGTGGCCGGTGATGAAGGTCATCGGCAGCGGGGAGCGGCGTTCGATCAGCCGATCCTGCAGTTCCAGGCCGCTCATGCCGTCCATCCGGATGTCGGCGATCAGGCAGGCGACCTCGCGCGGGTCGAAGCGCGACAGGAAGGATTCGGAGGAGTCGAAACACTTCACCCGGTAGTCCTTGCCTTCGAGCAGCCATTGCAGCGAATCGCGGACGGCCTCGTCGTCGTCGACGACGTAGACGGTGCCCTTCTTGGGAATCAGACTCATGAGGTGACGGCGGGTTTGGTGGTGGCAAGGACTTCCGATCCGGTGGTGTTCACCGGGAGCGTGAAGGTGAAGCGGCACCCAACGACAGAGGCGCCATTGTAGAGGTTCTGTGCACGGATCCTCCCCCGGTGGGACTCGATGATCGAGCGGCACAGGCTGAGGCCGATGCCCAGTCCTTCGGCCTTGGTCGAGAAGAAGGCTTCGTAGAGCCGCGCGATGACTTCGTCGCGGATGCCGGGGCCCATGTCGGTCACGCTGAACTCGATCACGCCACCTTCCTCGGGCGTGTGGCGCGGCACCACGCGCAGCTCGATGTTGCGCCGCGCCGGCGGCAGGCGTTCGCCGTCGATCGCCTCGGCCGAGTTCTTCAGCAGGTTCAGCAGCACCTGCTCGATCAGGATCGGGTCGACGTGCAGCGGCGGCAGACGCTGCGCCACGTAGGTGTGGATGCTGACGTTGCGCCGCCGCAGCTCGATGCCGGCGAGCTCGACGGCGTCGTCGACGATCGTCTTGGCCTGCGCGTACTGCCGCTGCGGCTCGCTGCGTTTCACGAAGGCGCGGATGCGGTGGATGATCTGGCCGGCGCGGTGCGCCTGCTTGGCGGTTTTCTCGAGCGCGGCGATCAGGTCGGCCTGGTCGATCGCGTTGCCCTTGACGCGCGAGATGATGCCGTTGCAGTAGTTCGTGATCGCCGTCAGCGGCTGGTTCAGTTCGTGCGCGACGGACGAGGCCATCTCGCCCATCGTCACCAGCCGGCTCGTGACCTGCGCCTTCTCCGCCTGCGCCGCCGCCAGCGCCTCGGCGCTTCGGCGGGCGGTGATGTCGGTGGCGATCAGCATCTGGGCCAGGCGGCCGTCGGTCCACTGCAGGTAGCGCGAGCGCACGTCGAACCACTTCTTCAGCGGCTCGACGTAGACCTCGCGCGGGTCGGTGCCGATCTCGGTCAGCTCCTGCGTCGGCAGCCCGCCCAGCGTGTCGACGGTGTCGTCGAACTCCACCAGGCTGGGCAGGCCGGGATCGTCGCCGGCCAGCAGGCCGTGCCCGACCGAATCGGCGCCGAACCACAGGCGGTACGAGCGGTTGGCGAACAGCAACTCGCCCTGCTGCACCGACAGCACCGACACCGCCGCGTCCAGCCCCTCCAGCACCGTGGTGAAGCGCTCGTGCGAGGCGGAGAGCTGGTCGCGCACGCGCTTGGCCTCGGTGATGTTGGTCATCGAGGTCATCCAGCCGGTCTGCACGCCGTGCGGGTCGATCAGCGGCGAGACGTACATGCGCGAGTCGAACAGCGTGCCGTCCTTGCGCATCACCTTGACCTCGATGCCGCCGGCCGGGCTGCGGCCCTGCAGTTCCTGCTGCAGCAGCCGGTTGTTCTCTTCGTAGCGGTCGGGCGGCCAGTGCGGGAAGGGCGGCAGCCGGCCGATCAGTTCCTGCTCGGAGAAGCCGGTCATCGCGCAGAAGGCCGGGTTGACGTAGGTGATGCGGCCTTCCATGTCGAGCGCGCGCATGCCGGTGAGCATGGAGTTTTCCATCGCGCGGCGGAAGTTCGCCTCGGTGACGAGCGCGCTCTGCATCTGCAGCCGGCGCTGCATGTGGCGCCAGGTGCCGAGCAGCATCCACACCGTCAGCACGCTGAGCGCGGCGACCATCCAGAACAGCGTGTTGCTGATCAGCCCGATCGAGGTGCGGTAGCCCTCGCCGCGCAGCAGCAGCGCGTCGCCGGTCGGCGCCACCGGCACGTCGTAGACGATCGACGCCGGCCGCGGCTTCTGCCCCGGCATCATGCCGACGGTGCTGGCCAGCACGCGCTGCTGCTGGTCGAGCAGGCTGATTGCATGGCGGTTGGACACTTCCGCCGGCACGAAGTAGCGCAGCAGCCCCTCGACGGAGTATTCCGCCACCAGCGAGCCGGCGAACGCGCCGCGTTCGGTGAGCGGCACGTGGACCTGCATCACCGCCGAGCCGTAGGCGTCGTTGAACGGGCGTGTGTAGGCGACCTGGCGCTGGCTGCGCGCGGTGGCGAAGGCCGTCTCCGGCTCGCTCGGCATCCCCTCGCGCGGCAGCGAGGGCGCGTTGTCGTCGGTGCCTGGCAATGCCTCCGGGCGAAAGCCCATCGCGCCGAAATCGGCCTTCAGCGAGCGGTTGCCGGCCAGCCAGTACAGGTGCCCGATCTCGGGCCGCGCGCGCGACAGCGTGGCCGCCTGCAGCAGGAACTCGTCTCGGTCCATCGTGTGGCCGACGATCTCGCGCGCCATGCGGCCGAGCTGCTCCTGGTTCTCGATCAGCCGCAGGCGGATCTGCTGCTGGGCGATCTCGGTATCGCGCTTGACGGCTTCCTGTTCCCGCTCGAATTCCTCATTGCGCAGATACCAAAACGCCGAGATGATCGCCGCCAGAAAAAGCAGAACGGAGACCAGGGGCCCGAGCGTCGCGAAGCGATCCTGCTGGGCCGGCGACTGACGGCGCCACCAGCGCCCGAACAGTCGGCGAGGCATCCTCGATGACAGGCCATACGGCGCGCTGATGTCGGCGGGGCGTTTCATTCGAGGATTATCGAGGCCGTGCGCGGCCCGACCAACCCGGGTTCGCATCCGGCCTCGTGCAGCCACCGGCCCCACGCTCAAATTTCCACAATACGAAAAGCGCTCGCACGATTTGAAATCGCCGAAATTTGTGAGACACTGCCGCCCGTTTTCCTCAGCCCGGGCGCGCATCGCCGCCTCCACTTCCCTGACCTCACCCAGGAGACAACATGTCAGCCATGCCTGAAAACCTGCCCGCCGCGGCGAACGATGCCGACACCCAGGAGACCCGCGAGTGGCTGGACGCGCTGTCTGCCGTCATCGGCGCCGAAGGCGGCGATCGCGCGCACTACCTCCTGGAGCAGTTGATCGACCACGCCCGTCAGGCGGGCATCGACATGCCGTTCTCGGCCAACACCGCATACGTCAACACGATCCCGACCGACCAGGAAGAGCGCACCCCCGGCAACATCGAGATCGAGGAACGCCTGCGCACCTACATGCGCTGGAACGCGATGGCGCTGGTGGTGAAGGCGAACCGCCTGCACCCGGCCGACGGCGGCGACCTCGGCGGCCACATCTCCAGCTTCGCCTCGCTGGCGACGATGTTCGGCACCGGCTTCAACCATTTCTGGCACGCCGAGAGCGAAGGCCACGGCGGCGACCTGCTGTACATCCAGGGCCACTCGTCGCCCGGCATCTACGCCCGCGCCTTCATGGAAGGGCGCATCAGCGAGGAGCAGCTCCTGAACTTCCGCCAGGAAGTCGACGGCAAGGGCATCTCGAGCTACCCGCACCCGAAGCTGATGCCCGATTTCTGGCAGTTCCCGACGGTGTCGATGGGCCTCGGCCCGCTGATGGCGATCTACCAGGCGCGCTTCCTGAAGTACCTGCACGCCCGCGGCATTGCCGACACGTCCAACCGCAAGGTGTGGGTGTTCTGCGGCGACGGCGAGATGGACGAGCCGGAATCGCTGGGCGCGATCGGCCTGGCCGCGCGCGAGAAGCTCGACAACCTGATCTTCGTCATCAACTGCAACCTGCAGCGCCTGGACGGCCCGGTGCGCGGCAACGGCAAGATCATCCAGGAGCTCGAGGGCGAGTTCCGCGGTTCCGGCTGGAACGTCATCAAGCTGCTGTGGGGCAGCTACTGGGATCCGCTGCTGGCGCGCGACAAGGAAGGCATCCTGCGCAAGGTGATGATGGAGACGGTCGACGGTGACTACCAGGCCATGAAAGCCAACGACGGTGCCTTCGTGCGCAAGAACTTCTTCGGGCGCCATCCGAAACTGCTCGAGATGGTCTCGAAGATGAGCGACGAGGACATCTGGCGCCTGAACCGCGGCGGCCATGATCCGCAGAAGGTGTACGCCGCGTTCCACAAGGCCGCCAACACGGTGGGCCAGCCGACGGTGCTGCTGATCAAGACCGTCAAGGGCTTCGGCATGGGCAAGAGCGGCGAGGGCAAGAACACCGCGCACCAGACCAAGAAGCTGATCGACGAGGACGTGAAGCTGTTCCGCGACCGCTTCAACATCCCGATCCCGGACGACAAGCTGCCCGACATCCCGTTCCTGAAGCCGGCCGACGACACGCCGGAGATGAAGTACCTGCACGAGCGCCGCAAGGCGCTGGGCGGCTACCTGCCGCATCGCCGCCAGAAAGCCGACGAGCAGCTCGCCGTGCCGCCGCTGGACAGCTTCAAGGCCGTGCTCGAGCCGACCGCCGAAGGGCGCGAGATCTCGACCACGCAGGCCTTCGTGCGCTTCCTGACGCAGCTCCTGCGCGACAAGGATCTCGGCCCGCGCGCGGTGCCGATCCTCGTCGACGAGGCGCGCACCTTCGGCATGGAGGGCCTCTTCCGCCAGATCGGCATCTACAACCCCGCGGGCCAGAACTACACGCCGGTCGACAAGGACCAGGTGATGTACTACCGCGAGGACAAGGCCGGCCAGGTGCTGCAGGAAGGCATCAACGAGGCCGGCGGCATGAGCAGCTGGATCGCCGCGGCGACGTCGTACTCGACGAACAACCGCATCATGGTGCCGTTCTACATCTACTACTCGATGTTCGGCTTCCAGCGCATCGGCGACCTGGCCTGGGCGGCCGGCGACATGCAGGCGCGCGGCTTCCTGCTCGGCGGCACGTCGGGCCGCACCACGCTGAACGGCGAGGGGCTGCAGCACGAGGACGGCCACAGCCACATCCTGGCCGGCACGATCCCGAATTGCATCACCTACGACCCGACTTTCGCGCACGAGGTGGCGGTGATCATCCACCACGGCCTGAAGCGCATGGTGGAGAAGCAGGACAACGTCTTCTACTACCTGACGCTGCTCAACGAGAACTACCCGATGCCGGGGCTGAAGCCGGGCACCGAGGAGCAGATCATCAAGGGCATGTACCTGCTCGAGGCGGGGCAGGGCAAGAAGGGCGCGCCGAGCGTGAATCTGCTGGGCAGCGACACCATCCTGCGCGAGAGCATGGCCGCGCGCAAGCTGCTCGAGGAGGAGTGGGGCGTGGCTGCCAACGTGTGGAGCTGCCCGAGCTTCAACGAACTGGCGCGCGAAGGCCAGGACGCCGAGCGCTGGAACCTGCTGCACCCCACCGACACGCCGCGCGTGCCGTTCGTGGCGCAGCAGCTGGGCGCGCACGCCGGGCCCGTGGTCGCCTCCACCGACTACATGAAGAACTACGCCGAGCAGATCCGCCCGTTCATGCCGCGAGAGAAGAACGTGCCGCGCACGTACAAGGTGCTGGGCACCGACGGTTTCGGCCGCAGCGACTTCCGCAGCAAGCTGCGCGAGCACTTCGAGGTGAACCGGCACTACGTGGTGGTGGCGGCGCTCAAGGCCCTGGCCGAGGACGGCGCGATCAAGCCCGCGGTGGTGGCCGAGGCGATCAAGAAGTACGGCATCGACACCGGCAAGGTCAACCCGCTGTACGCCTGAACGACGAGAACGACGGAGACATCAAACATGGCGTTGGTCGAAGTGAAGGTCCCCGACATCGGGGACTTCGAGAGCGTGGCCGTGATCGAGCTGCTGGTGAAGCCCGGCGACACGATCAAGCTCGAGCAGTCGCTGCTCACCGTGGAGAGCGACAAGGCCTCGATGGAGATCCCGTCGTCGGTGGCGGGCGTGGTGAAGGAACTGAAGGTCTCGCTCGGCGACAAGGTCAGCCAAGGCACGCTGGTGGCGCTGGTCGAGGCGGAAGGCGCGGCATCGGCATCCGCCGTGGCGCCCGCACCTGCGCCGTCGGCCGCAGCTCCGGCTCCGGCGCCTGCGGCCGCCGCTGCGGATGCACCGGTGGCTGCGTCCGGCCCGGTCACCGTGGTGGTGCCCGACATCGGTGATTTCGCCGACGTCGCGGTGATCGAGATCTTCGTCAAGGCCGGCGACGCCGTGAAGCTCGAGCAGAGCCTGATCACCGTGGAGAGCGACAAGGCGTCGATGGAGATCCCGTCGTCGCAAGCCGGGGTCGTCGAGACCCTGCTCGTGAAGGTGGGCGACAAGATCAACAAGGGCACGCCGATCGCCACGCTGAAGGGCGCGGCGGGTGCTGCCGCCCCGGCCGCGGTGGGCCTGCGCCGGCGCCCGCAACGGCTGCCGCGCCTGCAGCCGTTCCCGCCGCGGCATCGGCGTCTTCCCCGTCGGCCCCGCGGCCACTCGCCAGCCCGGCGCCGCCCCCGCCGCGACGCTGCCGCACGCCAGCCCGTCGATCCGCCGCCTGGCGCGCGAACTCGGCGTGCCGCTGGCCGAGGTGCAGGGCACCGGGCCCAAGGGCCGCATCACGCAGGACGACCTGCAGGGCTTCGTGAAGGCCGTGATGGCCGGCAGCACGCAGACCGCGGCGCAGAAGGCCAAGGCCCCCGCCGCGCCGGCCGCCACGGGTGGCTCGCTGCCCGGGTTGCTGCCGTGGCCGCAGGTCGACTTCTCGAAGTTCGGCCCGGTCGAGCGGCGCGACCTGTCGCGCATCAAGAAGATCAGCGGCGCCAACCTGCACCGCAACTGGGTGATGATCCCGCACGTCACCAACCACGACGATGCCGACATCACCGAGCTGGAGGAGTTCCGGCTGCTGCTGAACAAGGAGAACGAGAAGAGCGGCGTCAAGGTGACGATGCTCGCGTTCCTGATCAAGGCGGCGGTCTACGCGCTGAAGAAGTTCCCCGAGTTCAACGCCTCGCTCGACGGCGAGCAGCTGGTGCTGAAGAACTACTTCCACATCGGCTTCGCGGCCGACACGCCCAACGGCCTCGTGGTGCCGGTCATCAAGGACGCCGACAAGAAGGGCGTGCTGGCGATCAGCCAGGAGATGGGCGAACTCGCCAAGAAGGCGCGCGACGGCAAGCTCGGCCCGGCGGACATGAGCGGCGGCTGCTTCTCGATCAGCTCGCTGGGCGGCATCGGCGGCACGTACTTCACGCCGATCATCAACGCGCCCGAGGTCTCCATCCTCGGCGTGTGCCGCAGCTCGACGCGCCCGGTGTGGGACGGCAAGGCCTTCCAGCCGCGGCTGATCCTGCCGCTGTCGCTGTCGTGGGACCACCGCGTCATCGACGGTGCCGCGGCGGCGCGCTTCAACGCGTATTTCGCGAGCCTGCTCGCCGACTTCCGCCGCGTGTTGCTGTAGACATGAGCACCGTCGTGGTGGCCCGCAAGGGCCGCACGCTGGCGATCGCGTCGGACTCGCTGGTGACCTTCGGCGAGACGCGGCTGCCGCACGGCTACGAGCTGAACACCAAGATGTTCGAGGTGGGCAGCTCGATCGTCGGCATGGTCGGCTCGACCGCGCACGTGCCGGTGCTGCGGCAGGCGCTGAACGCGCTGCCGCCCGAGGAGCTGCGGCTCGAGGATCGGGACGGCCTGTTCGAGACGTTCCGGCGGCTGCATCCGAAGTTGAAGGAGACCTACTTCCTCAACACCAAGGAGCATGACACGGACCCGTACGAGAGCAGCCAGTACTCGTTGCTGATCGCCAATGGGAGCGGCATCTTCGGTGTCGAGTCGTACCGCGAGGTGTTCGAGTTCGAGCGTTTCTGGGCGATCGGCTCGGGACGCCGCTTCGCGCTGGGCGCGATGCACGCGGTCTACGACCGCGCCCGCACCGCGGCCGAGATTGCCGAGACCGGCGTGCGCGCCGGCTGCGAGTTCGACACCAGTTCTGCTGCGCCGGTGCGCAGCCACACATTCAAGCTGAGGGGATGACGGCGATGGCGCTGATCGAAGTGAAGGTGCCGGACATCGGCGATTTCAAGGACGTCGCGGTGATCGAGGTGCTGGTCAAGCCCGGCGACACCGTGAAGGTCGAGCAGAGCCTGATCACGGTGGAGAGCGACAAGGCCTCGATGGAGATCCCGTCGTCGGCCGCCGGCGTGATCCGCGAGCTGAAGGTGAAGCTCGGCGACAAGATCAACGAAGGCGTGGTCCTGGCGATCGTCGAGGCGGCCGGCGCGGCTGCGCCGGCGGCTGCCGCACCGGCACCCGCACCGGCGGCAGCAGCGCCTGCTCCAGCGCCCGCCGCCGCGCCGGCCCATGCCGGCACCGTCGACCACGAGTGCGACATGCTCGTGCTCGGCGCCGGTCCCGGCGGCTATTCCGCTGCGTTCCGTGCCGCCGACCTCGGCATGAAGACGCTGCTCGTCGAGCGCTATCCGACGCTCGGCGGCGTGTGCCTGAACGTCGGCTGCATCCCGAGCAAGGCCTTGCTGCACGTGGCCGCGGTGATGGACGAGGTGACCCACTTCGCCGACCTCGGCGTGACCTTCGCCAAGCCCGAGGTCGATCTCGGCAAGCTGCTGGCCCACAAGAACAAGGTGGTGGGCAAGCTCACCGGCGGCCTGGCGGCGATGGCCAAGATGCGCAAGGTCACCGTGGTGCAAGGCACCGGCGAGTTCACCGACCCGCACCACCTCGCGGTGACGGGAGCCGATGGCAGGCGGGTCGTCGTGCGTTTCAAGCAGGCCATCATCGCCGCAGGTTCGGAGGCGGTGAAGCTGCCGTTCCTCCCCGACGACCCGCGCATCGTCACCTCCACCGGCGCGTTGCAGCTCCGACAGCGTCCTGAAAGGATGCTGGTGGTCGGCGGCGGCATCATCGGCCTCGAGATGGGCACGGTCTATTCCACGCTGGGTGCGAAGCTCGATGTCGTCGAGATGCTCGACGGCCTGATGCAGGGTGCCGACCGCGACCTCGTGAAGGTCTGGCAGAAGATGAACGCCCACCGCTTCGAGCGCGTGATGCTGAAGACCAAGACGGTGGGCGCCGAGGCCACGGCGGACGGCATCCGCGTGCAGTTCGAGGGGCTCGACGGCACGAAGAGCGAGGGCCTCTACGACCTGGTGCTGCAGGCCGTGGGCCGCACCCCGAACGGCAAGAAGATCGGCGCCGAGAAGGCCGGCGTGGTCGTCGGCGATCGTGGCTTCATCAAGGTCGACGTGCAGATGCGCACCAACGTGCCGCACATCTACGCCATCGGCGACATCGTCGGCCAGCCGATGCTCGCGCACAAGGCGGTGCACGAGGCGCACGTGGCCGCCGAGGTGGCCAGCGGCGACACGAAGGCGCAGTTCGACGCCCGCGTGATCCCGAGCGTGGCCTACACGGACCCCGAGGTGGCCTGGGTCGGCCTCACCGAAGACGAGGCCAAGGCCAAGGGCGTGAAGGTCAAGAAGGGCCTGTTCCCGTGGACGGCGTCCGGCCGCGCCATCGCCAACGGCCGTGACGAGGGCCAGACCAAGCTGCTGTTCGATGCCGAGACGCATCGCATCCTCGGTGGCGGCATCGTCGGCACGCATGCCGGCGACATGATCGGCGAGGTGGCGTTGGCCATCGAGATGGGGGCCGACGAGGTCGACATCGGCAAGACCATCCACCCGCACCCGACGCTGGGCGAGAGCATCGGCATGGCCGCCGAGGTGGCGCACGGCTCGTGCACCGACCTGCCGCCGCAGCGGCGCTGAGCGGCCGCGTTCAGCCCGCCGCGCTCAGCCGATCTCGCCCGTATGCAGCTCGAACCGCCCGCGCCGCCGGTCTTCGAAGAAATGCTCGAGCGTCTGGCGCACCGTGCGGAAGGCGATCTGGTCCCATGGCACCTCGTGCTCGCGGAACAGCTGCGCCTCGAGCGTCTCGGGGCCGGGGTCCAGTGTCGTGTCGAGCATGCGGGCGCGGTAGAAGAAGTGGACCTGGCCGACGCGCACGACGTTCAGGATCGTGTAGAGGCCTTCGAGCTCGATCCGCGCGCCGGCCTCCTCGACCGTCTCGCGCACCGCGCCGGCATCGGTGCTCTCGCCGAGTTCGAGGAAGCCCGCGGGCAGCGTCCACAACCCGTAGCGGGGCTCGATCGCGCGGCGGCACAGCAGCACCTGGTCGCCCCACACCGGCACGGTGCCGACGACGTTGATCGGGTTCTCGTAGTGGATTTCGCCGCAGGCGGTGCAGGTGGCGCGTTCGCGGTTGTCGTCGGCCGGCACGCGGTACTCGGCGCGGGCCCCGCAGAGGCGGCAATGCTGGATGCGGCGCGGCAGGTGCATCGAATCAGTGTAGTGGCATGATCGTTCGGCAACCCCGGAGCTGAGTATGAGTCTCGTGATCCCCGCACCTGTCCCCGTCACCGTGCCGATCACCGGCGGTGGGCGGTTTCCCGTGCGCCGCATCTACTGCGTCGGCCGCAACTATGTCGAGCACGCGCAGGAGATGGGCTTCAGCGGCCGCGAGCCGCCGTTCTTCTTCCTGAAGCCTGCCGATGCGATCGTCGTCGTGCCCGACGGCGAGACCGGCACCATCGACTACCCGTCGTTGACGAAGAACTTGCACCACGAGATCGAACTCGTCGTGGCCATCGGCACCGGCGGCCGCAACATCGCCGCGGCCGACGCCGCGAAGCACATCTGGGGCTACGCGGTGGGCCTGGACATGACGCGGCGCGACCTGCAGAACGACATGAAGAAGCAGGGCCGGCCGTGGTGCATCGGCAAGGGCTTCGACCAGAGCGCACCGATATCCCCGATCACGCCGATCACGAAGACCGGCGAGCTGACGACCGGCGCGATCAGCCTCACGGTGAACGGGCAGCCGCGCCAGAAGGCCGACCTGAAGGACCTGATCTGGAACGTCGCCGAGACGATCGAGCACCTGAGCGCCGCATGGGAACTGGCGCCGGGCGACCTGATCTACAGCGGCACCCCGGCCGGCGTCGGCGCCGTGGTGGCCGGTGACGTGATGGAAGGGCGCATCGATGGCCTGGGCACGCTGAAGGTGGCCGTGCGCTGAAGGAACCCGCGATGGAGCTGTACAACTACTTCCGCTCGTCCGCGTCGTACCGCGTGCGGATCGCGCTGGCCTTGAAGCGGCTGGACTACGACTACAAGTCGGTGCACCTGCAGAAGAACGAGCAGCTGTCCGAGTCGTTCTCGGCGGTGCAGGCGTCGCGCCTGGTGCCGCTGCTGCACGACGGCGACGTCGGGTTGTCGCAGTCGATGGCGATCATCGAGTACCTCGACGAAACGCACCCCGAGCCGCCTTTGCTGCCGCGCGATGCGCTGGGCCGGGCGAGGGTGCGTGCGCTGTCGCAGGACATCGCCTGCGAGATCCACCCGTTGAACAACCTGCGCGTGCTGCGCTACCTGGTGCGCGACATGAAGGTCTCGGAAGAGGACAAGGACCGTTGGTACCGGCACTGGGTGGAGACCGGCCTGCAGGTCGTCGAGCGGCGGCTGCAGGCCGCGCCATCGACCTACTGTCACGGCGACACGCCGACGATGGCCGACTGCGTGCTCGTCCCGCAGATCTTCAATGCGCAGCGTTTCAACTGCCGGCTCGACCATGTGCCGCAGGTGATGCGCGTGTTCGATGCCTGCATGAAGCTCGACGCGTTCGAGCAGACGCGGCCGGAGAAGTGCCCGGATGCCGCCTGAGGCCGTTCTCGATGCGCCGGACGTCGCGGCCCTGGGCTGGCTGCGGCCGGACTGGGACGCGCCTGCGCCGGCGCTGATGACGACGCGCCATGGCGGCGTGAGTCAGGGGCCCTACGCGGGCCTGAACGTCAGCCGTTCGGTCGGGGACGATGACGCAGCGGTGGCCGAGAACCGCCGCCGCGTCGAGCGTGCGATCGGCGCGCCGATCGCCTGGCTGAACCTGGTGCATGGGGCCGACGTGGTCTGCGTCACC
>JBGAMJ010000111.1:0-4459 GCA_044223035.1 Piscinibacter sp.
CGACCCGCCCACCCGTCGGGTACAGCGGCTCGATGAGCGCCTCCAGCCGTGCCCACGGCACCACCTGCTCCATCTCCCCGAGGAACCTCTCGCGCCGTGTCACGCGCTTCTTCTGCGCGAACTCCAGGCTGGCAAAGCTCAGTTGCTTGGGCGGCTTCGGGCGGTGCTTCATGGCGATCTATGCAAGCAGGTTGTGGGCCGAATTGTTCAGCGTTTCCTTAGGTCATCATCCGCCTCGCGGGCCAAGAGCCACACCTGCACGCGCGCCGCAGTTCGTTAGACCAAAGGAGAATCCGTGGTCGTACCTCGCAAGATGCTGTCTCTGTCACTACTGCTATTCGGCCTCACGTCGTGCGTGGGCGTCGGCCCCACGGGCGAGAGAGTTGTCGTAATCAACTTGGCACCATCGCCATGCAAGGCTGCGGAGCAATACGCTCGTACGGGAGAAGTTTCTGGTGAGAAGGCCGATGTCAAGGTGAAAGCGGGAATAACGGCCCAAGAGTTGGTGAAGTATCGCGACCGGGTCGCCCTCCTCGAGAAACAGTCCGCCCAGGCTTGCGATTTGTTCAACCGAGGCCGCACAACGTTTGATCAGTACCAAAGCGAGATGCGGGACGTTAGAACCGAACTGTCCAAGATAAAGAGTGAGGTTGCGGAGTGACCCGTGGGATTGCTGGCCTCGAAGGGACGGTCGCCGCACACCGCATGTGCTTCATTCGGTCTGAAACTTCGCGGCACCCGACCTGCTACTACTGTTGGATGCGCCAGTATCCACAGGCCGGTGAGCGCAAACATGGGCCGTGGTAGGCGCGATTTCTTTGCGTCACGACCTCCCTCATTGGAAATACTTCCGTCTGCTCGAAAGGGACTTGGAGGAAAGCTTTCGCTATGTCAGCCCACTGACTGAGCACTTCGAAGTCCATTCTGAATACTTCGCACGAATCATCGTTATGGCATTCGTTGAAATCGAGAACTGTCTACGATCTTTCGCAGGCAAGTTCCCGGGAGGCGTTACCCCAAAAGCAATCGGCCAATTTCATGCCGTGGTGACTGATAAGTACCCGCAGTTCGCGTTAATGAAAATCGACATGCCTCGCTTCTCACTTCAGGGCCTCACACCATGGGCAGGTTGGACATCCCGCAATGCTCCAGACTGGTGGACCCATGGGTACAACAAGATCAAGCATGATCGAGTAGGCCACCCGGCCGCCCCCACCATGTATAGAGCCATATCGGCTGTTGCCGCTCTGCTGGTACTTCTGCTGCATTTCTATCGGCTCACGTACGGGCGTTTTGAGGTTTCAAGCATCATTGCTCCAACCCTCCTTCTCCCGCACGAGCCAGAGAACGATGGCATCTACTCAGGTTCTATGGGGTGGGATTGGAAGCTTCCTGGAGAATGACGCCCAATCCTTCTATCGGAATGGCGTACCCCGCTAAGCCGGGTGCCACCTCCCACATCATTCGCTAGGCATATCTAGTCGTGAACCCCAAGTATTTCGGCGACTCGTATGACCTTGTCAAGCGATTCTTCTGCCGCGAACTCTCAATCCTCGGCTATTCAGTCGCAGTCGATGCCATGTTTACTGGCACTTGGGGTGCGAACGAGAAAGAGTTCTACCGACTGATCGGTGCGGGCCCTCTCACTTCCGGAGCGCTTGAGCCGGTCAGGCCTGCTCTTTTCGTCGATCCTGATACTGGAATCAATCACCGCGGCGGCAAGCAACACGTATCGTTTGATGGCCTCGCGCGGGAAGCTGACCGATATGAGCTAGTGTTCGCATTCGACCAAGCGTTCTCGCGCCAGGACGACCCCACAGAAGTGATCGGCACGAAACTCGCAGTTCTTCGGTCTCGTGGCTGCCACGCGATGTACTACGATTCACACGCCCGATTTGTGTTTGTAGCCAAGCAGAGACACGTGCTTGATGAATTGCAAAGTCATCTGGTCGCAATTGGGCTGCCGCTGTCGCGCCTCCGCGAATCCGACCCCTAACAGTTCATGCGCCTGAGGCGCCGCTCGCGTCGGCGAGTGTGCTGTCGCTACCGCCTGCACGGACCTCATCGCGCTGATCACCAGCCACCGCGTGACTC
Organism: Piscinibacter sp.; assembly: GCA_044223035.1. Taxonomy (GTDB): domain Bacteria; phylum Pseudomonadota; class Gammaproteobacteria; order Burkholderiales; family Burkholderiaceae_C; genus JBGAMJ01. The sequence continues at coordinate 2,095 of JBGAMJ010000111.1, forward strand.
GCAGGCCAGCAGCTAAGTCGTGCTTGCTTGGTGAAGCGATCCAAGCCACCGCACGCCACGTGCGCTGTCGACGACACCTCCGCCTCAGGACGGAAGGGCTCGAAATCGAGCAACAGTTACTCAGCGAGCAGATCGCCCTGTCTCGTCACTACGGCGCGGGCGACATACCTGTCGTCTGCCAGTGGCTGGGGCGTCGCATCGATCTCGTGGCCGGAATGCCCAAACGTGCGCAAGCCGCTCACTTGTTGGAGCGCTACGTGACCCGATTCAGCGCTGGCGGCGATATGCAGGTGATACGCAATCGGGTACATCCCCGGGGCGTGCACCCCGTGAACTACGGCGAGGCGGCGTCGATTTTGTCATGCGGGGAGGGGCGCCCATTTCGCCCGCTCACTGCCACCGCCAGGTCCAGATCACGTCCAGCGAACTCTCCGCGCCCGACTGGGCGCGCAGCGTGAAGCGGCGGGCGACGCGGTAGATGAGCTGCCAGCTTCCGGTGGTGGCATTCAGGCCGCGTTCGTAGCCCACGTACCAGCGCCGCGAGATCTGCTTGCCGAGCGAGATCACGGTGTCGCGCACCTCGCCCTCGGACTGGCGCAGCGAGATCTCGTCGAGCCCGATCGCCTTGGTGAGCTGGTCGGTCACGCCGCCGTCCTCGCCAGCCAGCAGCGCCAGCGCGGCGCGTTGCAGCAGCGCGGTGTCGGCGCGGCCGAGTTCGTCGCCGCCGCGGCCCAGCACGAGCCAGCTCAGCTTCTCCAGGTCGGACTTTTCCGGCTCCGAGAACAGCCGGATGCGCGGATTGACCGCGGTGCCGGTGATCGTCACGCCGACGCGGATGTCCAGGTTCGGCCGCGTCGCCTCGATGTCCAGCCGCGGGTTGTCGACCAGCCCGCTGAACACCACCAGCCCGCGGTCGATCGTCAGCTTCTGCCCGTAGGCGGCGTAGGTGCCGTCGACCACGCGCACCGTGCCGTTGACGGCCATCCGCCCGGCCGGCGCGGTGATGCGCAGGTCGCCGGCCAGCCGGGCATCCAGCCCGCGGCCGCGCAGGCGGAGCTGCTGGCCGAGGTCGACCGCCAGGTCGACGTTGATCAGGCGCCCGGTGGACGCCGGGCTGCCGGTGGCGGCGGAGGTGGCGGTGCCGGGTGCGCTGCCGTTGACGCCCGGCTTGAGCCCCGCCGCGCGCCGTCCGCCGGTCACCACCACGTCGTCGGACAGCGTCGGCGCGTCGGAGCGGGTGAAATCGATCAGCCCTTCGTCGACGTGAACGCGCCCGTCGATCGCGAGGCTCTCGCGGTCGAACTGCAGCCGCGCCTGCCCGCTGGCGACGATGCGCCGGTCGACCCGCCCGAGCACCTGGAAGCGCGTGGCGGTCAACGAGAGATCGGCGCGCGGCGCGGCGCCCAGCGTCGCGCTGCCGGCCAGGCCGAGGGTGCCGTCGCCCGCCTTCGCGACGAAGCGCTCGATGCGTGCCACGTCGCCGCCCAGCTGGATCGCCATCTCGCCGCCGGACACGTTGACGCCCTGCAGGAAATTGCGCACCGACAGCCCGCTGCCACGCACCTCGCCGGTGTACTCGGGCGCGCCGAAGCGGCCGGAAATGCTGGCCGACGCGCGCAGCGCCCCACCCAGCCGCCAGCCGGCCGGCACCCAGGTGCCCCAGGTGCCGAGGTTCGCGACCTGCAGTTCGAGCACGCCGGAAATCGGCGCGTCGGCCGCCGGCCAGGTCGCCTCCGGCCGCGTGCGCACGACGACCGCGCCGGCCGCCACCCCGAGCGTTCGCCCGGCCAGGCCCTGCGTGAAGCTCCAGACGCCGTCGTGCGCATCGAGCCCGACGCGCAGGTCGGTCAGCCCGAGCGGCTGCGTGCCGAGCTCGTCGGTCACGGTCAGGTCGCCGCCGGCGCGCTCGACCACCACGTTGGCGCTGAACTGCGGGCTGCTGCGCACGTCGACCCGGCCGGTCACGACCAGGTCGCCGCCCCAGCCGAAATCGGGCTGCACCCGGGCCAGCAGCGGCGCAATGCGGAACGCGTCGAGCTGTGCCTGCGCCTCGAGCTGCGCCGGGCGCCGGCCGTCGGCGTCCTGCCAGGCGATGCGGCTCCAGCGCAGCACCGCGCCCAGCGCGTCGGCGCGGCCGGGCTGCACCAGCAGGCGCATCGGGCCGTTCGCCCAGGCGGCTTCGATGCCCACGTCGCGCACGCTCACCAACGGCGGCGCGCCGCCGCTGCGCAGCTCCAGCCGCTCCAGCCGCCCGCGCCAGCCGGCGAAGCGGGTCACCGGGCCGGTGTCGGCGGGGCGCGCGGCGGGTGATGGAACTGCGCGGGCGGAGGGGGTGCGGGCGGCGGGGGCGGTGGGGCCCGTCGGG
>JBGAMJ010000111.1:4522-18890 GCA_044223035.1 Piscinibacter sp.
GTGTAGCCGCGACGCGGTCGGTGGGGGGCGCCGCGGCAGCGCGGTTCGCGGGTGCCGTTGGAGCGGCGCGGGCGCCGAGCGGCGTGGCGGCGGCAGGGGCACTGTCCGGGGCCTGCGATGTGCCGCGCGCCGCGGAGGCGGACGCCGTGGCGGGCCCGCGCGGCACGGATGCGGTGACCGCAGCGCGCGCGGCCGTGGTGGCCCCGCTGTCGCGCGTCGGCGTCCCGCCCGACAGGCCACGCACCGCCGACGCCGCCATCGCGACACTGCGCGCCACCGAGGCGGTGACGAAGCTGCCCTGCGCACGCAACACCCCGACCGTGAGCGGCGTCGGCGCGGATGCCACCGCGGCCGCCGCCGGTGCCGGTGCGGTTGCGGTTGCGGTTGCGGTTGCGCCTGAGCGTGCGGGTGCCGGTGCGGTCGAGGGTGTGGGTGAAGGTGTGGGTGAAGGTGTGGGCGCCGATGCGGACGCAGGTGCCGCCGCCCCCGACGCCGCCCCTGACGCCGGACCCGACGCCAACCCTCCCGTCGCCGCCGCCTCCATCAGCCACTCCGGCGGCAGCGACTTCGATTCCGCCCGCAGCTCCAGCGTGTGCGCGCGGCCGCTGCCCTGGACCCGGAGCTGCACGCGTTCGGCCGACGGGCCGGCCGGGGTGGCGACGACGGCGCCGGCGCGCACGGTGGCGCGCGGCGGGCCGAGCATCGCCACGTCGGTGGCCGACGCGTCGACATCGAGCGGCGCGTCGAGGGTCGTGCCGAGTTGCCAGCGCGCCCGCAACTGCGCGGCGCGCAGCGCCCCGGCGCGCAGCGCCTGGCCGTCGAGCCGGCCCTGCGTCGCGACGTCCGGCCAGCGGCCGGTGAGCTGCGCTTCGCCGTCGATGCGGCCGGCGAGCGTCGCGTCCGCGCCGGGTGCCTGGAACAGCCGGTACAGCGGCGCGAGCCGGTCGAGCGCCGGACCGTCGATCCGCGCGTTCCAGCGATCGTTGGCGCCGCGGCCGGTGGCGTCGAGCCGGCCGCTGGCCTCGATGCGGTTGCCGCCCGCGTCGGCATGCAGCACGAGCTGGGCCGCGCCGCCGTCGATGCTGCGCAGGCTGGCGTCGCCGGCCAGCGGCACGCCGGCGAGCAGGCTGTCCTTCCACGCCAGGCTGGCCTGGCCGCGCAGCGCGGCCAGCAGCGCGGTCGCGTCGCGCACGCCGGCCGGCGCCGGAAGTTGCAGGTCGAAGCTGCCCTGCGCGTTCAGCCGGTGCGCGCCGCGCCGCCACGGCGAATCGTCGCTGCCGGGCCACCACGGCAGCGGGTCGAAGTCCTTCAGCGTCGCGCGGCCTTGCGTCGACCACGGTGCATCCGCCGGGTCCGTGCCGCCGTCGCGCACCGCGCGCGCCTCGATCGTCGCCAGCGCGCCGCCGGCCTGCGCGCGCAAGGTGCGGATTTCGAGGCGCCGCGGGTTCAGCAGCGCGTCGAGCGTCAGTTGCGCAGTGCGCACGGCCGTGCCGCGGGGCAGCACGCCGACCACGTTGCCGGACAGCCGCGCCTGCAGTTCCACCGTGGCCGCGTCGGGGGCGCCGTCGAAGCCTGTGCCCTCGGCGTGCAGCGGGCCGCCCAGGCGCAGCGTCGGCGCGCGGGCGTCGAGCCTCGCTGGCTCGATGCCGGTGAGCGTCGCGTCCAGCGTCCAGCGCGCGGGGGTCCAGTTGGCGGTGGTGCCGGGGGGGATGCCGGATGCGGTGCCGGATCGCGTTCCGGACGCCGAGCCCGACGCGGCGCTGGGGCGGCCGCTGGGCGCGGCGCGGGACCCGGTGCCGGCGGCACTGCGACCGCCACCGCGAGGCGTGGCGTTGCGGTTGCCCGCGGATTCCGCGGGGCGTTCTCCACCGAGTTCGGCGTCCAGCGACAGCAGTTCCAGGTGGGTCGGGTCGTCCGGCCGCGCGCGCAGGTCGAGCGCCAGCGAGCGCAGCGGCGCGCGGCCTTCGTTCCAGCGGCCGGCGGCGGCGTTGGCGAGCTTCAGCGTGACCTGCGCCGGGCGGTCTCGGCCGTCGCTGCGCACTTGCGCCTCGCCGCTGATCGCGGTGCGTGGGGCGGCGGTGTGGAACACGGACAGGTCGAGCGCCTGCGTGCTGGCCTGCAGGTCGCCGAGCGGCCAGGCGGCGAAAGGGCGCAGCGTGGCGCGCGCGTCCAGGGACTGGCTGGGCTGGCCGCGACGCGGTTCCGATCGCAGCGTCGCCCGCAAGGCCGGGTGTTCCAGCGGGCCGGCGAGCAGCAGGCTGGCCGACCACGGCGGGATCGTCGCGCCGGCCGGCGCCGACTCTCGGCCGGGCGCCGGACCGGAGCCGGTGCCCGAACTCGCGGCCGCTCCGGTGCCAGTGCTGGTGCCAGTGCTGGTGCCAGTGCCAGTGCCCGTGCCCGTGCCCGTGCCCGTGCCCGTGCCCGCCCCCGCCACAGCTTCAGCCTGCTCCAGCTCCAGCCGCACGTCGACCGGCATGCGCCCGCGCGTGGCGATGCGCAGCGAGCCGCGCGCGTGCACCCGGTCCCAACCCAGTTCGAGATCGTCGACGCGGTGCAGCGCGCCGCCGTCGGCGGCGAGGTGCAGCCCGGCGCGCAGCTCGCGCAGCGGGGTGTCGCCGAGCGCGCTGGCGTGCAGTTCGTCGACCGCGAGCGCGCCGATGTCCAGCGCCACCGGCAGCCACAGGTCGCTCGGCGGCGCACTCGGCTCGGTGGTCGGCGTCGGGGCGATGTCGATGCCGACCCGGCGCGCTTGCAGCCGCGGCAGCGACACCCGCAGCCACAGGTCCGACTGCGCCAGCGCGTCCAGCCGCAGGCCGGACCAGGCCAGCCCGTCGATCACGATGCGGTCGGCCGGTGGGCCGCCGTCGCGCGGCGCGCCGCCGGGCAGCGGGATCTCCGCGTGCTCGATGGAGAAGTCGCCCAGCAACGCGCCGCGCACGCCGCGCACCTGCACGCCAGGCAGGTGGTCGAGCAGCCACGCACTGCCGTCTTCGCTGCCGGCCACCCACCACAGCGCGCCGGCGGCGAACAGCAGCGGCAGCAGCAGCGTCAGCACGCTGGCGATCAGCCACAGCATCAGCCGGCCGAGCCACAGCGTGGGTGCCTCCGGCGGCTGCGGCGGCGTGGGCAGGGGGCTGGCGGTGGTCATGGTCGCGGCGGCCGCTCACCCGCTCAGAACGCGATCCCGACGCTGAAATGCAGCCGCGCGCGGCGCACCTTCAGCCCGTAGGCGGCATCGACGCGCAGCGGGCCGACGGGGCTGCGCCAACGCACGCCGACGCCCACGCCGGTGGCCAGGTCGAGCTGGCCCCAGCGGTCGGCGGCGTTGCCGGTGTCGACGAAGGCGGCCCACAGGAACGCCGGGTGGCGGGGGCTGATCGGGTGCGCGAACTCGACGCTTGCGGTCAGCAGCACGCGGCCGCTCTGCACCACGCCGTCGACCGTCGGCCCGAGCGAGCGGTAGGCGTAGCCGCGAACCGATTCGTCGCCGCCGGCGCGGAACAGCAGCGTGTCGGGCACGCCGACGCCGTCGCGCGCGAACACCTGGCCGGCCTCCACCCGCGCCGACGCGAACCACGCGCCGAGCGGCCGGTACCACGTATAGCGGCCGTAGGCGCGGGCGAACGGGCCGTTGTCGTCGGTGCTGCTGCGGGCGTAGCCGAGCGCGGCCTTGGCCGAGAAGGTGTAGCCGTCGGTCGGCAGCAGCACGCTGTCGAGCCGGCGGATGATCCACTCGTAGTTGCCGCTGACCGCCTCGGCGCTGTCGACCTGGTCGCCGGTCGTCACGCGCGCGTGCAGCAGCTCGGCGTAGTAGTAGCGGTCGTTGCGCTCGCTGGTGAGCTTGCGGCCGGCGCGCAGGCCCCAGCCGATCGAGTCGTCGCTGTCGGTGCGCAGGTCGAGCACGCTGACGGCGAGCACGTTGCGGTACTGGTCGGCCAGCGGGTGCGAGGTCAGCTCGCCCAGCCATGATTTCTTCTGCGGCCCCAGCTCGAACTGGTTGCGCGCGACCCAGCGGGTGCCGAAGACGCGCCGGTGCAGGTGGTCCAGGGTCAGGCGCGGGCCGGTGTCGGCGCTGTAGCCGATGCCGAAGGTCGCCTGCTGCAGCGTCAGTTCGCGCACCCGCACGTGCACGGTGGCGCGCCCAGCCTTCGCCGGGTCGGGGTCGATCTCGACCGCGACGCCCTCGAACAGCCCGGACTGCTGCAGCCGCTCCTGGTAGTCGAGCAGCAGCTTCTCGCTGTACGGCATGCCGCTGCGGAAGGTGGCGAGGTTGCGCACGCTGGCGGCGTCGTAGCGCTGCAGGCCCTCGACCTCGATCTCGCCCAGGCGGAACAGCGGGCCGCTCTCGGCGCGGACCTGCAGACGCACGAGGTGGCGGTCGGCGTCGACCTGCGCGGCGGTCTCGGTCCAGTCGGCGGTCGGGTAGCCCTCGGCATGCAGCAGCGCGAGCGCCGCGTTCTTCGCCGCCGACCAGGCCGACTGCGTGAACGGCTCGCCGGCCGGCAGCGTCCACTGCCGCCGCAGGTCGGCCAGCGTACCGGCGGCGTCGGCATCGGCGGCGCGCGCGGCCTCCTGCAAGGGGCCGGAGACGTCGATCGAGACGTCCTGGATCGTCGCGCGCGGGCCGGGCACGACGCGGACGCGCACGAGCGGCAGCTCGGCGCCGGGCGGCGCGGAAGCGGCCGCCACGGCGCCGGACGCGGCAACCGGGGGCGCGGCGGCACCGGACGCCGCGGCCGCGCTCGGGCCGCCGACGCGCTCGACCTTCACCTCGGCCGCGAAGTAGCCCTCGGTTTCCAGAAGCGACTGCGCCTGCGCCGGCGCGGCGACGATCAGCCGGTCGAGCTCGCTGGCGGTGATGCGCTCGGTCTCGGGCGCCGACTGGAAGCGCGACAGGTCGAGGTAGGTGACCAGCAGCTTCTCGAGCCCGTCCGGCGCGTCCACCTCGACCCGGTAGGCGCTGCGTTCGGCGCCGGCCGCGCCGCTGCCGGAAGCGGCCGGCGACAGCAGGTTCGACACCGTCGAGCAGCCGGCCAGCGCCAGCAGGAGCAGCGGCCAGAGTGCCCACGGCCGGAGGCGAGGCGCGGCACGCTGCCGGAAGGTGGGCCGTGGGGCGCACGGCGTGCCGCTCTCGGCTCGCCGGGTCATTTGCTCAGCAAGCGCATGGCCCCTTCGAGTCCCTGCATCGTCAGCGGGTACATGCGCTGGCTCATCAACTGCTGCACGATCGCGATGCTCTGCCGGTAGCCCCAGACGCCCTGCGGCTCGGGGTTGATCCAGGCGAACTTCGGGAACGCCTGCGTCAGCCGCTGCAGCCACTCGGCGCCGGCTTCCTCGTTGTTGTATTCGACGCTGCCGCCGGGCTGCAGGATCTCGTAGGGGCTCATCGTCGCGTCGCCGACGAAGATCAGCTTGTAGTCGCGGTTGTAGGTGCGCAGCAGGTCCCAGGTCGGGAACTTCTCGCTGTAGCGGCGCCGGTTGTTCTTCCACACGAAGTCGTAGACGCAGTTGTGGAAGTAGAAGAACTCGAGGTGCTTGAACTCGCTGCTGGCGGCCGAGAACAGCTCCTCGACACGGTGCACGTGCTCGTCCATCGTGCCGCCCACGTCCATCAGCAGCAGCACCTTCACCTTGTTGTGGCGCTCCGGCACCATCTTGATGTCGAGGTAGCCGGCGTTGGCGGCGGTGCTGCGGATGGTGTCCTCGAGGTCCAGTTCCTCCTCGGCGCCTTCGCGGGCAAAGCGCCGCAGCCGGCGCAGCGCCACCTTGATGTGGCGCGTGCCGAGTTCGAGCGAATCGTCGTAGTCGCGGAACTGGCGCTGGTCCCAGACCTTCACCGCGCTCTTGTGGCGGCTCCTGTCCTGCCCGATGCGGATGCCCTGCGGGTTGTAGCCGTGCGCGCCGAACGGGCTGGTGCCGCCGGTGCCGATCATCCGGTTGCCGCCCTCGTGGCGCTCCTTCTGCTCCTCGAAGCGCTTCTTCAGCGTCTCCATCAGTTCGTCCCAGCCCATCTTCTCGATCGCCGCCTTCTCTTCCGGCGAGAGTTCGAGTTCGAGCCGCTTGCGCAGCCATTCGAGCGGGATGTCCTGGGTGAAGTCGGCGAGCAGCTCGATGCCCTTGAAGTAGGCCGCGAAGGCGCGGTCGAACTTGTCGAACTGCGCCTCGTCCTTGACCAGCGCCGCACGCGCCAGGTGATAGAAGCGATCGATCGTCGGGCCGCCTTCGTCGTCGATCACGCCGGCGCGGATCGCGTCCAGCAGCATGAGGTACTCCTTGACCGAGACCTTCAGTTTCGCGGCGCGCAGGGTGAAGAAGAAGTCGATCAGCATGGCGTGCGGTGAGGCAGGCGGACGGGCCGGGGCGAACGCATTGTGGACCCAAGCGTTGCCCCACCCGGCGTGGGGCGGTGTCCGCCGGCCGGGGGGCCGGCCCCGGGTCCGGCTTCAGGCTGCACGCCGGCGGGCGACGCCGCCGGCCACCCGCGCGCAATTCAACCGCCGGAACTGGGGATGGGCGGTAATGCGCACGGGTGCGCATCATCGCCATCCGTGACCAAAGGTCACGAACCGTGTCGAGACGTGAAAATCCGAACCGGAGTCGACGGGGGCAGCACGATGGCGACGAAGGCAGCGATGGCAAGGTTCTCACCCGGAATCCGACAGGTTGTGAGGTTCGCCGCCGGATCGGCGGCCGGCATGGTGCTCGCGCTGGCCTGCGCCGCCGGGCTCGCCGCAACCCCCTGCGCGCCCGACCCGTTCGCCGTCACCGGGATTGGCGAGCGTGAATCCGTGCTGCGCCGCGACTGCACCGGCAGTGACTGGAACTGGGCGATCGACGCGCCGCGCCCGCGCCCGGCCGAGCCGGGGCCGAACGTGCTGCGGGCGCGTGTCGAGGCCCGCTGGACGCAACGCTGGGACGACGCCGCCAGCTCCACCTGGAGCCTGCGCTGGGCGGCCCGGCGTGCCGAGGGCGGCTTGCGCACCGAACAGGCGACGTGGGCGCTGGCGACGCGCGTGAAGCTGTCGCGGCCCTGGGCGCTGCACGTCGATCTCGGGCAGTGAATTGCACGGCGAGCGCCGCCAGCGCGCGGTGGCCACCGCGCTGTGGCGGCCGCTGAAGGCGACGCTGCTGTTCGCCGAATGGGCCGGCGGCGACCAGTCGGCCGGTGCGCGCGCCGTCGGCGCCCGCTGGTGGCTGGCGCGCGGGCGGGCGGATCGACGTGGGCGCGCGGCGCGCGGCCGGAGGGTGCGCCGATCGACCGGCGCATCGGGCTGGTGCTGTCGCTGGCGTCCTGAAACCGGGCCGCGCCGCGGCGACGGCGTTCATTGCTGACCGGCGGCCGGTGGACCGCGCCCCGCCGTGCCCGGCGCCGCCGACCCGGCCGGGCGTGCGGGCGGCCCGCGTCAGCGCGTGGTTGCCGGCCGCCGCCGCGGCGGCTTCACCGGGCCGGCGTGCGCCGCCAGCCAGTCGAAGAACTCGCGGTACCAGAGCCGGGAATTGCGCGGCTTGAGCACCCAGTGGTTCTCGTCCGGGAACCACACCAGCCGCGCTTCGACGCCGCGCGCCTTCAACGTGTTGTAGTAGGCGAGGCCCTGCTGGTCGGGCACGCGGTAGTCGAGCGCGCCGTGGACCACGAGCGTCGGCGTGTGCATCGTGCCGGCATGGGTGATCGGGCTCTGCGCGCGCAGGCGCTCCGGGTCTTCCCAGTACCAGGCGCCGAACTCGCGGTCGTGCGCGGTGTATCCGTCGTCGCTGAACATCGCCGTCCAGTCGAAGCAGCCGGCGTGGCAGACGTAGGCGCGGTAGCGCCCCGGCGGCACGTGGCCGTTCATCCAGGCGACCAGGTAGCCGCCGTAGCTGCCGCCAGCGGCGGCGATGCGCGTGGGCTCGACCCAGGGTTGCGCCAGCAGCCAGTCGGTCGCGGCTTCCAGGTCCTGCAGCTCCAGCTCGCCCCAGCGGTGGGTGATGCTGTCGAGGAAGGCCTGGCCGAAGCCGCTCGACCCGTGGTAGTTGACGCTGGCGATCACCGTGCCCTGCGCGGCGAACAGGTGGCTGTTCCAGCGGTAGTGGAAGGTGTCGCCGCTGGCCGCGTGCGGCCCGCCGTGGATCACGTGCAGCACCGGGTGGCGCTTGCGGCGGTCGAAGCCGGGCGGGTGCGTCAGCCACACCTGTACCGGGTCGCCGCCGGCGCCGGTGATGGTGACCTCTTCGCTGGTGCCGAGCTGGAGCCGGGCGAAGAGTTCGTCGTTGAAGCGGTCGAGGCGCCTCGGCGCGGCTTCGGCTTCGGCTTCGGCTTCGGCTTCAGCTTCGGCCGGGCCGTCGGCGTCGAGCGTGCGCAGCAGGATGTGCACCGGGTGGTCCGCCGCGTCCTGCGCGGTGGCGAGCCGGCCGCCGGCGAGGTCGAAGCCCTGCACCCAGCCGCCGCGCGCCACGATGCGCGTGTCGCCGCTCGCCGGCTCATGGCGCCACACGTGCCGCCGGCCGCGCTCCTCGGCGGCGTAGCAGATCGCCGTGCCGTCGGACGTCCAGCGCAGCGGCGCGTCGACGCCGTGGTCGCGCGCCGGGTCGAGCCGGCGCCAGCGGCCGTCCGCCTCCAGCAGCGCGAGCTGGTACGGCATCGTGTGCTTGACGCCCTGGTGGCTCGCGATGCAGGCGATCGAGCGGCCGTCCGGGTGGTAGCGCGGCGCATCGAAATCCCAGGTGGCGTCGGCCAGCCGCGTCGCGATGGAGCCGCTGCGCAGGTCGACCTCGGCCAGCGCCTTGCAGTGGTCGAACTGCTTGCGCGCCTGCGGATCGTGCGTGAAGACGATGCGCCGGCCGTCGGGCGAGATGTCGAAGTGCTGGGCGCCCGGGTCGGCGCGCGGCAGTTCGTAGGGCGTGCCCTCGAACAGGTCGCGCACCCGGCCGCTGGCAAGCTCGAGCACCAGCAGGTGCGGCACGCGGCCCATCGGAAGGTGGGCGTCCCAGTGGCGGTACTGGGCCTCGGACGTGACGTACGCCGATTCCTTGCGCTCGGCGTGCTCGCGCTGGCGCTTCGCCTGCGCGCGGGCGCCGCGCACGTCGGGCCAGACCCAGGAGACGAAGGCGATGCGCCGGCCGTCCGGGAACCACTTGAACGCCTCGACGCCGGGCGCGTGCGGGTCGGCCTCCGGGGCGGCGCGCACGGCCTCGCCACCGTCGGCGGGAATCAGGTAGAGCTGCGGCGCGGCGTCGAGGCGGCCGTCGTGCTCGCGGCGCGAGACGAAGGCGATGCGGTCGCCGCGCGGCGACCAGGCGGGCTGGCCGTCCTTGTCGCCCTGGGTCAGCGGGCGCGGCTCGCCGGCGGCCGGCAGCAACCACAGCCGGGTGCGGCCCCGGTTGTCGTCTATCGAGTAGCGGGTGGCGGTGCAGACGGCGCGCGTGCCGTCCGGCGACAGGGCCACCGCGCCGGCGCGCTCGATCGCCCACAGGTCGTCGATGGTGATCGGGCGGCGGCGCGCCGGCCGGGTACCGGGTGTCCGGCGGGTGCTCATGTCGGTTCCGTTCGGCTCTTTGCGGTGCGGCTCAGCGCGGCCGCTGCAACTGCCACTGGAGATGGGTGCGCACGGTCGGCCATTCCGCCGCGGTGATGCTGTAGACGGCGGTGTCGCGCAGCGAGCCGTCGGCCATGCGCTGGTGTGCGCGCAGCATGCCGTCGAGCTGCGCGCCCAGGCGTTCGATCGCGCGCCGGCTGGCGCTGTTGAAGCGGTGCGTGCGGAATTCGACGGCGATGCAGCCGAGCGTGTCGAACGCATGCCGCAGCAGCATCAGCTTGCACTCGGTGTTGAGCGGGCTGCGCTGCACGCGCTGCGCGTACCAGGTGGAGCCGATCTCGACGCGGCGCTGGGCGGCGTCGATGTTCATGTAGGTGGTCATGCCGACCGGCGTGCCGCCGGCATCGAGCACCGTGAACGCCAGCATCGAGCCGGCGGCCTGCAGGCCGAGCCGGCGCTCGATCTCGGCCTCCATCCGCTCGGGCGAGGGGATGCTGGTGTACCAGAGCTGCCACAGCTCGCCGTCGCGCACCGCCTCGGCCAGGGCCGGCGCGTGCGAGGGGGTCAGCGGGACGAGGCGGGCATGCTCGCCGGACAGGGTGACGGGATCGGGCCAGGGCATGGGTCGGGGGCGTTCGGCGGGGGAGGGAGGAGGGTGGGCGGACGATGCCTTCGCCGCCGACCGGTGGACGCCGGGGCGCGGCGGCGTCAGCCGTTGTTTCAGCGGTTGTGGCGCTGCATGAATACCAGTTTCTCGAACAGCGACACGTCCTGTTCGTTCTTCAACAGCGCGCCGACCAGCGGCGGCACCGACACCTTCTCGTCGGTGCTCTGCAGCACCTCGAGCGGGATGTCCTCGGCGACGAGCAGCTTCAGCCAGTCGAGCAGCTCGGAGGTCGACGGCTTCTTCTTCAGCCCCGGCAGGTTGCGCACGTCGTAGAAGTTCTTCAGCGCCGCGGCGAGCAGCTGCTTGCGCAGCCCGGGGAAGTGCACTTCGACGATCGCGCGCATCGTGTCGGCATCGGGGAAGCGGATGTAGTGGAAGAAGCAGCGGCGCAGGAAGGCGTCGGGCAGTTCCTTCTCGTTGTTCGAGGTGATGAACACCAGCGGCCGGTGCTTCGCCCGGATCAGCTCGCGCGTCTCGTAGACGTAGAACTCCATCCGGTCGATTTCGCGCAGCAGGTCGTTCGGGAACTCGATGTCGGCCTTGTCGATCTCGTCGATCAGCAGCACCACCGGCCGGTCGGCGGTGAAGGCCTGCCACAGCACGCCCTGCACGATGTAGTTGCGGATATCGCGCACGCGTTCGGCGCTGTCAGGATCGGCGAGCTGGCTGTCGCGCAGGCGGCTGACGGCGTCGTACTCGTACAGGCCCTGCTGCGCCTTCGTGGTGCTCTTGACGTGCCACTGCAGCAGCGGCATCGACAAGGCCTGGGCCACTTCCTCGGCCAGCATCGTCTTGCCGGTGCCCGGCTCGCCCTTGACCAGCAGCGGCCGCTGCAGCGTGACCGCGGCGTTCACCGCGAGCATCAGATCGTCCGTCGCGACGTAGTTTTGGGAGCCCTGGAACTTCATGCTGGCGATCGGTGCGGAGCGGGCGATGCCCGGGGAAGACGGGGGGACGATTGGGGGAGGAGCGGGGTGCGCAGGGGGGTCGAAGGTCAGTATAAGGGCCCCCCTATAATCCGCGGCTGCTCGAAGCCCGCCTGCCGTACGACCGACACCGACCGCCCAGACCATGAGAATCAAGCCGATCGAGTCCCTGTCCCTTGCGTCGCTGGCGATCGCCGCCGCGGCGCTTACCTGGTCCGCCGGCGCTGCCGCGCAGGACGCGAAGGCGGGCGACAGGGCGGCCGGCGAGAAGAAGGCCGCGATGTGCATCGGCTGCCACGGCATCCCCGGCTACCAGGCCAGCTTCCCCGAGATCCACAAGGTGCCGATGATCGCCGGCCAGAACGCGCGCTACATCGTGTCCGCGCTCACCGCCTACCAGAAGGGCGAGCGCAAGCACCCGACCATGCGTGCGATCGCCGCCTCGCTGACCGAGCAGGACATGGCCGACCTGTCCGCCTTCTACGAGAAGGAACCGACCGACGTGACGCCGCTCGGCGAGCGCCCCGACCGCGAGCCGTCGACCCAGGTGGCCGAGCTGCTGAAGAAGGCCAACTGCGCCTCCTGCCACGGCAGCAATTTCAGCAAGCCGATCGACGCCAGCTACCCGAAGATCGCCGGCCAGCACGCCGATTACCTCTACGTCGCACTGAAGGCGTACACCACCGAGCAGAACCCGCAGGTCGGCCGCGGCAACGCGATCATGGCTGGCATGGCCAAGCAGTACAGCCACGCCGAGCTGAAGCAGCTCGCGCAGTACATCGGCTCGCTGCAGAGCGAGCTGCGCACGGTGCCGCAGTCGCGTTTTCGCTGAACGAACGCGACAGCCCGGGGCCGCGCCGTTCGAGACGGCCGACCTCGACCTCGCACGCGAGCCGATCGGACGCGTCTACGGCCCCTAGCGCTTCGAGGCCGGCCCGCTGCGCCCGGCCCGCCCGCGCATCCGCGCCGGCGGGTTGCGTCACGACGGCGGCGCCGGCTGCTCCGTGGCCGTCGGGCACGGCGTCGCGTCGCACCATCGCGACAGCGCCGACCACCTGCGGCCCGTCGCGCGGATCGGCGTGCAGCGCGTCGAGCAGGTCCACCGCAGCCTGAGCTGCCGGGGCTTTGGGGTTCTCCGGGTCGGGGCGACGGCGAGCACGCGCGGCACTGAATGACGCGCGTGGCCGCCGCCGCCGCGGTGCGCAGGCCGCCCGCGCACCTCAAGTCGCCGGTGTGCCCGTCGATAAGATCGTGTCGACCGCCCGCCGGAACCACCCACCCTCATGCTCAAGAGAGTCCGCGTCGACCAGTTGCGACTGGGCATGCACATCCACGAGCTGTGCGGTGCCTGGCTCGACCACCCGTTCTGGAAGACGCGCTTCGTGCTGCGCGATCCAGCCGACCTGCAGCGCCTGCGCGACAGCGGCATCGGCGAATGCTGGATCGACATCGGGCTGGGCCTCGACGTCGCCCCCGTCGCGGGCGATGGCGAGGTGCCGGTGTCCGAGGCTGCGGTGGCGGTGGCTCCGGCGGTGGTCAGTCCCCCGCCAGGCGCTCGCGCCGATTCCGACCACCGCGTGCCGGCGCCGAACTGCTCGATCGATGAGGAGCTCAAGCGCGCCGCCGCGCTGTGCCTGCGCTCGCGCGAAGCGGTGCGCTCGCTGTTCGGCGAGGCCCGCATGGGCCGCGCGGTCGATGCCGCGCGCTGCCTCGAGCTGGTCGACCAGGTGGCGTCGTCGGTATGGCGCAACCCGGCGGCGATGCTCTCGCTGGCGCGGCTGAAGACACACGACGACTATTCCTACATGCATTCGGTGGCCGTGTGCGCGCTGATGGTCGCGCTGGCGCGGCAGCTCGGAATGGACGAGGCGCAGTCGCGCGAGGCCGGCATGGCCGGCCTGCTGCACGACATGGGCAAGGCGGTGATGCCGCTCGCGATCCTCAACAAGCCGGGCAAGCTGACCGAGCCGGAATTCGACGTGATGCGTTCCCATCCGCAGCGCGGGTACGAGCTGCTGCAAGGCGACGCCGGCGTGTCGGAGTGGTCGCTCGACGTCTGCCTGCACCACCACGAGCGCATCGACGGCAGCGGCTATCCGCATCGGCTGCACGGCGATCAGATCTCGCGCATCGCGAAGATGGGCGCGGTGTGCGACGTCTACGACGCGATCACGTCGAACCGGCCCTACAAGGCCGGCTGGGATCCGGCGGAATCCATCGCCCGCATGGCCGGCTGGACGCAAGGGCACTTCGACGCCGGCGTATTCAAGGCCTTCGTGACGAGCCTCGGCATCTACCCGACCGGCTCGCTGGTGCGCCTGCAGTCCGGCCTGCTCGCGGTGGTGGTGGAGCAGAACCCGTCCACGCTGGTCTCGCCGATCGTCAAGGCGTTCTACTCCACGCGCTCGCGCATGCCGGTGCCGACCCGCCTGATCGACCTGGCCGCCAGCGGCTGCCGCGACCGCATCCTGGCGCGCGAATCGAACGCGCAATGGCAGTTCAGCCACCTCGACGAGCTGTGGGCCGGCCCCGAGGCGCTGCGCCAGCTCGGACGCGGCACCTGAGAGGGCGCCCGAACTGGCGCAGCGCGCGCGGCGCTTGACCTTGCCCCCGCGGCAAGGTGCAGACTGGCTCGATCTTCACTGCCAGAGCCTCCCGATGATCGAACTGACCCTGCCGACGATGACCTGCGGCCACTGCATGCGCACCGTCACCGAGACGGTGCACCGGATTGATGCGCAGGCGCGCGTCGACATCGCCCTCGACGAACACCGCGTCCGGATCGAATCCGGCCACGACGCCGACGAATTCCGCCGCGCGCTCGGCGAGGAGGGCTACCCGGCCGCCTGAGTGCCGCGGATGGGGCGTCGGGCCCCCCTGAATGCGCGGAAAGTCACTGCGCGCACCATGACAAATGTCGGATGACATTTGGGGGCGTCGACAATCGGCGCCGCCGACGCGGTGCGCGACCGGCGACGGTGTCTTCACCTCCAGCGCGGGCTCCGCCCCACCCGACATCCCATGCGACTTCGTGTGTCAACCCATCCACGGGCCGAGCGCCCGGCCGCTCCGAAGCCGGCCCGTATCCCCCCGGGGGATCGGCCGACGTACCCGTTGGCCGAGGGGTCGTCATGACGCGGGCCGAGCGCCCGGCCGGCCCGAAGCCGGCCCGTATCCCCCCGGGGGATCGGCCGACGGACCCGTTGGCCGAGGGGTCGTCATGACGCGGGCCGAGCGCCCGGCCGCTCCGAAGCCGGCCCGTA
>JBGAMJ010000112.1:0-18319 GCA_044223035.1 Piscinibacter sp.
GGCCCGGTCATCGCCCAGATCGCGAGCGCGCGGGCCGACATCGGCTTGGCAAACAGGTAGCCCTGCAGTTCGTCGCAGCCGAAGGATCGGAGGATCTCCTCCTGCGCCTGCGTCTCCACGCCCTCGGCCACGACCTTGCGGCCGAGTGCCTGCGCCATCTTCATCACCGCATCGACGATGGCCCGCGCATCGGCGCTGGTTTCCAGGTCGAGCACGAAGCTGCGGTCGATCTTCAGCTCGTCCACCGGCAGCCGGCGAAGGTAGCTGAGGCTCGAATAGCCGGTGCCGAAATCGTCGATCGACAGGTGCACGCCGAGTGCCGACAGCCGCTTGATGACGCGCAGCGTGGCGTCCGCGTCGTCCATCGCCGCCGATTCGGTGAACTCGCAGGTGAGCTGGCGCGGCTCGACGCGGTAGCGCGACAGTGCGGTGCCGATGCGCTCGACCAGGTCCGGCTGGCGAAGCTGCTGCACCGACAGGTTGATCGCCACGCGCATGCGCAGGCCCTTGTCGCGCCAGGCGCGGATCTGCCGGCACGCATCCTCGATCACCCAGTTGCCGAGCGCGCCGATCAGCCCGAAGCGCTCGGCGATCGGGATGAAGACCGCCGGGCTGACCATGCCGCGCTGCGGGTGGTGCCAGCGCATCAGCGCCTCGGCGCCGGTGACCTGGCCGCTCGGCACATGGATCTTCGGCTGGTAGAACAGCTCGAGCTGGCCGTTGGCGATTGCATGGCGCAGGTCGCGCAGCAGCTCGACCTGGTCGCGCGCGTGCTCGACCATGCGCTGCTCGAAGAAGCAGAAGGTCGAGCCGCCGTGGCGCTTGGCGGCGTTCATCGCCGCATCGGCGTGCGCCACCAGGCGCGACATCGCGCCGTCGTCCGGGTACATCGCGATGCCGATCGAGCAGCCGACCTCCAGGTCGCGCCCGGCCACGCGGTGCGGCCGCGCGATCAGCGCCATCAGCCCACGCACCGTCTCGACGACCTCGGCGCGTGTCGGGTTGCCCGGAAGCAGCATCAGGAACTCGTCGTTGCCGGCACGCGACGCGTTCTCCGCCGAGCCGGCGAACTCCAGCAGGCGGCTGGCGGTGGCGCGCAGCAGAGCGTCGCCATGTTCGTGGCCGAGCGACTCGTTGATCGGCTTGAAGCCGTCGAGGTTGACGAAAAGCACCGCCAGCCGGCCGTTCTGGCCGTCGGCGCGGCTCACGGCGCCACTCAGGCGCTCCTCGAACATCTGCCGGTTCGGCAGCCCGGTCAGCGCGTCGCAGGCGGTGAGCTGCTGCAGTTCGGTGTTCGCCTGCAGCAGCGATTCGGCCAGCCGCTGGCTGGCGCGCCGCGCCCGCGCGTCGACGGTCGACGAGAACAGCAGGAAGGCCAGCGTCGCCGCGCTCGCCAGCGTCACCAGCACGCTGGCGCTGCCGATGCTCATCAGGTCGTCGGGGATGTGTTCCGGACTGTCCAGCACCGCCAGCGTGGCCATGCCGGCCACGTGCAGCAGCGTCAGCCCCACCCCCGCCACCAGCGCGGTGACGGTGTGCAGCACCGGCACGCGGGTGACCTGCTTGCGAAAGCGGATGAACAGCGGGCCGACGACGCCGGCGGCGCCGATCGTCGCGACGGCGAGCGTCAGCAGCCCGAGGCTGTCGTACTCGATCCGGGCTGCGGTCAGGCCGGACATGCCGATGCCGCACACCAATGCCAGCGCGGCGCCGAGCCCGAGCGATCCGGCGAACTGGCGCCACAGTCCGACGCGACGCTGGCTGCCCAGCCACAGCGCGCCGCCGGACACGGCAACCGACAGCACCCACGACAGCAGCGCCGCCGCCCGCGAATGGCCGACCGCGACCGGCCACTGGAAGCCGAGCATGCCGGTGTACTGCAGGGTCCAGAACGCGGTGCCGACGGCGAACGCGCCACCGGACAGCCAGCGCCCGGCCGCCGGCTCGGCGGCGGCGGCGATACGCTTGACGAGGTCGATCGCGATGTAGGCGGCGTACACCCCCATCAGCAGTGACGCGGCCAGCATGCCCGGCTGATAGCTCGGAACGAGCACGGCGGGGTTCATCGGCGGAAGGAGGTCGCTGACATCCGCGCTGTATCGGCCCGGATCTCGCGGACTTGAATCCGGCCCGGACTTTTCCGACCCGGCGCGGCCGATCAGCGCACGAAACCGATGCTGCGCCGCTGCCGCACCTCGGGTTTCACCCGATGCTCGGCCTCGAGTTGCGACAGGAACTCGTCCGGATCGAAGGCGTCGCCGAGCACGTCGGTCTGGCGCTGCACCGCGGCGAAGTCGCCGGGCGTCAGGCCGTCGAGCCGGGCCAGACGCGCGCGGCGCTCGTCGCCAAGCCCGGCGGCGTCGCCGGCCAGCGCCTCGGCGACGAACATGCGCTCGCGCTGCTCGGCGGTCAGCGGACGGAAGCGGATCTTGAACGTGAAGCGGCGCAGCGCCGCCTCGTCCAGGTCGTCGAACAGGTTGGTGGTGCAGATGAACACGCCGGCGTGGCGCTCCATGCCCTGCAGCATCTCGTTGACCTCGCTGACCTCGTAGTGCCGCTCGGCCATGCGGCGGCTGCGCAGGAAGCTGTCGGCCTCGTCGAGCAGCAGCACCGCCTGCTCCGCCTCGGCTTCGGCGAACATCCGCGCCATGTTTTGTTCGGTCTCGCCGACGTACTTGCTCACGATGTCCGACGCCTGGCGCACCATCAGCGGGCGCTGCACCTGCTGCGCGATGTGCTCGGCCAGCGCGGTCTTGCCGGTGCCCGGCGCGCCGTGGAAACACAGCGTGCCGTGCCCGCGGCGGCGCAGCGCCTCGACGATGCGCGGCAGCGGAAAGCGCGACTCGGTGTTGACCAGCGACAGGTCGTACTGCGTGACCACGCGGCGCGCGCCGGCCGCGTGCGACACATTGCCCAGCGCCTTGTCGGCGTTGCCGATCTGGCGCTCGATCAGCGCCTCGACCGGGCCCGCCTCGCCGGCCAGCCGGGCGAACTTGACCGCGGTGCGCACCTGCGCCGGCGTCAGCCCGCGGCGCTCGGCCAGGCGGGCGGCGAACCCCTCCGACACCTCGACGCCGCGAAGCGCGCGCACCACCAGCGCTTCGCGCGCACCGGGCGGCGGGCTTTTCAGCTCCAGGTGGTACTGGAAGCGGCGGCGGAACGCCGGGTCGATCTGCTCGATGCGGTTGGTGACCCAGATCACCGGCACCGGGTTGGTCTCGAGGATCTGGTTCACCCAGGCCTTGCCGCTGACGCTGCCGCTGGCAACGCCGTCGCCGGTGTCCAGCCGCGCCATCAGCTGCGCGGCGTCGGTGGAGATCGGCGGGAACACGTCCTCGACTTCGTCGAACAGCAGCGCGACGCGGCTGCTGCCCTTCAGGAACACCTGGCTGATCTGCAACGAGCGGTAGCGGTCGCGGCCGGACAGGCTGTTGCCGTCGCGGTCGGCGTATTCCACCTCGTACAGCTCCAGCCCCGCGGCCTGGGCCGCCACCTTGGCGAGCTCGGTCTTGCCGGTGCCGGGCGGGCCGTAGAGCAGCACGTTGACGCCCGGCTCCTTGTGCGCCACCGCGTTGCGCAGCAGCGCGGTCAGCATCTTCTGGTCGTCGCCGACGAAGTGGAAGTCCTCAGGCCGCAGCTCGCTGCGCGCGGCCGGCCGGGTGAACACCGCCATCAGGTCGGACGGGCCCTCGTAGTGCCGCATCAGCACCGGCGGCAACTGCTCGCTGACCTTCATCAGGTCGGCCAGGTCGGTGATGTTGTGCTCGGAGATCAGGTTCTCGACCATGCCGATGCGCTCGAGCCGCGAGCCGGCGCGCAACGCCTCGGCGACCTCGGTCTCGTTGACGCCGGCCACCGACGCGATCGCCGCGTAGGCCTCCTGCGCGTTCGACACCTTGAACTCGACCAGCAGCCCGCGCAGGTCACGCTGGTAGCGCGCCAGCGTGCCGTACAGCAGCAGCGCACGCTCGGCGGAATTGAGCTGCAGCAGCCCGGCCAGTGCGTCGATGTTCTTCTGCACCAGCGTCGATTCCTTCTTCAGGCTGCGGTCCAGCCAGTCGGCAGTGGCGCCGAGCACCGCCAGCAGGTCCTTCGGTGCGTCCTTGATGTATTCGTCGACGTAGAAGAACAACGTGCCTTCCTCGTAGGGGCCGCGCCAGGCGCCATGGCGCTGCACGAAGGCGTCGTTGGACAGCTTTTCATGGCCGGCCCACTGCTCGTTGCCGGCGCAGCGGACGGCGAGGAAATGGCGCAGCCGCGTCAGCACCGACACCGGCCACGCCAGGTGCTTGCCGGTCAGCGACAGCAGGCTGTTCCAGTCGCGGCGCAGGTTGAAGCGGCCGACGTGCCGCATCGTCAGAGTCAGCACGAATTGCGAGCACATCCGGTCGAGCACCGGGGCATCGCGCATTCCCGGCGACAGCACCACCCGCGAGTCTTCGGAGATCTTGCCCATCGGGATCCTCCAGAGCGGCCCCGTCGCCACCGGCGTCCGCCCCCTGGGGTGGCCCCCGGGGCAGCCCGCGGTAGCCGGTCTGCGCGGCGCGGAGCGCCGAAGCCACCGGCGAGGCATCTTGGCGCAGTGCGCGCCGGTCGGCAAGCCCCGCCGGCGCCGGGCGCGGCGGCGGGGAGCGGGCGGCCGCGGCGGCCGCCCGGCGGGATCAGTGCAGCACCAGCGGCTGCTGCATCAGCGAGGTGAAGCGGCCGAGGTAGTCGTCGATCTCTTCTTCGGACGGACGCGTCTCGATCAGCGCGTCGACCCCTTCCTTGAAGCTCTGCGCGAGCGCGCCCTCCAGGAACATCTCGCGCCGGGCGAACTTGTCGACGATCTCGTAGCCGCCCCGTTTGAGGTCGTCTTCGCCGTCGAGCGAGGCGTCGGCCGGAACGTCGAACTGCACCACCGCGAAACTGTCAGAGTTGTAGAGCATCTGCATGAGGAACTCCTGTGCCGCGAAGCTGCGGCCCCCGACGCAATATTCAAGCCATCGGGGCCAAAGCGGGCGGCGGCCACACCCCGCCTTCGTGGGGTCATCGAGGTTTCGAGGGGCCGCGGGGATGGTTCGAAGGACGCGCTTCGAGGGACCGACTCGCCCGGTCGGCTGCCGCGGCGGTCCGATCCGGCGGCTGCCGCGGTTCCGGCGCCCGCTGGCGGGTCGTCAAGGCGTTGCAGGGTCGATCAGCAGTTCCAGCGGCTCGCCGTCCGGCGTCGGCGTCAGCCGCGCGCGGACCGGCAGGTGGTGGCGCGCCGGGTCGAGCCAGACCTCGACCCGCGTGTCGTGCTCGCGGCGCGGTTCGCGCACCAGCCGCAGCGCGGACAGACGATGGCCGTCGACCGGCACCGGCTCGGGCCCGGCTGCGCGGAAGGTCCATGCGTCGGCATCGCCGCGCGCGCCCGTGACGAACAGCGTCAGCAGCCGGCCGGGCGCGACGCGTGCCGGCCCGGCCTCGGCGATCGCCGCGAGCTGGATCATCCAACTCAAGCGGTCCTGCGTGCCGGCGGGCAGCGGCTGTTCGGCGTCCGGCCCGGAATAGGAGATCGTGCCGCGGTCGCGGCGGAAGTTGGCCGCCTGCGCGCTGCCGCGCGCGCGGCGGTCGGTGAAGCGCTCCGGCGCCAATCCCGCGGCGTCGAAGGCGCCTTCGCTGACCTGGGTCAGCACGCTGAATCCGGCGACCTGGCCGTCGAGCCGCGCGACATAGTGCCCGGCGTCGGCCTGCCAGGTCAGCTCGCCGGTGCCGGTGAACGGCCCCTTGTGCAGCCGGTAGCGCAGCACCGCCGACGGCGGGATGCGCGTGCGGTACACCGGGATCGCCTCCTCCGGCGCTCGTGGGGCGCTCGGGGGTGGAGCGGCCACCAGGGCCGCCGCTTCGCCGGCAGTGGCCGGTGTGGGCGTGATGGGCGGTGCGGGCGGTACGGGCGGTACGGGCGGTGCGGCCTGTGCGGCCTGTGCGGCCTGTGCGGCCTGTGCGGCCTGTGCGGGCGGTGCGGGGGGCGCGGGCTGTGCGGGCGGTGCGGGCGGTGCGGGCAGGGTCGCGGGTAACGGTGCGACGGCGGCCGGTGTCGTCGTCTCGGCGGCGGGAGCCGACTCGGCGGCGGAAGCGGGCGCGGCCGCCGGTGCCGCCGGTGCCGCCGGTGCCGCGGACGCCGCGTCGGCCGCGCGCGACGCCGCTGCGGAACCGACGTCGGCCACGCGCCACAGTCGGGGCAGCGGCGTGTCCGGCAGCCGGTCGCGAGCCGCCGTGCCGGCGCGCGCCGGCACGGCACGCGGGGACTGCCTCGCGGCGCCGGAACTCCGCTCGCGCGCCGTCGGCACGGCGGACACGAGCGGCAGATCCGCCGACGGCACGGCCGGAGCCGGCTCCACCGGAGTCGGCTCCGGCAACGTCAGCAGCGCTGGCGCCAGCTCCACCGGCGTCATCACCCGCACCTGCATCGGCGCCGCCCGCGCCGCGGGCAGCGGCTCCGCCGGCGCCAGGCCGCGCCACAGCAACGCATGCAGAAGGAGCGCCGCCGCGGCCGAACCGGCCAGCGCGCGTGTGCGCCGGGCGCCTGCCGCGCGGGCAGAGGCTGCCGGCGGCTGCATCGACAATGGCGGCTGTTGCATCTCGCCGGGCGCCTGGGGCGGCGCCCGCAGAACCATGAAACTCGCAAGCTACAGGGACGGATCGCGCGACGGCCAGCTGGTGGTGGTCTCGCGCGACCTGGGGCGGGCGCATTATGCGACCGGCATCGCGACCCGCCTGCAGCAGGTGCTGGACGACTGGAACTTCCTGTCGCCGCAACTCGAGGAGCTGTCGCAGGCGCTCGATCACGGCCATCCGCGCCATGCCTTCGCCTTCGACCCGGCGCTGTGCGGGCCGCCGTTGCCGCGCGCCTTCCGCGTCGCGATCGGCGCCGCCGGCACGCCGCCGCCCGATCTGGTGCCGGCACCGGTCCATGCCCCCGGCGACACCCTGATCGGCCCGGCCGCCGAACTGGACGGCCCCGGCGACGAACCCGCGTTCGACATCGCGCCGATGCTCGCCGCCGTCACCGGCGACCTGCCGCGCGGCGCCGCCCCGGAACGCGCGCTCGAAGGCATCCGGCTCGTGATGCTCGCGGCCGACGTGCTGCGGGCCGGCGATGCGCTCGGGGATGTCGCCGACGAGCTTCCCGGCGACGCCCTCGGCACGCCGCCGCAGCGCGTGGCCACCGCGTTCGCCCCGATCGCGGTGACGCCCGACGAACTGGGCCGCGACTGGCGCGGCGGCCGCGCGCACCTGGCGATCGACATCGCGCGGGGCGGCCGGCGCGCCGGTTCGATTGCCGCGGCCGCGGCGATGCGGCTGCACTTCGGCCAGCTCGCCGCACAACTCGCACGCACGGGTGCGCTGCGCGCCGGGAGCATCGTCGCGAGCGGGCCACTCGGGCTCGGCCTCGGCGGCGCCCCGGACAACAGCAATGGCAACAACGAAATCGGTAACGGCAACGGCAACGGCAACGGCAGCAGCAGCGGCAACGGCAACGAAGCCGCCCGAGGCGACGCCGCATCCGCCGCCACGCTGCGCCGCGGCGAGCGCATCCGTTTCGAGGCGAAGTCCGGCGACGGCCATAGCGTGTTCGGCGCGATCGAACTGAGCGTCGCGGCCGGCGGATGAACGAGCTGCCGCCGGCGCTGAAGCACGTCACGGTCTGGCTGCTGCTCGGCACCGCCGTGTTCCTGGCGGTGCAGTGGGCGACGCACGAGCGGCAGCAGATGCGCGTGCACGTCGAGGGCGGCCGCGTCGAGCTGGAGCGCGGCCCGGACGGCCACTACCACTGGCCGGGCCGCATCAACGGCCGCACGGTCGAGTTCCTGGTCGACACCGGCGCCAGCCGCACGGCAATCTCGACCGCGCTGGCGCGCGAGCTCGGGCTCGAGGCGCTGGGGCGCGTCGAATCCAGCACCGCCGGCGGGCTGGCCACCGGCGAATGGGTGCGCGCCGATGTCGAGTTGCGCGGCGGCGTCCGCGCCGAGCGCCTGCGCCTGACCGCACTGCCCGCGCTGGGCGACCGGCCGCTGCTCGGCATGGACGTGCTCGGCCGCCTTCACTGGCGCCAGCGCGACGGGGTGCTGATCGTCGACCTTGCGGCCACGCCCTGAGGGCCACACGAGCCAGCGCGCACCGGCGACGACACCGCGGTCGGCGCGCTAAGCTGGCGCGATGTCGCGATTGCTCCCCCGACTCCTCCGGCTGACCCGTCTCTCCGCCGGCGGCTGGCGCCGCGCCCCACGTGACCGCGCGCCACCGCGAACGCGCTGGATCGCGTGCTGTCTCGCACTGTGCTGTGCCGTCGTCGCAGCACAGTGCCGCGCCGCCGAAGCGCCCCCCGCCGAGCCCTGCCCGCCGCTCGCCGCCGCACCCACCGCCGAGCAGATCCAGGCTTACCTGCGCGACGCTCGCGACCGCGGCTTTCTCTGGCGGCTGGACAAGGACGGCCGCAGCTCCTGGCTGTACGGCACGATCCACGTCGCCAAGCTCGACTGGGCCTTCGTCGGGCCGACGCTGATGGCCGCGGTGCGCGCCAGCGACGAGATCGCGCTCGAACTCGACCTGCTCGACCCGGCGATCCAGCAGGCGATCCAGCGCGAGAACACCGCGCAGGCACTGCGGCCGCTGCCGAAGCGGCTGGAACAGCGGCTGCTCGCGCAGTTGCGCGCGTCCTGCCTGCCCGAGCAGTTGTTGACCTCGATGACGCCGGAGCTGCTGGCGGCCACGCTGGTGCTGATGTCGGCGCGCGTCGACGGCCTGGACCCGTCGTATGCGATCGACCTGGCCTACGCATCGATCGGCCGCGCGCTCGGCAAGCCGGTGCGTTCGCTCGAGACGCCGGCGCTGCAGATGCGGCTGCTGCGAGGCCGGAACGCGCGCGAGACGCAGGTGCTGGTCGACCAGTCGCTGGCCGACCTGGAGGCGCACCGCGCACGCACGCTGTTGCTGCGGCTGACCGCCACCTGGGCCGACGGCCGCCTGGACGAACTGGAGCGCTACGAGGACTGGTGCGAATGCGTCAACGACCCGATCGAACGGGCGCTCTACCAGCGGCTGCTGGACGAGCGCAACCCGGGGCTGGCGGAAGGCATCGACGCACTGCATGCCACCGGCCGGCAGGTGTTCGTCGCCGTCGGCAGCCTGCACATGGTCGGCCCCACCGGCCTGCCGCGCCTGCTCGCCGCCCGCGGCTACACCGTCGAGCGGGTGGTGCTGCCGCGATGACCCGCGCCGCCTGCCGCCGCCGCGGTACCGGCGCTTGCGAGGCGCTGGCCCTCGCCCTGGGCGCCCTCGTGTTCACCACCTTCGCCGCACACGCCATGGACCTCCGATCGTTGTGGAACTTCGCCGACCCCGCCGCCAGCGAGGCGCGGTTCCGCGAGCGCCTCGCCGGCGCCGCGGGCGACGACGCGCTGACGCTGCAGACGCAGATCGCACGCACCTACTCGCTGCGCTCGCGCTTCGACGAGGCGCATGCGTTGCTCGACGCGATCGAACCGCAGCTCGCGCAGGCCGGCCCGGAACCGCGCGTGCGCTGGCTGCTCGAACGAGGGCGCACGCTGCGCTCGTCGAAGCGGGTGGCCGAGGCGATGCCGCTGTTCCGGCGCGCGCTCGAACGGGCGCAGGCGGCGGGGCTGGACGCACTGACGGTCGACGCGATGCACATGGTCGCGCTCGCCGAGCCGGCGACCGACGCGCAGCTCGAATGGACCCGGCGAGCGCGGGCGCTCGCGCAGCGCTCGCCCGACCCCGAGGCGCAGCGCTGGGACGCCTCGCTCGCGAACAACATCGGTTGGTCGCTGCACGAGGCGGGCCGCCACGACGAGGCGCTGGCGAGCTTTCGCACCGCGCTGGCCGCGCGCGAGCGCCAGCGCGGCGACCCGGCCGATCTGCGCGCCGCGCACTGGATGGTGGCGTTCGAGCTGCGCGCGCTGAAGCGGCACGACGAGGCGCTGGCGATCCTGCGCCGTCTCGATGCCGAGGGCGAGGCCGCCGGCGCGCCCGACGGCTTCGTGCACGAGGAGATCGGCGAGAACCTGCTCGCGCTGGGCCGGCCCGACGAGGCGCGGCCGGCCTTCGCGCGGGCGTACGCGCTGCTGTCGGCCGACACCTCGCTCGACCGCCCTGACGACGCCCGCCTGGCGCGGCTGCTGGCCCTGTCGAAACCGGCGCGCTGAGCCCACGCGCCGGACCATCGCCCGGAAGCTTGCCGCCCCACGCCGGGCCGCGACGGCAGGGGCGCCGATGACGGGTGCCACTGGATTGCGACGGCCCGAACATCGTGGGCACAATCCCACGCCTTTTCACGCCTGGAGACACCATGGCCGACGCGCCCAGCTTCACCAAGCTCGTTCCCGGATTCGACTTCCTGCAGGGCCTGGTGAAGAACGCCGGCTCCGTGATCCCGGCGATGGGCCAGTGGGTCGCGCCCACGCTGAACCCCGAGGAGCTGGAGAAGCGCATCGAGGAGCTGCGCACGGTGCAGTTCTGGCTGGAGCAGAACGCGCGCATGCTCGGCACGACGATCCAGGCGCTCGAGGTGCAGCGCATGACGCTGTCGACGCTGAAGACGATGAACGTGCAGATGGACGACCTGCGCGAGTCGCTCATGATCCGCCGGCCCGCCGCCGCGGCACCGGCACCGGATGCGGCGGCCGAGGCGAGCGCCGCCGACAAGGCCCGCAAGCCGACGGCCGCGGCCCCCGCGCCGGAGCCTGCCGCCCCTGCCGCCGAGCCGCCGCCCCCCGCGCCCGGCGCGATCGACCCGATGCAGTGGTGGGGCGCGCTGACCAAGCAGTTCACCCAGATCGCCACCACCGCGATGAAGGAGAGCACCGGCGACGTGGCCCGCAACCTGGCCGGCACGATGGTCAAGCAGGGCATCGACGCCGCCGGCGAAACGGCCCGCAACCTGGCCGGGGCGATGGTCAAGCAGGGCATCGACGCGGGCGAGACGGCGCGCAACCTCGCCGGCACGATGGTCAAGCAGGGCATCGGCACGGCCGGCGAGACGATCAAGAAGGCCGCCGCCGCACCGGTCAAGGCCGCCCGCAAGAAGGCGGCGGCGCGCAAGAAGGCGGCGCCGCGCGGCTGATTGCCCGCCGCCACAGCGCCGGACCCGCGGAAAACGCGCCGCACGCAGCCGCCGCGATGAACGTCTTCCTCGACGGCCACGCCACCCATCCCGACTGGCGGATGGCGCTGTCGCTGGCGGCGGCGCAGGTCGACGCGCAGCGCGCCGACGGCGCCGGCCGCGTGCGCGAACCCACGCTCGGCTGGCTCTACCTGACCGACGCCTTCGCCGCCGATGCCGAAGCGCTGCTGGCCGCCGTGCAGGCGCGCTGGCCGGGCGTGGCCTGGGTCGGCGGGGTCGGCATCGGCGTCGCGGCCAACGGCGTCGAGTACTTCGAAGAGCCGGCGCTCGCGCTGCTGCTCGGCGACCTGCCGCGCGAGCAGTGGCAGCTCTTCTCCGGCGAGCGGCCGCTCGGCGCCTTCGACGCCGCCACCGCGCAGGTCC
Organism: Piscinibacter sp.; assembly: GCA_044223035.1. GTDB lineage: Bacteria > Pseudomonadota > Gammaproteobacteria > Burkholderiales > Burkholderiaceae_C > JBGAMJ01. The sequence goes on from JBGAMJ010000112.1 coordinate 11,528, forward strand.
ACGCCGACCCGTCGACGCCCGACCTCGCCGACCTGGTCGGCGAGATGGCCGGCCGCACGTCCACAGGCTACCTGTTCGGCGGTCTGGTGGCGTCGCGCACCCGCGGGCTGCACATCGCCGGCGCGGTGCTGCAGGGCGGGCTGTCGGGCGTGGCGTTCGCGCCCTCGGTGGCGCTGCTGTCGCGCGTGACGCAGGGCTGCCAGCCGATCGGCCGGGTGCGCCGCATCACCGCGGCCGATCGCAACCGTGTGCTGACGCTCGACGGCGAGCCGGCCCTCGGCGCGCTGCTGGACGACCTGAAAATCGACGAGCTCCAGTTGCGGCAAGCCCTGCCCAAGCTGCGCCAGACGCTGGTCGGCTTGAGCGACGCCGGCGCCGACGCGCTGTCGCGCCCGGGCCAGTTCGGCACCGATACCCTGGTGCGCCACCTCGTCGGGCTCGACCCGGCCGCCGGCGCGATCGCGATCGCCGACAACGCGGAAGTCGGCATGCAGCTCGCCTTCTGCAGCCGCCACACCGAGGCGGCGCGGCGTGACCTGGTGCGCATCTGCGCCGAGATCCGCGACGAGCTGGAGCCGGAGACGCAGACGCTCGAGACCGCGCTCGCGCTGCAGGGCGCCGAGGCGGACCGGCGCCCGCACCCGGCGCGGCGCATCGCCGGCGCGATCTACGTGAGCTGCGCCGGGCGCGGCGGGCCGCACTTCGGTGCGCCGTCTGCGGAACTCGCGATCGTGCGGCGCGCGCTGGGCGACGTGCCGCTGGCCGGCTTCTTCGCCGCCGGCGAGATCGCGCGCCATCACCTGTACGGCTACACCGGCGTGCTGACGGTGTTCCCCGCCGAACCCGACGACGCGTGACCCGCATTCGACGCTCGTGGCCTATCAGCGCATCCCGCCGATCCAGTGCCTGCTGAGCTTCGAGGCGCTGGCGCGGCTGCGCAGCGTGACCAGCGCGGCCGACGAGCTGAGCGTCACGCCGAGCGCCGTCAGCCACCGCATCCGCCAGCTCGAACTGCAGCTCGGGCTGAAGCTGTTCTCGCGCGCCGATTTCGCGCTCACCGCCGATGGCACCAGCTACCTGGCCCAGGTGCGGCCGGCGCTGAAGGCGCTGGAGCAGGCGCCGGGCCGCGGGCCGGAGACCGGCGGCGTGAAGCTGCGGCTCGCCGTCACGCCCACCTTCTCGCGCCAGATCCTGCTGCCACGGCTGGCGCTGTTCCGCCACGCCTACCCGGACGTCGAGCTGATCCTGCAGGTCGCGATCCCGCTGCTCAACACCACCGCGGAAGACGCCGACCTGGAGATCCGCTTCGGCCGCGGCGGCTACACCGACGTCGACGAAGCGCACCTGCTGTCCGACACGGTGTTCCCGGTCTGCAGCCCCGAGTACCTGCACGAGTTCGGCCCGTTCGACGGTTTCGACACCGCCGAGCGGGTGTCGCGCGCGCGGTTGATCCGCAGCCCGCTGGACCCCTGGCGCACCTGGTTCGACGCCTGCGGCATCGAGCTGCCGGAGCCGCGCGAAGGCTCGCAGTTCAATGACGTGGGGCTGGTGCTCGACGCCGCGGTGGGCGGCTTCGGCGTGGCGCTGGCGCGCTCGCGGCTCGGCCTCGCGTGGATCGACAGCGGGCGGCTGATCCGGCTGTCGCCGCGCGCGGTGCCTTCGCCGCACCACCACTTCATCTGCTGGAAGCCCGGCATGCTCGAGCGCTGGGAATGCGCCGCGTTCGTCGACTGGCTGCGCGCCGCGTTGAAGGACCCCGCAGGCGCGGGCTGATCCGCGCCCGGCGACGGCCGCATGCGTCGCCGCTCGCCACCTCCGCAAGCGAAACAGATCGGGGTTATCCCGATGTCGATCGCCCGTGAAAAACATTCATGCCGCGGCCGGGCAAGTTTCAACCCGACAGAAGTCACCCCCTCCTACAGTCGCGCCACTTCGAGTTCGGCCTGACCTGCGCCGATCCGACCCAGCCCACCCCATCGAGGAGACATCCAGTGACTTGGCAACAGGTATACGACCCGTTCGGCAACATGTTCATCTCCACCCTGCTGGCCGCCGTGCCGGTGGTGGTGATGCTCGTGTCACTGGGCTTCCTGCACATCAAGGCGCACATCGCCGCCGGCCTCGGCCTGGTGGCCGCAGTCGTGGTGGCGGTGTTCGCCTACGGCATGCCGGCCGGCATGGCCGGCACCGCGGCGATGTACGGCGGCTTCACCGGCCTGCTGCCGATCGGCTGGATCGTGCTGAACATCATCTTCCTGCAGCAGCTCGCCGAACAGAACGGCAGCTTCAAGATCCTGCAGGACTCGCTCTCGGGCATCACCGAGGACCGCCGGCTGCAACTGCTGCTGATCGCGTTCTGCTTCGGCGCCTTCTTCGAGGGTGCGGCGGGCTTCGGCACGCCGGTCGCGGTGACCGCGGGCATCCTGATCGGCCTGGGCTTCTCGCCGCTGGCCGCCTCGGGCCTGAGCCTGATCGCCAACACCGCGCCGGTGGCCTTCGGCGCGCTGGGCACGCCGGTGATCACGCTGGCCAAGGTGCACGGCTACGACCTGATGGAAGTCACCGCGATGATCGGCCGCCAGCTGCCGCTGTTCTCGCTGATGGTGCCGTTCTGGCTGATCTGGGCCTTCGCCGGGCGCAAGGCGATGATGGAAATCTGGCCGGCGATCCTGGTCACCGGGCTGTCGTTCGCGATCCCGCAGTACCTGGTGTCGAATTTCATCGGCCCCGAGCTGGTGGACATCATCGCGGCGATCGTCTCGATGGTGTCGCTGATCGCGTTCCTGCGTGTCTGGCAGCCGAAGAAGATCTGGACCTCGCCGTCGCTGAAGGGCCACGAGACCGACGGCGGCGAAGCCAAGGCCTCCACCCCGCCGGTGCGCCACTCGAGCGCCGACCTGATCCGCGCCTGGACGCCCTGGGCGATCCTGACGGTGTTCGTGTTCGTCTGGGGCCTGCCGTCGGTCAAGACCTTCCTGAACGGCATCTTTGCGCCGGCCTTCCCGATCGGCGGGCTGCACAACCTGATCGAGAAGATGCCGCCGGTGGTGCCCACGCCGCACAAGGAAGCCGCGGTCTACGTGCTGAACCTGCTGTCGTCCACCGGCACCGGCATCCTGCTGTCGGCCATCGTCGGCGCGCTGGTGATGAAGTACAACCCGGTCGAGATCGTCCGCACCTGGCTGCGCACGCTCTGGCTGGTGCGCTACTCGCTGCTGACCATCGTGCTGATGCTGGCGCTGGGCACGCTGACGCGCTTCTCGGGCACCGACACCACGCTCGGCCTCGCCTTCGCCAACACCGGCGTGCTGTACCCGTTCTTCGGCACGCTGATGGGCTGGATCGGCGTCGCGATGACCGGCTCCGACACCGCCTCGAACGTGCTCTTCGGCGGCATGCAGAAGGTGGCGGCCGAGCAGCTCGGGCTGTCGGCCAACCTGATGGGCGCGGCCAACAGCTCCGGCGGCGTGATGGGCAAGATGATCGACGCACAATCGATCGTCGTCGCCTCCACCGCCACGCGCTGGTTCAACCACGAAGGCGACATCCTGCGCTACGTGTTCTTCCACTCGATCGCACTCGCCTGCCTGGTGGGCCTGTTCGTGACGATGCAGGCCTACGTGTTCCCGTTCACGCTGATGGTGGTGCACTGATTCCGGCGCCCGCCACGGGGAGATGACCATGGACCTTGCCGATCCGATCCGACTCGCTCCGACCGCCGACGCTGCCGCGCCCGACCGTGCGGCGCGCCAGCGGCAGGTGGTGGCGGCGCTGGCCGCATTGCTGCCGCCGCACGCGCTGCTCTTCCGCGGCGAGGACACCGTGCCCTACGAATGCGACGGGCTCACCGCCTACCGCGAGGCGCCGCTGGTGGTGGCGCTGCCGGAGACCGAGGCGCAGGTCGCCGCGGTGCTGCGCACCTGCCACGGGCTCGGCGTGCCGGTGGTGGCGCGCGGCGCCGGCACCGGGCTGTCCGGCGGCGCGATGCCGCACAAGTTCGGCGTGACGCTGGCGCTGGCCAAGTTCAACCGCATCGTGAAGCTCGACAAGCATTCGCGCACCGCGGTGGTCCAGTGCGGCGTGCGCAACCTCGCGATCAGCGAGGCCGCCGCGCCGCTCGGCCTCTACTACGCGCCCGACCCGAGCAGCCAGATCGCCTGCACGATCGGCGGCAACGTGGCCGAGAACTCCGGCGGCGTGCACTGCCTGAAGTACGGGCTGACGCTGCACAACGTGCTGCGCGTGCGCGGCTTCACCGTCGAGGGCGAGGCGGTGGAGTTCGGCGCCGAGGCGCTGGACGTGCCGGGGCTCGACCTGCTGTCGGTGATCGTCGGCAGCGAGGGCATGCTGGCGGTCATCACCGAGGTCACCGTCAAACTGACGCCGAAGCCGACGCTCGCGCGCTGCATCATGGCCAGCTTCGACGACGTGCGGCGCGCCGGCGACGCGGTCGCCAACGTGATCGGCGCCGGCATCATCCCGGCCGGGCTGGAGATGATGGACAAGCCGATGACCGCCGCGGTCGAGGACTTCGTGCACGCCGGCTACGACCTCGACGCCGAGGCGATCCTGCTGTGCGAGAGCGACGGCACGCCCGAGGAGGTGGAGGAGGAGATCGGCCGCATGGAGGCGGTGCTGCGCGCCGCCGGCGCCACCCGGCTGGCGGTGAGCGAGAACGAGGCGCAGCGGCTGCGCTTCTGGAGCGGGCGCAAGAACGCGTTCCCGGCCAGCGGGCGCATCAGCCCCGACTACATGTGCATGGATTCGACGATCCCGCGCAAGCGGCTCGCCGACATCCTGTTGGCGATCGCGCAGATGGAGAAGAAGTACGGCCTGCGCTGCGCCAACGTGTTCCACGCCGGCGACGGCAACCTGCACCCGCTGATCCTGTTCGACGCCGCCGACCCCGACGAGCTGCACCGCTGCGAGCTGTTCGGCGCCGACATCCTCGAGACCAGCGTGCAGCTCGGCGGCACGATCAGCGGCGAGCACGGCGTCGGCGTCGAGAAACTGTCGTCGATGTGCGTGCAGTTCTCGCCCGGCGAACGCGAACAGATGCTGGCGCTCAAGCGCGCCTTCGACCCGCGCGAGACGCTGAACCCCGGCAAGGCCGTGCCGTCGCTGGTGCGCTGCGCCGAGTACGGAAAGATGCACGTCCGCCGCGGCCTCTTGCCGTTCCCCGACCTGCCGCGATTCTGATGGACACGAACGAACCCGCACTTCAGCGGCTGATCGACCGCGTGCGCGCGGCCACCGCCGCCGGCACGGCGCTGCGCATCCGCGGCGCCGGCAGCAAGGATTTCTATGGCGAGTCGCCGCGCGGCGAGCTGCTGGAGACCACCGGGCTCGCCGGCATCTCCAGCCCCGAGCCCACCGAGCTGGTGGTGACGGCGCGCGCCGGCACGCCGCTGGCGGCGCTCGAGGCCGCGCTGGCGGAGCACGGGCAGTGCCTGCCGTTCGAGCCGCCGCGCTTCGGCGATGCGGCGGCCGCTGGCGGCACGGTCGGCGGCATGGTCGCCGCCGGGCTGGCCGGGCCGGCGCGCGCGGCCGTCGGCTCGACGCGCGACTACGTGCTCGGCGCCACGCTGCTGAACGGCCGCGGCGAGGTGCTGAGCTTCGGCGGTCAGGTGATGAAGAACGTCGCCGGCTACGACGTGTCGCGCCTGCTTGCCGGCTCGCTGGGCACGCTGGGCGTGATCCTCGAGGTGTCGCTCAAGGTGCTGCCGGTCGCCCCGGCGACCGCCGCACGCCGCTTCTCGATGGACGAGGCCACCGCGATCGACACGCTGAACCGCTGGGCCGGCCGGCCGCTGCCGCTGTCGGCCAGCGCGTGGCACAACGGCGTGCTCGTCGGGCGCCTCGCCGGCGCCGCGGCCGCGGTGCGCGCGGCGCGCGAACGGCTCGGCGGCGAAGCGATCGAGCCGGTGCTGGCGGATGCGTTCTGGGCCGGGTTGCGCGACCAGACCGACGAGTTCTTCGGCGGCGCGACGGCGGCGCTCGGTGACGGCGCGACGCTGTGGCGGCTGTCGTTGCCGCAGACTGCCGCGCCGCTCGCGCTGGCCGGCGACACGCTGATCGAATGGGGCGGCGCGCAGCGCTGGCTGTGCAGCGTCGAGCCGGCGCCGCGGGTGCGCGAAGCGGCAGCGCGCGCCGGCGGGCACGCGACGCTGTTTCGCGGCCGGGACAAGTCGGCCGGCGTCTTCGCGCCGCTCGCGCCGCCGCTCGCGCGCATCCACCGCGAGCTCAAGTGCGCGTTCGACCCCGAACGCATCTTCAACCCCGGCCGCCTGTACCCCGATCTCTGACTCCCCACGATGCAGACCGACCTGGCCCCCGAGTTCAAAGGCACGCGCGACGGCGACGCCGCCGAGGCGATCCTGCGCAAGTGCGTGCACTGCGGCTTCTGCACCGCGACCTGCCCGACCTACCAGCTTCTCGGCGACGAGCTCGACGGCCCGCGCGGACGGATCTACCTGATGAAGCAACTGCTCGAGGGCGCGCCGGTGACGCGCAGCACGCAGCTGCACCTGGACCGCTGCCTGACGTGCCGCAACTGCGAAACGACCTGCCCTTCGGGCGTGCAGTACGGCGCGCTGGTCGACATCGGCCGCAAGATCGTCGAGGCGCGCGTGGAACGGCCGCTCGGCGAACGCGCCGTGCGCGCCGCGTTGAAGCACGGCCTGACCTCGCCGCTGTTCGGCCCGGCGATGAAGCTCGGTCAATGGGTGCGGCCGCTGATGCCGGCGGCGCTCAGGAACAAGGTGCCGGCGCGTGCCGGCGCCCGCGCGCACC
>JBGAMJ010000113.1:0-18991 GCA_044223035.1 Piscinibacter sp.
GAGTCGCCGGACGCCCCGGCCGGAGCCGATGCGGCGCCCGGAGACGCCCCGCCCTCCGCCGCCGCACGCTACGACACCGTGCTCGATGAGCCGGCGCTCGAGCGCTGGATCGCCCGCATCGAGGCCGCCGGCCGCGCCGGCCAGCCGGTGGCGATCGACACGGAGACCGATTCGCTGGAGGCGATGCGCGCCCGCATCGTCGGCATCTCGCTCAGCGTGGAGCCCGGCGAGGCGGCCTACATCCCGCTGCGCCACGACTACGCCGGTGCGCCCGAGCAGCTGCCGCTCGACACGGTGCTGGCGCGCCTCACGCCCTGGCTGACGGACCCCGACGCGCCCAAGATCGGCCAGAACGTCAAGTACGACGCCCACGTGTTCGAGAACTCCGGCATTCGCGTGCGCGGCTACCGGCACGACACCATGCTGCAGAGCTACGTGCTGGAGGCGCACAAGCCGCACAGCCTGGAAAGCCTGGCCGACCGCCACCTCGACCGCCGCGGCCTGAGCTACGAAGACCTGTGCGGCAAGGGCGTGCACCAGATCCCGTTCGCGCAGGTCGAGGTGTCGCGCGCCGCGCAGTACTCGTGCGAGGACAGCGACATGACGCTGGACGTGCACCGCGTGCTGTGGCCGCAGCTCCAGGCCGTGCCCGGCCTGCTGGACGTCTACTCCCGCATCGAGATGCCGGTGGCGCTGCTGCTGCAGCGCATCGAGCGCCACGGCGTGCTGATCGACCCGCAGCGGCTGGCCGCGCAGAGCCAGCAGCTCGGCGAACGCATGGTCGCGCTGGAGGCGGAGGCGCATGCGCTCGCCGGCCAGCCGTTCAACATGGGCTCGCCGAAGCAGATCGGCGACATCCTGTTCGGCAAGCTCGGGCTGCCGGTGGTCAAGAAGACCGTCAGCGGTGCGCCCAGCACCGACGAGGAGGTGCTGGAGAAGCTCGCCGCCGACTACCCGCTGCCGGCGCGCATCCTCGAGCACCGCAGCCTGGCCAAGCTCAAGGGCACCTACACCGACAAGCTGCCGCAGATGGTCAACCCGGCCACCGGCCGCGTGCACACCAACTACGCGCAGGCGGTGGCGGTGACCGGCCGGCTGGCCAGCAACGACCCGAACCTGCAGAACATCCCGATCCGCACCGCCGAGGGCCGGCGCGTGCGCGAGGCCTTCATCGCGCCGCCGGGGCATTCCATCCTGTCGGCCGACTACTCGCAGATCGAGCTGCGCATCATGGCCCACATCAGTGGCGACGCCGGGCTGCTCGCCGCCTTCGCCGCAGGCATGGACGTGCACCGCGCCACCGCCAGCGAGGTGTTCGGCATCCCGCCCGCGGCGGTGACGAGCGAGCAGCGCCGCTACGCCAAGACGATCAACTTCGGCCTGATCTACGGCATGGGCGCGTTCGGCCTGGCGGCCAGCCTGGGCATCGAGCGCAGCGCCGCCACCGCCTACATCGAGCGCTATTTCGCGCGTTACCCGGGCGTCAAGCGCTACATGGACGAGACGCGCGCCTCGGCCAAGGCGCAGGGCTACGTCGAGACGCTGTTCGGCCGGCGCATCGTGCTGCCCGACATCAACGGCGGCAACGGCCCGCGCCGCTCCGGCGCCGAGCGGCAGGCGATCAATGCGCCGATGCAGGGCACCGCCGCCGACCTGATCAAGCTGGCGATGATCGCCGTGCAGCAGCGCCTGGACGACGAGTCGCGCGCCACGCGCATGGTGATGCAGGTGCACGACGAACTGGTGTTCGAGGTGCCCGAATCCGAACTCGACTGGGCACGCCAGACGGTGCCGCAGGTGATGGCCTCGGTGGCGACGTTGAAGGTGCCGCTGCTGGCCGAGGTGGGCGTGGGCGCCAACTGGGACGAGGCGCATTGAAGTGAACCTCCCACAGCTCACCGTGTTCGCGACCCTCCTCCCCGCAGCGTCTGCGCGGCGCGGCAGGCGGCATCCGCCGGGGGCTCATGCTGGGGCGGTCTCCGCTTCGCTCCGACTGCACTGTGGTGCTCGACCTGGGGTCGCGTCGCAGAACTCGCTGCGTTCGCTGCGCTCACTCCGCTCAAACAGCTGCGCCGAGTCAGACAACGAAGCGCGCTGCGCGCGCCGACCCCAGCCCTCCGCTCCTCGTCGCCCCAAAAATCGCCCCCAGCGGATGCCGCCTGCCGCGCTGTGGATGTCTGTTCTTTTCGATCGCGAAGATCCGACGTCCCCACGCGCCTTTGCCGCCCGGACCTCCGCGCTGAAAGGGAAACGTCGACCGACCGCAACGCGCCGCAAGCAGACGATCGGGCCTTGCGAGCGTTTCATGCGCCGCGCCGTGGGTCATTGACATGCGCCCCGCGACCGCCGCCGACGTGCACACCCCGCGCATGCGGCAGGCCGGCCGCGACCTGCTTTCGCTCGGCCTGATGGACGCGCGCAACCTCAGCCTGCGCTGGCTGGCGTTGTTCGAGTCGGCGAATGCGCTGCGGCCGGCGGAGGCGCCGTACGGCGTCAACACGCCGGCCTGGGAGCTGGGCCACATCGCGTGGTTCCAGGAGCACTGGATCGCGCGCAACGTGCAGCGCCAGCGCGGGCCAGCCGCCGGTCCGCAACTGCCGCGGCTGGCGTCGATCGACCCGCATGCCGATCGCCGCTTCGACCCGTCGCAATCCAGCGCCGAGGCGCGCCGCCAGCTCGACCTGCCGGACGGCACCGGGCTGCGCCAATACCTCGCCGAGACCATCGAGACCACCCTCGAACTGCTCGAATCGGCCGACGAAACGGACGACGCGCTGTATGTCTTCCGCCTCGCGCTGTTGCACGAGGACCTGCGCGCCGAGGCGCTGGCCACCACCGCGCAGGCGCTCGGCGTGGCGGTGGGCCCGCGCGGCGCGGATGCCGGCGGCGTGCTGCCGGACATTGCCACGCTGGCGCCGCGCGCGCCGCTGCTGTTCCCGGCCACGCGCTGGTCGCTCGGCACGCTGCCGGGCGGCTTCGTGTTCGAGGCCGAGAAGTGGGCGCACGAGATCCGGGTGCCCGAGTTCGAGATCGATGCGCAGCCCGTCACCTGGGCCCAGTACGCCGAGTTCGTCGAAGACGGCGGCTACGACGAGCCGCGCTGGTGGAGCGCCGCCGGCTGGCGAAGGCCGCCGCGTGCCGCGCCACGTCGACCAGATCCGCCAGGGCGTGCTGCAGCGCCGCTTCGGCCGGCTGGCGCGGGTGCCGCTGGCGCAGCCGGTGCTGCACGTCAACGCGCACGAGGCCGAGGCCTGGTGCCGCTGGGCCGGCCGCCGCCTGCCGACCGAGGTCGAATGGGACCTGGCCGCCCACGCCGGCGCGTCGCGCGGCTTCCAGCACGGCGCGGTGTGGGAATGGACGGCGTCGACGCTGCGCCCGTACCCGGGTCATGCGCCCGACCCCTGGAGCCCACTGCCGGCCGCCGCCTGGGGCCGCCACCGGGTGCTGCGCGGCGGCTCGTTCGCGACCCGGCCGCGGCTGCGCGACCCGGCTTACCGCCACGCCGCCGCGCCCGAGCGGGACGACCTGTTCAGCGGGTTCCGGAGCTGTCCGGGCTGACGGCGGTCTGACCGGCCGCCCCGTCCGAACGGCTTGTGCCGGATGCCGGTGCCATCCATTTCGCCCGGCCCTTCCCACACGTCATCACCGGCCCGCTGCCCCAGCGCAGCGACCGCCCGCGGGCCGGCTGGCTGTACGCCGGTGTCGGGCTGATGCACGACGATGCAGGGGGCGACCGCCGGCATGTGCGCGCGCTGTCGCTCAAGCTCGGCCCGACCGGCCCTGCTTCGCTGGCCGAAGAGGCGCAGACGCTGATCCACCGCCGCCTGTCGGATTCACCGAGGCCGCTGGGCTGGGGCAATCCGCTTCGCCTGAGGCTGGGCGTGCAACTGTACTGGTTCGACGCGCATTCGATCGAGGTGGGCAAGCACTTCGGCGGCCGTTGCGCTTGCTGGGCGTGCCGCTGAATCTCGGCTTCGCGTACAAGGTCCGCAGCCCGGAGTTCCGCATCCCGGGCCAGGTCAACGGCCGCGACACTTATCAGCGCTGGGGCGTGATCAGCGTGAGCTGGGCGGGCGGGTAGTGCGACGGGCCGGTCACCGGGGAGGGTATCCCCCGGGCTGCGCCGCCGCGTGACGCCCCCGGGTCGCCGCCCGACGGCGCCGCTGCTCAAGGCTGTCACACCCACCCGGGATAACCCGCGCGCTCGCGGCGGGACGAGGCGCATTTCCCCGCTCCGGAGGGCCGTTCGGCCGCCGCGGCGAATGGCACGCATGTTGCCCTTTCGCCCCCGAACCCGTCGCATCCCGCGAAGGCGCCGCCCGGCGCCGCGCGGGATCCGCGACCCGCCGCGCCCCCACCGACCCCCAGGAGACTCCCCATGCGCCACACGATGTCCGGCCCGCTGATGCTCGCCGCCCTGACCACCCTTGCCGCTGCCGCCGCGCAGGGCGCGGTGACCGACAAGATGATCGAGAACGCCGCGCAGGACACGCGCGAAGTGCTGACCTGGGGCCTCGGCACCCAGGGCCAGCGCTATTCGCCGCTCAAGCAGGTGAACACCGGCAACGTCGCCCGGCTGGCGCCGGCCTGGGCGTTCTCGTTCGGCGGCGAGAAGCAGCGCGGCCAGGAATCGCAGCCGGTGATCCACGACGGCAAGATGTTCGTCACCGCGTCGTACTCGCGCATCTATGCGCTCGACGCCAAGACCGGCCGCAAGCTGTGGAAGTACGAGCACCGCCTGCCCGAGGGCATCATGCCCTGCTGCGACGTGGTCAACCGCGGCGCCGCGCTGTACGACAACCTGGTGATCTTCGGCACGCTCGACGCCCAGCTCGTCGCGCTGAACCAGGACACCGGCGATGTCGTCTGGAAGGAGAAGATCGACGACTACGCCGCCGGCTACTCCATGACCGCCGCACCGATCATCGCCAACGGCCTGGTGCTGACCGGCGTGTCCGGCGGCGAGTTCGGCATCGTCGGCCGCGTCGACGCGCGTGACGCCAAGACCGGCGCGCTGGTCTGGAGCCGCCCGACCGTCGAGGGCCACATGGGCTACGCCTACGACGCCGACGGCAACAAGCGCGAGATCGGCACCTCCGGCACCGTCAACAAGAGCTGGCCCGGCGACCTGTGGAAGACCGGCGGCGCCTCGACCTGGCTGGGCGGCACCTACGACGCCAAGACCGGCCTCGCCTACTTCGGCACCGGCAACCCGGCGCCGTGGAACAGCCACCTGCGCAAGGGCGACAACCTGTTCTCGTGCTCGACGGTCGCGATCGACGTGAAGACCGGCCAGATCAAGTGGAGCTACCAGAACACGCCGAACGACGCCTGGGACTTTGACGGCGCCAACGAATTCGTCACCTTCGACCTGGACGGCCGGCGCGTCGGCGGCAAGGCCGACCGCAACGGCTTCTTCTACGTCAACGACGCCGCCACCGGCGAGCTGATCAACGCGTTCCCGTTCGTGCGCAAGCTGACCTGGGCCACCGGCATCGACCTGAAGACCGGCCGGCCGAACTTCGTGGCGTCGAGCCGCCCCGGCGACCCGACCGCCGCCGACGGCAAGAAGGGCCAGACGATCTTCAATGCGCCGTCCTTCCTGGGCGGCAAGAACCAGCAGCCGATGGCCTACAGCCCGGACACGAAGATGTTCTACGTGCCCGCCAACGAATGGGGCATGGACATCTGGAACGAGCCGATCGCCTACAAAAAGGGCGCCGCCTACCTGGGCGCGGGCTTCACGATCAAGACCGTGGCCGACGACCACATCGGCGCGCTGCGGGCGGTGGACCCGAAGAGCGGCAAGATCGTCTGGGAAGTGAAGAACAACGCGCCGCTGTGGGGCGGCGTGCTGACCACCGGCGGCAACCTGGTGTTCTGGGGCACGCCCGAGGGCCTGCTGAAGGCGGCCGACGCGAAGACCGGCAAGGTGGTCTGGGAGTTCCAGACCGGCTCCGGCGTCGTCGCCCCGCCGGTCACCTGGCAGCAGGACGGCGAGCAGTACGTCAGCGTGGTCTCGGGCTGGGGCGGCGCGGTGCCGCTGTGGGGCGGCGAGGTCGCGAAGAAGGTCAACTTCCTCGAGCAGGGCGGGATGGTCTGGGTGTTCAAGCTGCCCGCCGCCGCCGGCGCGCCGGCCCCGGCGCTGAAGAAGGCGGCCTACGTGACGAAGAACTGAACGACGCCGGGCCGGGGCGACCTTGGCCTGGTCCGCCGCGGCGGTCAACAAAACCGGCCCGGCCCGGCGTCAGCTCGAGCCGGGCCGCGGCCGGGGCGCCCGGCCTTCGCTTGCGGTTGCGGTCTTGCCGGCGATCAGGCCGCGGCGCGCGTGTCGACCACCGGCGCCGGCGGCAGCGACAGCGCGCGCGCCTCGGCGGCGGTGGCGGGCGGCGGCCGTACTCGCCGCACAGGTCGACGAGCTGGCGCACCAGCGCCGCGTTCGACGGCGCGAGCGTGTCGCGGTCCAGGCGCACGTTGTCTTCGAGGCCGGTGCGGCAGTGCCCGCCGAGTTCGAGCGACCAGCGCGCCAGCGTCAACTGCTCGCGGCCGATGCCGGCGCCGGTCCAGGTGGCGTCGGGCGCCAGGCGGTTGAGCGTCTTCACGTAGAACTCGAACACCTCGCGGTCGACCGGCATCGCGTTCTTCACGCCCATCACGAACTGGATGTGCAGCGGCCCGACGATCTTGCCGGCGCGCTGCAGGTTGACGGCCGAGAAGATCATCGACAGGTCGAAGGCCTCGACCTCGGGCTTCACGCCGTGCTGCTTCATCTCCTCGGCGAGGAAGTCGATCAGGTCCGGCGAGTTGTCGTAGACGCGCGTCGGGAAGTTCACCGAGCCGGTGGCCAGCGAGCCCATGTCGGGCTTCAGGTACAGCATGCCGCCGCGCTCGCGGCCGGCGCCCGAGCGCCCGCCGGTCGACACCTGCGTGATCATCCCCGGGCAATGGCGGCGGATGCCGTCGAGCACCTGCGCGAAACGCTCGGGCTCGGAGGTCGGCGTGCCGTCGTCGTTGCGAACGTGCAGGTGCACCAGGGTCGCGCCCGCCTCGAAGGCCTGTTGCGTCGACTCGATCTGCTCGGCCACCGTGATCGGCACCGCCGGGTTGTCCTTCTTGCGCGGCAGCGATCCGGTGATTGCGACGGTGATGATGCAGGGCTGGGACATCGTGGGGCTCCTTCGGTGCGCGGGGGTGTTTCTGGCCGAGGCGGCGCGCGTCGTCGGCGGCCGGCGCGTGATGCTACCTCCGCGCTCCGGCCGCGGCCGTCGGTTTCGCCCCGCAGGCGCGTTCCGCCGGATGCGCGCTTCACCCGATCGACAGCCCCGGCGTCGCCTGCCAGCGCCCGGCCTTGTCGACCACCAGCGCGTCCACGCCCCAGCGCCGCGCCACCTGCAGCGCACGCGCCGGGCCGGCGACGAACAGCACCTTGGTCAGCGCGTCGGCCAGTGCGCCGCTGGCGGCCGCCACGGTGACGCTCGCGGTGTCCGGCGGCGACCAGCCGGTGTGCGGGTCGACGATGTGGTGGTGCCGCCGGTCGGCGCTGAACGCGCTGGCGTTGTCGGCCGAGGTCGCGACGCAGCGGCCGTCCAGCGCCAGCCGGGCGATCCAGGCCGCCTCGTCGCGCGGGTCGGCGATGCCCAGCGTCCAGCGCCCGCCGTCGGCGCGCCGGCCGAGCGAGCCCCATTCGCCGGCGTCGAACAGCGCGTCGGCGATGCCGGCGCCGCGCAGCGCGTCGCGCACGCGGTCGACCGCATGGCCCTGGGCGATGCCGTTCAGCGTCAGCGCCATGCCGGGGCGGTGCAGCACGATGCGCGAGGGCGCCAATTCGACGTCGCGCCAGCCGACGCGGCGGCGGGCGGCCTCGACTTCGGCGGGCGAGGGCAGGCCGGCTTGACGGCGGCGGGTAGTGAGTGCGTCGGGCGGCTCCTCAGCGCTCGTCCCGGGGTGCGCAGTGTGGAGGTCGGCTGCGCGAGCCTGGGCGTCGCCCGCATCCCGGCGGGCGGCGTCGAACAGCGTCCACAGCGGCTGCACGGTCGGGTCGAAGGCGCCGTCGCTGTCGCGGGCGATCGCCAGCGCGCGCGACAGCACGACGCGCAGCTCCTCCGGCGGGTCGTCGAGGCGGCCGTCGCGGTTCAGCCGGCAGAGCGCGCTGCCGGGGTCGAACAGGTTCATCGGCGCCTCGACGCGGCGGATCGCCGCCACCGCGGCGTCCAGCGCGGCGTCGGCTGCGCGCGCGTCGGCGTGGCCGGCCTGCAGCGACAGCGTGGTGCCGAAGCCGATCAGCGCGCGCTCGCGCCAGATGAGCCGCCGCGGCGCCGGCCCGGTGGAGGCGCTTCCCAGCACCGGCAAGGCGCCCAGGCCCAGCGCGAGCCGAAGCACGCTGCGCCGGCCGGGATGGCCGGCGGTGCAAGCGCCAGCGGGTGATCCCGTGTCGGCCGCGGCCTCGTGGTCCGCAAGGGCGCCGGCCGCCCGGCTGCGGACGCGGTGTGCTGGCAGCGTCATCGTGTTCCCTTCAAAGCCGCCCCAGGTGCGCCGTCCGCCGGCAGCGGGCGGATCGTGATCACCCGGCCCGGGCGGCGGTTGGCCAGGATGCGTGGCGCGCAGCGCTCGTCGCTGGCGTGGATCGCCACGCAGTCGAGGCACTGGAAGCATTCGGCGTAGTCGACCGCACCGGACGGCGCGATCGCCTGGTAGTCGCAGCGGTGGCGGCAGGTCTGGCACGGCGTGCCGCATTCGGCGCGGCGCTCGATCCAGGCCCAGCGGCGCAGCCGCCCGGCGAGCGCGAGGCCGGCGCCCAGCGGGCACAGGTAGCGGCAGTAGCCCTTGTAGACGAAGGCGCCGAGCGCGACCAGCGCGAGCGCCCAGGCCACGTATGGCAGCTCGCGCACGAAGCCGAGCGTGATCGCGGTCTTGAACGGCTCCAGCTCCACCACCCGGTCGGTCCACGCACCGGAACTGGCCGCGCTGGCGACGATCGCCGCCAGCAGCAGGTACTTCAGCCGCTTCAGCCGCGCGTCCCAGCGGCGGTTGGGCACGACGCGCTTCACGCCGAGCCGGGCGGCGGCCTGCGCCACCAGGTCCTGCAGCGCGCCGAACGGGCACAGCCAGCCGCAGAAGGTGCCGCGGCCCCAGACCACCAGCGTGACCGCGGTGTAGGCCCACAGCAGCACCGACACCGGGTCCTGCAGGAAGAACGCCAGGCTGCGGCCGGCCACGAGCGCCTGGATCGCTGCCGTCAGGTTGACGATCGAGAGCTGGCCCTGCGCGATCCAGCCGACGAACACCAGCGTGAACAGCAGGAAGCCGTTGCGCCAGCGGGCGAGCCGGCGCTCGTCGGCGAGCCACGGGCCGAGGCGGCGCGGGCGCGCCAGCGCCACGCTGAGCCCCGCCAGCGCGACGCCGATCGCCGCCAGCGTGCCAGCGCGTTCGCGCCAGGCGAGCTGCCAGCCCTGGGTGTCGCCCTCGGCCGGCAGCCAGTAGCGTTCGGGCAGACGGTAGCGCAGCGCGAAATCGCGGCTCGCCCGCTCCGGGTAGACGATGCCCTTGCTGCGCGTGATCCGCAGCGCCAGGTCGATCGGCTGAGCCGGGTCCAGCCCGGCCTGCGCGATGACCTTGAACACCTTCGCGTCGGCGCCGCGCAGCGCCGGCGGCAGCGCGAGCGGGTCGTCCAGGTCCAGGTCGCGCAGTTCCAGCGGCAGCTCGCCCTGGCGCAGGCTGAGCCGTTCGGGCACCGCGCCGCGCACGAAGGTGTCGGTGACGAAGCTGTCGGGCCCGCGCGCGAGCACCAGCAGCGCGTGGTCGCCCGGTTCGAGCCGGCCGAGCAGGTGGCGCCAGCCGGCGTCGCCGAGCAGCCCGCGGCCGACGGCCGGGACGCTGAGCCAGGCGAGCCAGAGTTCGGTGGACGCCATTCCCTCCGGCGCGTCGGAACCGGCGGTGGTGACGCTCCCGCTGCTGCCGCCGCTTCGGCTGCCGGCGGCACCGGGCGGCGTGCCGAGCGGATCGACTTCGCTGCCGGCGAAGGCCTGGCGCAGGTCGGCCGGCGACACGACCCGCCGGACCAGCAGCCCGCGTTCGACCAGCGCCGCCGCGTCGAGGCGCTCGGCGCCGACCGCGGCGTCGTCCTCGCCGCGCACGCGGGCCTGGTGCGCCGGATCGCCCGCCGCCGCGTGGCCGAGCCGGGCGCGCGCCACCGCCAGCGCCGAGGCCAGCACGCTCTGATGCAGGATGCGCACGGACGCCGTGGCCTTGGCGACGCCGTCGATGTGGACGGCGGCCAGCGTGCCGCCGCCGCGGCCTGGCGTGCCAGTGCTGCTGCTGCTGCCGCTGCCGCCACCGCCACCGCCACCGCCACCGCCACCGCCACCGCCGGCACCGGCACCGGCACCAGCGCCCGGCCCCCCGCCGGTGCCGGTACTGATGGTACCGCCGGCGGCGTCACGCGCGGCCGCGTCCCGGCTGCCGCCGGATGCGCTGACGATGCGGATGGCCTGCAGCATCGACAGCCCAGGGTACTGCGCCACGAAGCGCAGCAGCGGTGCCTCGCCCAGCCCGTCGAGGAACACCGGCTCGTGCTGCGACAGCACGCGCATCTCGATGAAGCGGCCGTCGCCGTCCAGCCCGATCAGCAGGTTCATTGGCACGCCGGCGAAACCGGGGATCGGCGCGAAATCGATCGACTCGAACAGGTAGCCGGCAAGCACGCGCTCGGTCGTCGCGCGCCGGAACACCGGCCACACCGGCAGCGCCGCGTCGCGCTCGCCGACCTGCAGCGGCGCCTCGACCAGCCGCTGCAGCGTCTCGCGCGTCATCACGCCGGCCTGCGCCGGCGCGGCCGTCGCCAGCCATCCTGCGACGAGGATGGCGAGCGCCGTGCGTGCCGTGCGCGCCGAGCGTGCCGAGACCGCCGAAACCGCCGCGAGTACGGCGAGCGCCGAGTGCGCCGAAAGCGCCGAGAGTGCGGCGAGCGCCAGGCGCGCTGGTCCGGCGAGCGGCGGCCGGGCGGCGGCGGATCGCCCGGCGGCGGATCGCTCGGCGGCGGATCGCCCGGCGGCCGCCGTTGCACGTGCGTGAGCCAGCTCGGCAAGCGTGTCTGCCGCGGCGCGATGCGGGGCTGCCGCCCGCCTCGGCTCACTCCGCCGCATTCCAGCGCAGCCTGCGGTAGATCGTGTTGCGCGCGATGCCCAGCCGCTTCGAGGCGGCCGAGATGTTGCCGCCCTCGGCCGCCAGCGCCTCCTGGATTAGCGCCAGTTCGGCTTCCTCCAGCGTGCGCGGGCAGGGTGCCGGCGCGGGCGGCAGTGGGTCGACGTACGGTGGCGCGGGCACGGCACCGCCGAAGGTCGGCGCCGCGGCGTGCCTGCCGGCGGCCGCCGGCTCGCCGATCCGCGGCGACCACGGCAGCGCGCCCGGTGAGGCGCCCACCGAACCGCCCGCCGACGTACCCACCGAACCGCCCGCCGACGTACCCACCGAACCGCCCGCCGACGTACCCACCGAACCACCCGCCGACGCACCCACCGAACCGCCCGCCGACGCACCCGCCGACGCACCCGCCGAACCACCCGCCGACGCACCCGGGATTCCGCCGGCACACGCACCCGGCCAGGCCTCCGGCGTCGCCCCTGGCGCCTCCCCGGGGGCGCTGCCCCAGGCCCCGGCGGGCCCTGTGCCCGCCGCGTCGGCGTCGTCCAGCAGGTCCTCCCCCAGGTGCTCGCAGCCGATCACCGGTTCGCCGCCGGCCAGCGCGGCGGCGGTGGCGAGCACGCTGGCGAGCTGGCGCAGGTTGCCCGGCCAGCGGTAGGCCGACAGCCGCTGCATCAGCGCCGGGCTCGGCCGCGGCGCGCTGCCGGGGGCCGCCACCTGCGCCAGGATGCGCGGCACCAGCACGCCCAGGTCGCGCCGCTCGCGCAGTGGCGGCAGCTTCACCGCCAGGCCGTTCAGCCGGTAGTACAGGTCCTCGCGGAACAGCTTGTCGCGGATCATCGCGCGCAGGTCGCGGTGGCTGGCGCTGATCAGCGTGATGTCGACCGGGATCGCGCGATGGCTGCCCAGCGGCGTCACGCTGCGCTCCTGCAGCACGCGCAGCAGCCGCGCCTGCAGTGTCAGCGGCATGTCGCCGATCTCGTCGAGAAAGAGCGTGCCGCCGTGGGCGTGCACGATCTTGCCGACCGCGCCGCGCCGGCGCGCGCCGGTGAACGCGCCGTCCTCGTAGCCGAACAGCTCGGACTCGATCAGCGCCTCCGGGATCGAGGCGCAGTTCACCGCGACGAAGGGCATCGCCGACCGCGCCGAATCGTCGTGGATCGCGCGCGCCAGCAGTTCCTTGCCGGTGCCGGTCTCGCCGGAGATCAGCACCGGGATGCCGCGGTCGATCACGCGGCGCACGCGGTCGATCGCGGTGTGCAGCGCGGCGTCGCCGGTGTCGAGCCCGGCCAGGCCGCCGCGGGCCGGCGCTGCGGCGGCGATCGGCGCCGGCGCATGCGTCGGCGGGTGGGATGCCCCATCGGTGCCATCCGCGATCGACGCCCCGGCCGGCGTCGGCAGGCCGGCCGGCGCGTCAGCCGCCACGTCGGGCGCCCCGCCGGCCGCGAAGCTTCGCGCCCAGCCGATGCGCGCGCGCGCCTGCAGCACGCGGCCGTCGGGCAGCGTCAGCGGCAGCGTGGCGACCGGCCCGGCGGCCCAGGCGGCGCGTGCATGGTCGACCAGCACGCCCACCGGCAGCCCGAACAGCCCGGTCGTGCTCTGCATGCGCAGCGCGGCGGGGCTCAGCCGCAGGTGCGCCAGCGCGCTGCGGTTGGCGCCGATCAACCGGCCGTCGGGCGACACCGCCACCACGCCTTCGAGCAGCGAGCCGATGCAGTCGGCGCGCGGGTGCAGGTGCAGCCGCAGCGCATGGCGGAAGTCGTCGTCGAGCCAGCGGTTCTCGATCATCCGAACCGACATCGACACCAGCCCCATCGTGTGCGGGTGGTGGCGGAGGTGGTCGCCGGTCACGTCGAGCACGCCCAGCAGGTTGCCGCGCGGGTCGTGGATCGGCGCGGCCGAGCAGCTCAGGAAGGCGTTGGCGCTCAGGTAGTGCTCGTCGGCGTGCACGCGCGTCGGCGCCTCGGCGATCAGCGCGGTGCCGATCGCGTTGGTGCCCTTGACGGCCTCCGACCAGTCGGCGCCCGGCTGCAGCGCCACCTTGGAGGCGCGCGCCAGGAAGTCGTCGTCGCCGGTGGCATGGATCACCACGCCGCAGGCGTCGGCCAGCAGCACCATCGAATGCGAGCCGGCGATCTGCTCCTGCAGCATCGCCATCACCGGCGCCGCGTGCTCGTGCAGCCGGCGGTTGCGCTCGCGCGTGGCGCCGAGTTCGCCGCGGGCGACGGGCGTGAAATCGGGCAACTGGTGGCGCGCCAGGCCGACGGCGGCGCAGCGCTGGTGCGACTGCAGGATGGTGTCGCCGTCGTCGGGCAGGCAGGGGAAGGGGGAGGGGCCGTCGGCGCGGCGCTCGGGCAGCCAGGCGCGCGCGGAGTGGTTCGCCGCGGCGGGGTCGGCCAGCGGGCGGGTCGGGGCGAAGTGGTTCATGGTCTTGTCTCCGGATCGGCGGGCGCCCCGTTCGGCGGGGCTGTGGATCGGTGTCGTCGAGCGGTGTTGTGAACCGGTGTCGTCGGGCGGTGTCGTCAAACGGAACAGCGGCGGCGCGGTCGCGCCGGTGGAGCACGCGTCGGGGCGGCCCGGGGGGCGCATTTGCGCAGCGGTTGAGCAATCGACGGGGCCGGCGCGGTGGCATGCGTGTTGCGCTTCAGGCTGCGATCACCGCCACCCTGGAGACCCGCCCGATGAAGACCCGCCCGATCCCTCCCGCCGTCCATTCCACCCGCCCGTCCACCCGTGGCAAGAGCCGTGGCAACAGCCGTGGCCTCGGCCGCCTCGGCGTCGCGCTGGCCGCGCTGCTGTGCGGCCTGGCGCACGCCCACGGCGACGTCACCCCGCAGGCCGTCGACACCAAGGAACTGCCCGCGCTCGGCGAGCAGTGGCGTGTCGAGAACCCGTACCGCGGCAACGCCGACGCGGTGCGCATCGGCAGCTCCGGCTTCAACCAGAACTGCGCGCGCTGCCACGGCATCGACGCGATCTCCGGCGGCATCGCGCCCGACCTGCGCAAGCTGGACAACGACTGCAGCGCGCTGAAGGACGCGGCCAAGAAGACGGCCTGCCGCAACGACGTCGACGCCTACTTCAGCACCACGGTGCGCCACGGCCGCACGCGCAACGGCGCGGTCTACATGCCGCCGTTCGAGGGCGTGCTGAACCAGGAGGCGGTGTGGGCCATCAAGGCCTGGCTCGAAACCCGCCGCGAGAAGCCGCTGTGACGGCGCCACGCGACGCCCGGCGTGCCGGGTCATGGCTGTCCGGGCGCCCGCCGGCGTCCGACGGGTCGCGCGGCGGCCGGCCGACCGGCGGCTGCTCGCGCCGGAGCCTGCTGGCGGCCGGCCTGGGCCACGGCGTGGCCGGCGGCCTGGCGCTGGCCGGCCTCGCCACGCCGCGCCCGGCCGCGGCGCGCGGCCTGCAGCAGGTGCGCGAGAGCGGCCGGCTGAGCGTCGCGCTGTACCAGGACATGCCGCCCTTCCATGCCGACGGGCAGGGCATCGACGCCGCGCTCGCCGGCCTGCTGGCCGAGGGGCTGGGCGTGACGCCGTTGCTGCGGCCGTTCAATGCCGACGACAGCATGAACGACGACCTGCGCAACATGGTCTGGCGCGGCCACTACCTGGCCGGCGCGCCGGCCGACGTGCTGCTGCACGTGCCGGTCGAGCGCCCGCTGATCGAGGCGACGCCGCAGGCGAAGATCTTCGCGCCGTACTACCGCGAGAGCGTGGCGATCGCGCGCAGCCTCGAACAGTTGCCGCAGCTCGACGCGCTGCAGGCGCTGGCCGGCCGGCCGGTGGCCGTGCCCGGGCAGTCGCTCGCCGGCTGGCTGCTGCTCGGCGCCGACGGCGGTGTGCTGCGCGAGACGCTGCGCACCCGCTGGAGCGACGGCACCGAGGCCGCCCGCGCATTGCAGCGCGGCGAGGTGGTGGCCGCGTCCGGGCTGCGCTCGGAGCTGGAATCGGTGCTCGGGCGCGACACGCGCTTTGCGATCGACGCGCTGCCGACCGCAGCGCTCGCGAATCCGCTGCTCGCCCGCGGGAGCTGGGCGATCGGCTGCGCGGTCAAGGCCGACGCGGCCGACCTGGCGCTCGCGCTGCAGCAGGTGATCGACGGGCTGGCGGCCGACGGCCGGCTGGCCGCGCTGTTCGCCCGCGCCGGCGTGGCCTGGCGCCGCGCCTGAGAGCCTGAGAACGAATCCCTCACGCCCGCTCGTCACGCCATGGCGCCCGCCCTCGTCGTTGCGAATGCTCGCCATAGCCCGAGCTATGGCTGCGCTTCGCGCCTCGATGGCGGCCGCCCTGGCGCGCCGCTCGACGATCGATTCGCTCTCAGGCTCTGACGCCGCTGAAGCAAGCCGCGGCGCCGCCGGGCGGCGGCGCCGCGGCGGGGCAGAGGGGCTGGCGACATCACGCGGGTGCGTCCCCTGAACTCGCGGCCTCACACCCGCTCAGGCCGCCACCCGGCCATGGGCGCTGAGCCAGGCCCATTCGCGATCGTCGTAGAGCCGCGAGCGGGTCAGGAAGCGCTGGCCGAGCGAGCCTTCGAGCGAGAACATGCCGCCGCGACCGGGCACCACGTCGATGATGAGCTGCGTGCCCTGCCAGTACTCGAACTGCGAAGCGCCGATGTAGAACGGCATGCCGCCGATGTGGCCGAGCAGCCGGTCCTGGTCGCCGATCAGCAGGTCGCCCTGCGGAAAGCACATCGGCGCGCTGCCGTCGCAGCAGCCGCCGGACTGGTGGAACATCACCGGCCCGTGCAGGGCGATGACGCGGGCGATGAGCTCGAGCGCGGCGGCGTCGCGACGACTGCTCGACGGCAAGCGTTTCATTCATGGCGCGGATGGGCGCCGGTGAAGGCGCGGTTCGGGACGCTGGAACGGAACGCTGCAACGAACAACGGCCGGCCGGCCCCGATGACGAGACGGGCCAGCCGGACGCGGTCGGAGCGGATCGAGAGGACGGAGCCGCCGGCGCGCCGCCCCGGGAAGGCGCCCCGGGAAGAGACGGCGCGGCTTGTACGCGATCGGCGCGGGCCGATCGCGCTCCGCGATCAGAAGCCCAGCTTCTTCGGGCTGTAGCTGACGAGCAGGTTCTTCGTCTGCTGGTAGTGGTCGAGCATCATCTTGTGGTTCTCGCGGCCGATGCCCGACTGCTTGTAGCCGCCGAACGCGGCGTGCGCCGGGTAGGCGTGGTAGCAGTTGGTCCAGACGCGGCCGGCCTGGATGCCGCGGCCCATGCGGAACGCGGTGTTGGCCTCGCGTGACCAGACGCCGGCGCCCAGCCCGTACAGCGTGTCGTTGGCGATCGCGAGCGCCTCTTCCTCGTCCTTGAAGGTCGTTACCGACACCACCGGGCCGAAGATCTCTTCCTGGAAGATGCGCATCTTGTTGTGGCCCTTGAAGACGGTCGGCTGGATGTAGTAGCCGTCCTTCAGGTCGCCTTCGAGCACGTTGCGAGCGCCGCCGGTCAGGCACTGCGCGCCTTCCTGCCGCCCCAGGTCCAGGTAGCTCAGGATCTTCTCGAGCTGCTCGCTCGAGGCCTGCGCGCCGATCATCGTGCTCATGTCCAGCGGGTTGCCCTGCTTGATCGCCTGCACGCGCTTGACGGCGCGCTCCATGAACGCGTCGTAGATCGATTCCTGGATCAGCGCGCGCGACGGGCAGGTGCAGACCTCGCCCTGGTTCAGCGCGAACAGCGCGAAGCCTTCGAGCGCCTTGTCGAAGAACGTGTCGTCCTTGGCCATCACGTCGGCGAAGAAGATGTTCGGCGACTTGCCGCCCAGCTCCAGCGTGACCGGGATCAGGTTCTGGCTGGCGTACTGCATGATCAGCCGGCCGGTGGTGGTCTCGCCGGTGAAGGCGATCTTGGCGATGCGCTTGCTCGAGGCCAGCGGCTTGCCGCACTCCAGCCCGAAGCCGTTGACGACGTTCAGCACGCCCGGCGGCAGCAGGTCGCCGATGACTTCCATCAGCACCAGGATCGACACCGGCGTCTGCTCGGCCGGCTTGAGCACCACGCAGTTGCCGGCGGCCAGCGCCGGGGCCAGCTTCCACACCGCCATCAGCAGCGGGAAGTTCCACGGGATGATCTGGCCGACGACGCCCAGCGGCTCGTGGAAATGGTAGGCGTAGGTCTGGTGGTCGATCTCGCTGACGCTGCCTTCCTGGGCCCGCACGCAGCCGGCGAAGTAGCGGAAGTGGTCCACGGCCAGCGGCAGGTCGGCGTAGGTCGTCTCGCGGATCGGCTTGCCGTTGTCCCAGGTCTCGGCGGCGGCGAGCATCGGCAGGTTGGCTTCGATGCGGTCGGCGATCTTGTTCAGGATCACCGCGCGCTCGGCCGGCGAGGTCTTGGCCCAGGCGCCCTTGGCGGCATGCGCGGCGTCGAGCGCGCGCTCCACGTCCTCGGCCTGCGAGCGCGGCACTTCGCAGAAGGCCTTGCCGGTCACCGGCGTGATGTTGTCGAAGTACTGGCCGCCGGCGGGCGCCACCCATTCGCCGTTGATGAAGTTGCCGTAGCGCTTCTTGAAGGCGACGGCGGTACCGAATTTGCCCGGTTCGAACATGTCCATGGCGAGTCTCCGTAAGTGCAGTTGAAGAGTTGCTGACCGCCGCCGCGCGATGTCGCGGCGGGCGTCGTCGGGTGGTGTCCCGAGCACTCTTTCTGCACCCGTCGTGCCACCGTCCTGAGGGTTTCCACCGGGTCGGGCGGCTTTTCCCTCGACAGGGCCGCCGATCGGCCGTGGCGCACAATCGGCCACGCGTCGCAGGGCGGCCCGATTCGCGTCTTCCGGCGTCGCGTTGTCGCAAGTTGCGACAGCCGGCGACAGGCCGGTGTCGCATTCCGCGGCAGGCGGTGGGTGGTGCGACAGACCCGCGCGACAGGCCCGCCCGACACGCCGCGACAGCCCGCGACACGACGCGCGCAGACACAGCAGGAGACCCGGTTCGATGTCCAGCCACAGCGCCAAGCCCCCGGCTTCCGTGACCGCGGCACGGCGCCAGTTCTTCGCCGAGGGCACGCTGCCCGAGGGGCCGCTGTCGATGTTCATC
Source organism: Piscinibacter sp. (assembly GCA_044223035.1). Lineage (GTDB taxonomy): Bacteria > Pseudomonadota > Gammaproteobacteria > Burkholderiales > Burkholderiaceae_C > JBGAMJ01. The sequence goes on from JBGAMJ010000113.1 coordinate 18,185, forward strand.
GGGCGCTCCTGGCAGCGCTGCGCGCAGCAGGCGAGCGGCCACGGCCTGCAGCTCACGCAGCTGCCCGGCCCGGAGCCGCTGGCGCGATCCGACTTCAACCGCCGGCGCGACGCGTCGCGCCGTCTGATCGAGCTGGCGACGCCGGAACTCGAGTCGCTGGCCGAGCAGATGGCGCACACGCACAGCGTGCTGATCCTGACCGACGCGCAGGGGCTGATCCTGGAGGAGAACGGCAGCCACGATTTCCTGCGCCGCGCCGAGCGCGTGGCGCTGCAGCCGGGCGTGGACTGGTCGGAGCAGCAGTGCGGGACCAACGCGATCGGCACCGCGCTGGTCGAGCGCCAGGCGCTGGAGGTGCGTGGCGCCGAGCACTTCCTGGATGCGCACAAGATCCTGAGCTGCGCGGCGGCGCCGATCCTGTCGCCGCGCGGCGACGTGCTGGGCGTGCTCGACGTCTCCGGCGACGCGGCGCAACTGCACCTGCATGCGCTGGCGCTGGTCAAGCTGGCCGGCGAGCAGATCGAGCACCGGCTGATCCATGCCGACGCGCCGGGCCGGCGGCTGCTGCGCTTCCACGCCAAGGCGCCGATGCTCGGCACCGCGCGCGAGGCGGTGCTGCTGGTCGACGACGACCGCATCGTCGGCGCCAACCCGATCGCGCTGCGCATGCTGGGCCTCGGCTGGAGCGACGTGCTCGACCAGCCGCTGGACCGCGTGTTCGACACCCGCTGGCGCGCCCTCGGCGACCGCACCGGCCTGCTGTACGCGCAGGACGGCCGGCCGCTCTCGGCCACGCTGGAGCGCGGC
>JBGAMJ010000114.1:0-17932 GCA_044223035.1 Piscinibacter sp.
CTTGCCCAGGCAGCAGCCTGGGCTGCGCGCCGCGCCTACCCCAGCACCCTGCGCCGCCCCGGCGCGGGTGCGATTCATTACGTCTACACCCTCTCAGTACATGATGTGGCCGCCGTCGACGACGATGGTCTGGCCGGAGACGAAACCGGCCAGGTCCGACAGCAGGTAGAGCGCCGTTCCGACCAGGTCGTCCGGCCGCTGCTCGCGCGAGATCGCGCGCGCCTTCAGGAAGCTCTGCTGCCACTCCACCGGGCGGTTCTTCGTCGCGTCGGTGATCACGAAGCCGGGCGCGATGACGTTCACGCGCACGCCGTGCTGGCCGCATTCCTTCGCGAGGCCCTTGGTCATCGACAGCACCGCGCCCTTGGTCGACACGTAGTGCAGGTAGCCCGGCTGGCCGGCGACCGCGACGACCGAGGCGATGTTGACGATCGCGCCGCTGCCGCGCTCGCGCATCGCCGGCATCACCGCCTTGCAGCACTGCCACACGCCCTTGACGTTGACCGCGAAGATGCGGTCCCACTGCGCCGGGTCGAGCTCCTCGAACGGCGTGAGCTTGACCTCGCGGAAGTAGGCGGCGTTGTTGATCAGGCCGTCGATGCGGCCGAAGCGGTCGACCGCGGCCTGTGCCATCGCGCGGGTCGACGCGTCGTCGGCCACGTCGACCTTGACCGCGATCGCCTTGCCGCCCGCCTGTTCGACCCGCGCGACGGTTTCGTCGGCGGCGTTCATGTCGGCGACGACGACGTTCGCGCCCTGTGCGGCGCAGCCCACCGCGAACGCCTGGCCGATGCCGGTGGCGCCTCCGGTGACGATGATGGTGCGGTCGGTAAGCAGGTTCTGTGCAGCCATGGGGTGGGTCTCCTTCGGTGCGGCACTATCGCGAAGCCGGCGCCGTGCGGCAATTCCAAAGGCGTTCATGCAGCCTTCAGCTGCCGGCAACGGCCGGACGATGCCGAGCTGCCCGGCACCTCAGCCCACCTGCCGCACGACGTCGATCACCGAACCGTCGCGGTACTCGACGACCGCCACGATGCGCCCGCCCTCGCCGGCCGGCCGCGCCGGGGCGACCGGCGCGCCCGCAGCCTGGAACAACGCTTCGATGCTGCGCACCGCGAGCCCGGCGTCCTTCAGTCTTCTCGCCAGGTCCTCGCGCCGCGGGTTGACGGCGATGCCGGCATCGGTGACCACCACGTCGATGGTGGCGCCGGGGGTCGTGACGCAGCCGACGCGATCGACGATCTTCGAGCCTCCGCCGGCGGCGAGCTTGGTGGTGACGATCGCGAGCCTGGATCCATCGGCCGTGTCGGCATGGCCGCCGGAGCCGCCGAGGATGCGGCCCGAGCTGCCGGTCGTCACGTTGACGTTGAAGTCGAGGTCGACCTCGGCCGCGCCGAGGATCATCACGTCGAGCTGCTGCGCCACCGAGCCGCGGTTGTGCGGGTTGGCGTACAGCGACGCGGACATCGCCATGTGGCGCGGGTCGCGGCGGTACGAATCGACCGCCCGCAGGTCGAAGCACTGCACGTCGAGGATCGTGCGGAACAGTCCCTCGTCGAGCATGTCGCACAGGTAGCCGGTCACGCCGCCGGCGGCAAAGCTGCCCTGCACGCCGCGGGCGCGCATCAGCTCGCGCAACTGCGCCGCGACGGCGAGCGAGACACCGCCCGCGCCCGTCTGGAACGAGAACTCCGGGCCGTGCTGGCCCGACGCCTCGATCACGCGCGTCGCGGTGGCGGCGATCGCGATGCCGGCCGGATCGGCGGTCGGCCGCGTCGTTCCGGAGAGGATGCCGTTGGGATCGCCGATCGACGGCACCTGGACGACGAAATCGACGTGGTCCTGCGCGATCTCGATCGGACAGGCGGGATACGGCACGAGGTGATCGGTGACCGCGACCACCTGCCGGGCGTGTTGCGCGTCGACCATCGCATAGCCGAGCACGCCGCAGGCCGCGCGGCCGTCGACGCCGTTGAGGTTGCCGCAACGATCCGCCGCGGGCGCCGCGACGAACGCGACGTCGATCGGCAGCTCGCCGGATTCGATCGCACGCGCGCGGCCACCGTGCGTCTGCATGACCACCGGCACGGGCAGCACACCGCGTGACACCGCATCGGCCACCGGGCCGGACATGTAGGCGGTGAAGATCCGGCCGACAACGCCGCTGCGCAGGTGGTCGACCAGCGGTTCGTGCACCGGGAACAGCGAACTGGCCGCGACCGTCAGCCCGCGCAGGCCGCGACGCGCCGCCTCGGCCAGCACGAGGTTCAGGACGGCGTCACCGTTGCGCAGGTGGTGGTGGAACGACAGCGTCGCGCCATCGCGGATGCCGCAGGCGTCGAACGCGCCGGCGATGTCGGCGAGCAGCTTGCCGGTGCCGGCTTTCGACGGCGGCCGCGTGCCGGCAGGCCCGCGCACCGGTGGCGGACGACAAATGCCGGCGTAGGGGACGACTTCGCCGTAGCCGTCAATCTGGTGCGGGACGACACGCGTGGACATCATCGGTTGTCGAGGGGTGGCCCCGTGGCGGGACGGAGACCCATCTTGCAAGCCTGGCCGGGTCGCGTCCATGGCCGATTCGTCAAGGCCGTCTTGCCGGAAGTGGAGCGCCGGAGTCTGAACGTCGCTGTGTGTTCCCGAGAGGCGGCCGGCCGCACAGCGCCGTTACCATCTCGACTGTCATGTCTCCGCTTCCGGAGGCATGCATTGCACCCGGAGGGGGAGGACGGATGATTCAAACGAAAAGATGGGTGGCGCTCGCCGCTGCCTTGGTCACGAGCGGCTACGCGCAGGCGGCCTACGATTTCGGGCCGGGCTTCGCTGTCGAGCACGGCGCGGTCTACAACCCGGTGACCGATACGACCTATGTCGCCGTCACCGCGCTCGACAAGACGACCACGCACCCCGACGCTTGGAACGGTATCAAGGCGGCGGAGGCGAGCGGCGCGCCGTCGGGATGGCTCGCGACGATCTACTCGGCTCAGGAAAACAGCTTCCTCGTCGACAGCTACGCGCAGCGTGGTCTCGATCTCTGGGGCTATCGCATCGGAGCGACCTGGGGCACCGAGCGCGATCAATGGGGGCTGCCCACTGTGCCTTCCGACCCGAATGCGGGCTGGTACTGGAACTCGAACACCGACGAGCCGATGGTCTACGCCAACTGGGGCGTCGCTCAGCCGGACAACTTCGCGGGCGTCGAAAACGTCGGCGCCTATTGGTACAACGGTACTTGGAACGACACCACCATCGGCGAGGGCCACGACTCGACGACCGGCGTCTACTACCACCTCGGCTTTGTCGCTGAATTCAGCGGCAATCAGGTGGCCGCCGCCGTGCCGGAGCCGTCGACGGGGGCGCTGATGGCCGCCGGTGTGCTGGGGGTGGCTGCACTGGGGTGGCGCCGGCGCAGTCGATGACTGAATGCCGATCAACGGCCGGGTGACCGTGCCGCGGGAAATCCGCGACCGGCTGGGCCTCGAGTCCGGCGACGAGTGGGCCGTCACGATGCTCAGCGGCGGCACCGTCGTGATTCGCCCGACGACTCGGCGCCTGGCCGAGCTGGCGGGCTCGCACACCCGTCCCGACCGACCGCAGGTCGCCGTCGAGGACATGAGCCCTTTCAAGGCGACCCGGGCCGCGCGGGCGCCGAAGCGCCCGTGATGTTCGTGCTCGGCGCCCTGCTCGAAACCGAGTGGGTGCTGCGCAGCCGCTACCGCCTCGACAAGGCCAGCATCGCCGGCGCATTCGTCGCGCTGCTCGAAAGCGCCGACGTCGAGTTCGAGCATCCTCCCACGGTCGAGGAGGCGCTCTACGTGTGGGCTCAGCACCCGGCTGCCGACTTTGCCGACTGCCTGCTCACGGCTCGCGCTGCGCACCTGGGCCGCAGCCGTTTCCTGACCTTCGATGCCGGTGCGGCCCGCCTGCCCGGGGTGGAACTGCTCGCGTGACCGAACCTGAGCGCCACCGGCTCGGCATGCTCGCACCGCAGCGCATCCGTCGGCGCGCCGGCGAGCGTCCGGACCGTGTCACATATGCTCGATCATCACCTGCCCGAACCCCGAGCACGACACCTGCGTGGCGCCTTCCATCAGCCGCGCAAAGTCATACGTGACCTTCTTCGACGCGATCGACTTCTCCATCGAGCTGATGATCAGGTCGGCCGCTTCGGTCCAGCCCATGTGGCGCAGCATCATCTCGGCCGACAGGATCTCGGAGCCCGGATTGACGTAGTCCTTGCCGGCGTACTTCGGTGCGGTGCCGTGGGTGGCCTCGAACATCGCGACCGAGTCGGACAGGTTGGCCCCCGGCGCGATGCCGATGCCGCCGACCTGCGCGGCCAGCGCGTCGGACACGTAGTCGCCGTTCAGGTTCAGCGTCGCGATCACCGAGTATTCGGCCGGGCGCAGCAGGATCTGCTGCAGGAAGGCGTCGGCGATCACATCCTTGATGATGATTTCCCGGCCGGTGCGCGGGTTCTTGAAGCTCGCCCACGGGCCGCCGTCGATCGGCTCGGCGCCGAACTCCTTCGCCGCCAGCGCATAGCCCCAGTCGCGGAAGCCACCTTCGGTGAACTTCATGATGTTGCCCTTGTGCACCAGGGTGACGCTCGGCTTGTCGTTGTCGACGGCGTACTGGATCGCCTTGCGCACCAGCCGTTCGGTGCCTTCGCGCGAGACCGGCTTGATGCCGATGCCCGAGGTGCCGGGGAAGCGGATCTTCTTGACGCCCATTTCCTCGATCAGGAACTTGATCAGCTTCTTCGCCTTCTCGGACTCGGCTTCGTACTCGATGCCGGCGTAGATGTCTTCCGAGTTCTCGCGGAAGATGACCATGTTGGTCTTCTCCGGCTCCTTCACCGGCGAGGGCACGCCGGCGAAGTACTGGATCGGCCGCAGGCAGACGTACAGGTCGAGTTCCTGGCGCAGCGCAACGTTCAGCGAGCGGATGCCGCCGCCCACCGGCGTGGTCAGCGGGCCCTTGATCGACACGACGTACTCGCGCAGCACCTGCAGCGTCTCTTCGGGCAGCCAGACGTCGGGCCCGTAGACCTTGGTCGACTTCTCGCCGGCGTAGATCTCCATCCAGTGGATCTGCCGCTTGCCCGCGTAGGCCTTCGCCACCGCCGCATCGACCACCTTGATCATCACCGGCGTGATGTCGAAGCCGGTGCCGTCGCCCTCGATGTACGGAATGATCGGCTGGTCCGGGACGTTGAGGGAGTAGTCACCGTTGACGGTGATCTTCTGCCCGCCTTCGGGCACCTTGATGTGTTGGTACATGGGGGGAGACTCCGCTGGTGGCGCGATGGGACTTCGGGAAAACCATCGATTCTAGGCCAGCAGCCATTGTCAACCGCCCCGTCGACGACCGCGTTGTGCGCCTCGTCTCCCGGTGGGACGACAGCATCCAACTCCCGAAAGGTTCCATTCCATGACCAAGATCCTTGCTGCCCTGATCGCTTCGTTCTTCGCCATCGGTGCCTTCGCCGCCGACGCTGCCGCCCCGGCCGCTTCGGGCGCTTCGGCTGCCCACGCCAAGAAGGAAATGAAAAAGGAAATGAAGAAGGAAACGAAGAAGGAAGAGAAGAAGTCCTGATCGAGTTCGATCGATGCTCGCCGGCGGCTCCCTTGCGTGCTGCCTGCGCGGACCCCGACGCCCGGCTTGCCCGGGCGTCGTCGCTTCCGGCCCGGCTTGCCCGGGCGTCGTCGCTTCCGGCCCGGCTTGCCCGGGCGTCGTCGCTTGCGGCCCGGTGAACCAGCTTGGGAAACACGCGCCGAAGGCCCCGACGCGATAATCACCGCGATCCGACTCGCGCTCCCGCGCCCGCTGCCATGCCCCTGCCCGCCCCGGTCTCGACCCGCTCGCTGAACGCCCTGGCGGCCTGCGCCGTCGCGCTGGCGGCGCTCTTCGGCGCCCTCCCCGCGCAGGCGCAGGACGGGCCGCAGAAGCTGCCGGCGATCCGGCTCACCGCCGGCTTCTACAACATCGTCGCGGAGGTCGCCCAGTCGCCCGATGAGCGCGCGATCGGGCTGATGTTCCGGCCGACGATGCCGGACAACGCCGGCATGCTGTTCGTCTTCGAGCAGCCGGCCACGCAGTGCTTCTGGATGAAGAACACGCTGCTGCCGCTGAGCGCCGCCTTCGTGGCGGGCGACGGCAGCATCGTCAACGTCGAAGACATGAAGCCGCAGACGCTCGACTCGCACTGCTCGAAGCAGCCGGTGCGCTTCGTCCTCGAGATGAACCAGGGCTGGTTCGCCAAGCGCGGCATCAAGCCGGGCTTCAAGCTGCAGGGCGTTCCGTTCGGCGGCTCCTGACCGCCGAACGCATCGCCGGCCGGCTCAGACCTGCGCCGGCACCCCGTGCGCCGCCGGGCGCTCCATGCGGCGCCGCGCGCGCAGTTCCGACAGCGGCAGTGCGCTGTGCTCCGGCCGCCAGCCAGGGTGGGAGGAGCCTTGCACCGCGCCGCGCCGCAGCGCCGCCAGCGCGTGGCGTTGCGACAGCAGGCGCAGGCGCTCGGCATCGCTCAGCGCCGCCGGGCCCTCGGCGATTGCGCGCTGCACCAGCGCATCCAGCAGCAGCGCCTTGTCGCCATGCGGCTCGGGCACCGACGGCGTCGCTGCGATCACGCGGCGGTGCACCACCGGGTCGAGCACCGCGTCGCGGAAGCTCGCATCGCTGCCGGCCTCGGCGGCGTAACGCTCGGCGGCCACCAGAACCGCCGGCATGCGCAGTTCCTCGGGCGTGACGAGCACGCCATGCCGGCGCAGCCACAGGCCCGGCCCGCGGCGGCTCGTCCACACCGCCATCGGCGCGGACAGCAGCAGGCCGATCAGGATCGGCGACAGCCACCAGGGGAACGCATTGCCCACCAGCAGCAGCGCGCCGATCCAGACGACCGCCAGCAGCGTCTGCGGCAGCATGCGGCGCAGGGCCTCGCGCCACGGCGTGCTGTCGTCCTCGCGCGGGGGCGACTTCCAGTCCATCTTCCAGCCGGTCAGCGCGGCCAGCACGAACTGGGTGTGGAACAGCATGCGCACCGGCGCGAGCAGCATCGACTGCAGGAATTCGATCAGCCCGCCGATCAGCAGGCGTGCCACGCCGCCGTAACGCCGCGCTTCGCCGCGCACGATCAGCAGCGCCAGCGCCATCAGCTTGGGCACCAGCAGCAGCATCGCGGTCAGGCCGAACAGCGTCAGCATCAACTGCAGGTTGGCCGTCGGCCAGATCGGGAACAGCTGGTACGACTCGAGGAAGTAGCGCGGCACGTCGGCCGTGTGCGCCACGAACAGCAGCGTCGACAGCAGCAGGAAGCACAGCCACAGCGGCGCCGACAGATAGGCCAGCACGCCGGTCAGGAACACCGAGCGGTGCACCGGATGCAGCCCCGGTTCGAACATCAGGCGCGAGTTCTGCAGGTTGCCGTGGCACCAGCGGCGGTCGCGCTGGACTTCGGCGATCAGGTTCGGCGGCACCTGCTCGTAGCTGCCGCCCAGGTCGTGCGCGATCCACACCTTCCAGCCGGCGCGGCGGATCAGCGCCGCCTCGACGAAGTCGTGCGACATGATGTCGCCGGCCAGCGAGCCGCTGCCCTTGATCGGTGCCAGCGCGCAGTGCTGCATGAAGGGCTCGATGCGCAGGATCGCGTTGTGGCCCCAGTAGTGCGACTCGCCGAGCTGCCAGAAATGCAGGCCGGCGGTGAACAGCGGGCCGTAGACGCGCGAGCCGAACTGCTGCGCGCGGGCGTGCAGCGTGTCGTGGCCGAACGCGCGCGGCGCGGTCTGGATGATGCCGGTGTCCGGATGCGCTTCCATCAGGCGCACCAGCGTGGTCAGGCAGTCGCCGCTCATCACGCTGTCGGCGTCGAGCACGATCATGTAGCGGTAGTCGTGGCCCCACCGGCGGCAGAAGTCGGCCACGTTGCCGGTCTTGCGGTGGCGGCGGTGCTGGCGCCAGCGGTAGTGCAGGCGGCCCTGCGCGGTTTCCGCGTCCAGGCCGAGCGATTCGTTCAGCGCGGCCCAGGCGGCCTGTTCGGCGGCGCGGATGTCGGGGCGCGAGGTGTCGCTGAGGATGAAGAAGTCGAAGTTGCCGAGCTGGCCGGTAGCGCGCAGCGACTCATAGGTCGCGCGCACGCCGGCGAACACCGTGGCGACGTGCTCGTTGCAGATCGGCATGATGATCGCGGTGCGCACCGCGGGGTCGATCGGCGAGCGGTCGGCCGCGCCGCCGGGCAGCGTGTGGCGCAGCGAGCGGCGGTCGCCGCGCAGCATCACCCAGGCGCCCATCAGCGCGGTCCAGAAGCCGGCCGAGATCCACGCGAACAGGATGCCGAACAGCACCAGCAGGCCCTGCTCCAGCAGCGTCGAGCCGTGATCCGGCAGCACGTCGACCATGTATTGCGTGCCGGCGGCGGCGCCGGCCAGCACCAGCGCCAGCAGCATCACGCGCCGCAGCATCAGCGGGCGGCGGTCGGTGGACTGGCGCCACGGCTGGCGCGGCCGGTAGCCGAGCCAGGCACGCAGCGGGCGCAGCAGCGGGAAGCCCGCCCAGGGCAAGGGCGTCATGCTGCCGCGCGCGGTGGGCGGCATCACCTCGGGCAGGTCGGCGGCAACCGCATCGGGCTCGAAGCGGGTCGCGCGGACCGGGATGTGATCGGGTGATTTCATGGCTTGTCACCTTCCGCAGGGAGGATGTAGCTCCAGGTTTCGCTGATCGTGTCCTGCTTGTTCTTCAGCAAGGCACGGAGTTCGACGGGGCGGGACGCGTCCTGGCGCTTGATGCGCACGGTCATGCGCCAGCCGCCGGTGACCTGATGGCGATACAGGTTGCGTTCCACGAGTTCGGCATTGCCGCCCAGGCCGACCACGGCCTCGGGCTTCGCATCCGCCGGAAGGTTCTTCAACGCGGGACCGTCGAAATCGACGACAAACTTGATGTTGCCGTCCGGTTGCCGAACGTAACCGCGACCGCGGCGCGACTGCACGACCCACGCCGTCGCGGGCCGCGTGTCCGGCTGCGACTGCCAGTGCATGCGGTACGCGAGGTCGATGCGCTGCTGCGCCGCGACCGGCTTGGCCGACACCCAGTAGGCGACGATGTTGTCGTTGGTCTCGTCCGGCGTCGGGATCTGCACCAGCTCGACACGCCCGGCGCCCCACTTGCCGACCGGCTCGATCCAGGTGCTCGGACGGCGGTCGTAGACGGCCTCGGTGTCCTCGTAGCTGCTGAAGCTGCGGTCGCGCTGCATCAGGCCGAAGCCGCGCGGGTCGGTGGTCGCGAACGAGGTCACCAGCAGGCGCTTCGGGTTGACCAGCGGGCGCCAGATCCACTCGCCCTCGCCGCTCCACATCGACAGGCCGTCGGAATCGTGCACCTCGGGCCGGTAGTCGTCGCTGCCGGGCTGGTTCTCGCCGAACGCGTACATGCTGGTCAGCGGTGCGATGCCCAGCTTCTGGATCGTCTCGCGCGGGAACAAGGCCGAGCGCACCGCCATCAGCGTCTCGGCGCCGGGTTTGAGAACGAACTCGTAGGCGCCGGCCAGGCGCGGCGAATCGAGCTGGGCGTAGATCGTCAGCGTGTTCGCGCGCGGCGTGGGCTTCTCGATCCAGAACGCGGTGAAGCGGGGAAATTCTTCGCCCTGCGGGCCGGCGGTGTCGATCGCCAGGCCGCGCGCCGACAGCCCGTAGACCTGGCCCTTGCCGACCGCGCGGAAGTAGCTCGCGCCGAGGAACACCAGCACCTCGTCCTTGTATTCGGGCTTGTTGACGGCGTAGTGCACGCGGAAACCGGCGTAGCCGACGTCGCGCAGCGCCTTCGGGTCGAGCTTGTTCTGGCCGTAGTCGAACTGCGACGGATCGAAGCGGATCGGCCGCGGCTTCCGGGCGACGATCTCGTTGATCGCCACCGGCTCCTTGAACGCCCGCCCGGCGTGGAAGAACATCAGCTCGAACGGCAGCTTCTCGGCGCGCCACAGCGCACGGTCGGGCCGGAATCGGATGTCGCGGTACTGGTCGTACTCGAGTTCCTTCAGCTCGCGCGGCAGGTGATCAACCGGCTCTTTGTAGCTCGTGGCCGCGCTCTTGCGCGCCAGGTCGACGACGTCGTCATAGCCGAACGCGAACGCGGAGGCACCGGCGGCCATCGCCGCGCCCCACACGAGCAGGCCGCGCAGCAACGGGCTCAGCGACCGGCGCAGCGGAAAACTCCGGGGCGCGAAACGCGCGGGCACGGAACAACGAAACAGCGAAAAGCCATGGAAGGCCATGAGGCGGGAAGCTCCTGTGTCCAGCAGCGATGACTCGGACGACTCGGCAATCGGCGACCGGCGCATTCGGCGATCCGGTCATCCCGCGGCGGCATGGAGCCGGCCGGCGGGGCGATGTCGGGTGCCGGGGACACGGAGAGGCACTCAACAACCAGCAGTCTAAGGGTTAACACTGCCGTAATAGTACTAGTGAGAGCTTTGCTTACGCATATCGACAACGGTTGCGAACGGGCATTCGATGCAAGGGCGCCACAACCACGTCCACAACGGACGAAAAAAAGCCGGTCGAGCGACCGGCTTCGGCTGGCAGGGAAACTTGCTCAGGCGAAATTCGCGGCCGCAAAGTCCCAGTTGACCAGCGAGGTCAGGAAGGTTTCGACCCACTTCGGCCGCAGGTTGCGGTAGTCGATGTAATACGCGTGCTCCCAGACGTCGATCGTCAGCAGTGCCTTGTCGGCGCCGGTCAGCGGCGTGCCGGCGGCGCCGGTGTTGACGATGTCGACGCTGCCGTCGGCCTTCTTCACCAGCCAGGTCCAGCCGGAACCGAAGTTACCGACGGCGCTCTTGGTGAACGCTTCCTTGAAGGCGGCGTAGCTGCCGAACTTCGCATTGATCGCATCGGCCAGCGCACCGGTGGGTTCACCGCCGCCGCTGGGCTTCATGCAGCTCCAGAAGAAGGTGTGGTTCCAGATCTGCGCGGCGTTGTTGTAGATGCCGCCGGACGACTTCTTGACGATCTCCTCCAGGCTCAGGCTTTCGAACTCGGTGCCCTTCTGCAGGTTGTTCAGGTTCACGACATAGGCGTTGTGGTGCTTGCCGTGGTGGTATTCGAGCGTCTCGCGGCTGAGATGCGGCGCGAGGGCGTCGATCGCGTACGGCAGCGGCGGCAGCGTGTGTTCCATGCTCTTCCTTTCGTGGGTGCGGGTCACGGGTTCGTGAGAGGGGCGGATTGTAGGCAGCTTGGCATTCCGTCACGGTCCGGCGGGTCGTGTCGGCACACGGCCGCATCGACCGCCGGCCGCGAGCGGCGCCGGATGCGTCAGCCCGCCTCGCGCGGCACGATGCGCTGCACCTCGAGCTCGGCGGCGCCGTCGGCGAGCACCGCCGTCACCGCCTGGCCGACCACGAGCTGCTGGACCGACGGCACCGGCCGCCCGGCGTCGTCGGCCAGCCAGGCATAGCCGCGGCGCAGCACCGCCGTCGGGTCGAGCGCCGACAGCCGCGCCGCCAGCCGCTCGATCTGCTGCCGCCGCTGCACCTGCGCGGCGCTGCCGGCGCGCTGCCAGCGGTGAAGCGCGCGTTCGAGCGCGACGCCGCGCGCACTGAGCTGGCGTTGCGCGAGCGTGGCGAACCGCTGGCCGATCGCCTCGACGATGGCGCGCTGGCGCCGCAATGCGTCGCCGGGCCGCGCGAGCCGCGCCGCGGCGGCGTCCAGGCGCTGCGCCTGCAGGTCGAGCCGCCGGTGCATCCGCGCCTGCAGCCATCGCGCGAGCGCGGCGATCCGCGCCTCGCAATCCTGCGTCGCCGGCGTCACCAGTTCGGCGGCGGCGGTCGGCGTCGGCGCGCGCAGGTCGGCGGCGAAGTCGGTCAGCGTCACGTCGGTCTCGTGGCCGACGCCGCTGACCACCGGCACCGGGCTCGCCGCCACCGCACGCACCACCGCCTCGTGATTGAAGGCCCACAAGTCCTCGGCCGACCCGCCGCCGCGGCACACGATCAGCACGTCGACCTCGTGCCGCTCGGCCGCGCACGCCATCGCGTCGACCAGCGCCGCCGGCGCATCGGCGCCTTGCACCAGGCTCGGGTAGACGATCACCGCGACATGCGGCGCGCGCCGCGCGAACGACGACAGCACGTCGTGCAACGCCGCCGCGGACAGCGAGGTGACTACGCCTACGCGCCGCACGAAGCCCGGCAGCGGCCGCTTGCGCTGCGGGTCGAACAGGCCCTCGGCCTCCAGCCGCGCCTTCAGCCGCAGGAACTGCTCGTACAGCGCGCCGGCGCCGGCCGGCAGCATCGCCTCGACGACGAACTGCAGCTCGCCGCGCGGCTCGTACACCGCGAGCCGGCCGCGCACCTGCACGACCTGGCCGTCGCCCGGCACGAAGCTCAGCATCGCCGCCGCGCGACGGAACATCGCGCAGCGGATCTGCGCCGGCGCGCCGGCGGCGTCCTTCAGCGTGAAGTAGCAGTGGCCGCTCGGCGCGCGGGAGAACGACGCCAGTTCGCCGCTGACCGTGCAGGCGGCGAAACGGCCGGCCAGCGCGTCCGCCACCGCGTGCACCAGGGCGGACACGGTCCAGACCATGTGCTGCGGCGCGGTGCCCGTCGCGTCAACCACCGGCAAACCCAGCATCCATGCGGGTCGAGAACTCCACAACCGCGCCGTTGCAGCGTTTGCGGGCCAAGGTGGCTGTCACGGTGCCGTCATGTGCACCCAAGTGCTTGATTTTCAAAGGATTCTCACTGCCCAAAAGTTCAGCAATCCGTCTGAGGCCCTGAGTTTTCGTGGCTTTGCGGCGTTTCACGCCGACTTGCCCACAAAGTTGTCCACAGCAGCGGTGGATTGTCTGGATGCCCGATCCTGGTGCGAACGCAGGCGTCGACGGTGGCGGTATCGCAGGCTTCGGAGGAGCCGCAGCGCTCGGCCATAATCGCGCGGCTTCGGGAAGCCGGGGGTCTCGACGGGGCCCGGCGAACTCCTCCCGAACCCTCTCCCAGCGCGCGCCCAGCCTCGAAAGAGCGTCGAAAGGACCGGATTGTTTTCGATCATACAAGCGGCCGGCTGGCCGATCTGGCCGCTGCTCCTGTGCTCGATCGCGGCCCTGGCGCTGGTCATCGAGCGGCTGTCGAGCCTGCGCGCCGTCCGGGTCGCGCCGCCGAAGCTCGTCGACGAAGTGATCGCCGTCACCCGCAGCAACCTGCCGGCGCCGGACGTGGTCAACAAGCTGGCCGACAACTCGGTGCTCGGCGCGGTGCTGGCCACCGGCCTGCGCGCCGTGATCGCCGAGCCGCGCATCGGCGAGGACGCGCTGCGCCAGGTGTTCGAAGGTGCCGGCCGCGCCGCGGTCCACCGGCTCGAGCGCTACCTGAACGCGCTGGGCACGATCGCTTCGGCAGCGCCGCTGCTCGGCCTGCTCGGCACCGTGATCGGGATGATCGAGATCTTCGGCTCGCAGGCGCCCACCGGCGCCAACAACCCGGCGCTGCTGGCACACGGCATCTCGGTGGCGCTGTACAACACCGCGTTCGGGCTGATCGTCGCGATCCCGTCGCTGATGTTCCACCGCTACTTCCGCGGCCGCGTCGACGCCTACACGCTCGACCTGGAACAGGCCGCCGATCGCATGAGCCGGCACCTGATGCGCTTCTCGGTGCCGCGGCTCCCCGCATGACGGCACCTGACGACGGCACGCGACGATGAATTTCCGCCGCCCCCGTAACGACGAGCCGGAGATCAACCTGATCCCGTTCATCGACGTGCTGCTGGTGATCCTGATCTTCCTGATGCTGTCGACCACCTACTCGAAGTTCACCGAACTGCAGGTGGTGCTGCCGGTCGCCAGTTCCGACCCGCTGCGCGACCGGCCGCGCGAAGTCATCGTCGCGGTCGCCGCGGACGGCCGCTACGCCGTCAACCGCAAGCTGCTCGAGGGCCGCAGCGTGGAGCTGCTCGCCACCGAGCTGGCCGCCGCCGCGGCAGGCGCGAACGACGCCGTCGTGATCGTCTCGGCCGACGCCGCCACCGCCCACCAGTCGGTCATCAACGTGCTGGATGCGGCCCGGCGCGCGAACCTGCCGCGCGTGACCTTCGCGACCCAGTCGGCCCAAGGTGGCGACGGCCGATAGCGCGGGCGCGGCGCGCCCCGCCGGCCGACGCGCGCTCGAAGACCGACTGCTGCGCGCCTGGCGCGGGCGCGGCGCCCTCGCCTGCGCGCTGTGGCCGCTGTCGCTCGTGTACCGCGCCGTGCTGGCGCTCCGCGCGCTCCTGTACCGCGTCGGCGCGATCGAATCGCCGCCGCTGCCGCTGCCGGTGCTGGTGGTCGGCAACCTGATCGCCGGCGGCGCCGGCAAGACGCCAGCGGTGATCGCCGTGATCGGGCTGCTGCGCGCCGCCGGCTACACGCCGGCGGTGATCTCGCGCGGCCACGGCGGCGCGGCCGACGACGTGCTGGAGGTCGCCCCCGACACCCCGGCCGCCGCCAGCGGCGACGAGCCGCTGCTGCTGCGCCGGCGGCTCGGCGTGCCGGTGGCGGTCGGCCGCAACCGCGTGGCCGCGGTGCAGCGCTGGGCGTAGCCATCCGGCGGTCGACATCGTGGTCAGCGACGACGGCCTGCAGCACCGCCGCCTGCGCCGCTGCGCGCAGGTGATCGTGTTCGACGAGCGCGGCGCCGGCAACGGCTGGGTGCTGCCGGCCGGGCTGCTGCGCGAGCCGATGCCGCGCTGCCCGCCCGAGCGCAGCGTGGTGCTCTACAACGCGCCGGCGCCGACCACCGCCTGGCCCGGCCACCGCACCGAGCGGCGGTTGCAGGGCGCGCTGGCCGATTGCGGGCCGGTGCGGAGGTGGACGCCGTGTCGTTCGAGCGGCTGCGCGGCCGGCGCGTCGTCGCGGCGGCCGGCATCGCCCAGCCGCAGCGTTTCTTCGATGCGCTGCAGGCCGCCGGCATCGACCTGCAGCCGCTGCCGCTGCCCGACCACGCCGGCTTCGAGCCGCCGCCCTGGCCGGACGACACCGCCGACGTCGTCGTGACCGAGAAGGACGCGGTCAAGCTCGACCCCGCGCGCCACGGCGGCCCACGCATCTGGGTGGCGCCGCTAGACTCATGGGCTCGACGACGATTTCGGCTCCCGCGTTGCGCTGGCTGCCGCCGCCGCGCCGCCCACCTCCGGAGCGATCCACCGATGGACAACCGACTGCTGGAACTGCTGGTCTGCCCGGTCTGCAAGGGACCGCTGGAACACCTGCGGCCGCCGCTGCAGGAGCGGCAGGAACTGGTGTGCCGCGCCGACCGGCTGGCCTTCCCGGTGCGCGACGGCATCCCCGTGATGCTCGAATCGGAAGCGCGCGTGATCGACCCTGCCACCGAGGCGCCCTGAGCCATGGACTACACCATCCTGATCCCCGCCCGGCTGGCATCGACGCGGCTGCCGCGCAAGCCACTGGCCGACATCGGCGGGCTGCCGATGGTGGTGCGCGTCGCGCAGCGCGCGGCGCTGGCGGGGGCGAAGCGCGTGGTGGTGGCGGCCGACCATGCCGAGATCGCCACCGCCTGCGCCGCCCACGGCGTCGAAGCGCTGCTGACGCGCGCGGACCACGCCACCGGCAGCGACCGCCTGGCCGAAGCCTGCGAACGGCTCGGCCTCGGCGCGCAGGAGATCGTCGTCAACGTGCAGGGCGACGAGCCGCTGATCGACCCGGCGCTGATCGACGCCTGCGCCCGCCTGCTCGATGCCCATGCCGACTGCGTGATGAGCACCGCCGCGCATCGATCGCGCGCAGGCGGACGAGTTCGCGAACCCGAACGTCGTCAAGGTGGTGTGCGATGCGGCCGGACGTGCGCTGTATTTCTCCCGTGCGCCGATCCCCTGGTGGCGCGACGGCGCCGCGCGCGCGGCGGATGGTGCGCCTGCCCTCGCGACACCCGCGCCGCTGCGCCACATCGGCCTGTACGGCTACCGCGCCGGCTTCCTGGCGCGCTTTCCGACGCTGCCGCAGAGCCCGCTCGAGGTGATCGAATCGCTGGAGCAGCTCCGCGTGCTGTGGCACGGCGAGCGCATTGCGGTGCATGTCAGCGACAGCGCGCCCGGCCCGGGTGTCGACACGCCGGAAGACCTGGCCCGCGTGCGTGCGCTGATCGGCTGATCGGCGGGTCGGCGGATCGATCCGCGTGCGGCGATGCACCGTCATGTGCACCAAGGCGCGCAGCGAACGCCGTATCGACACGCGCACCAACGCGTGCTTTCACGCATGCCGCGTCAGTTTCGTGATGGGAGTCACATGCTATTCTGACCCGCGAAGCGCGCGTGACCACGGGCGTGATCCCAGGGCGCGGAGACAGCGACATTCCATGCGGATGTCGGCCCGGCCGGCCGGGCGATCGGGCCGAACCGCCCGAGCCGCCCGGATCGGCCGACCAGCGCGCTCCCACGATGACCAGCAACCAGGAATTCCACCGATGAGAGTGATTTTGTTGGGCGCACCCGGCGCCGGTAAGGGCACCCAGGCGACGTTCATCTGCAAGCAGTTCGGCATACCGCAGATCTCCACCGGCGACATGCTCCGCGCCGCCGTCAAGGCCGGCACCGAACTCGGGCTCGCGGCGAAAAAGGTGATGGACTCCGGCGGGCTGGTCAGCGACGAGATCATCATCGGCCTGGTCAAGGAGCGCATCACGCAGCCCGACTGCGCCAACGGCTTCCTGTTCGACGGCTTCCCGCGCACGATCCCGCAGGCCGACGCGATGAAGGCCGCCGGCGTCAAGCTCGACGTGGTGCTGGAGATCGAAGTGCCCGACGAATCGATCATCGAGCGCATGAGCGGCCGCCGCACGCACCCGGCGTCGGGCCGCACCTACCACGTGCGCTTCAACCCGCCGAAGGTCGAAGGCCGGGACGACGTCACCGGCGAAGCGCTGATCCAGCGCGACGACGACAAGGAAGAGACCGTGCGCAAGCGTCTGGAGGTCTACCAGAGCCAGACGCGCCCGCTGGTCGCCTACTACGCCGAATGGGCAGCGTCGGGCGATCCACAGGCGCCGCGCTACCGCAACATCAGCGGCACCGGCACGGTCGACGAGATCACGGCACGCGCCCTGCAAGCACTGTCCTGACCGGTCGTCGGTCGGCAGGCGCCGCAGCGCGGGAGCAAAGCACATGGAGATCGCAGGCAAGGTATTCATCGTCACCGGCGGCGCGTCGGGCCTGGGCGAAGGCACGGCGCGCATGCTCGTCGAGCAGGGCGGCAAGGTCGTGATCGCCGACCTGCAGGACGACAAGGGCGCCGCGCTCGCGGCCGAACTCGGCAACGCTGCCTACGTGCATTGCGACGTCACCCAGGAAGCCGACGGCCAGGCAGCCGTCGCGCAGGCGCTGGCGCTCGGCAAGCTGGCCGGGCTCGTCAACTGCGCCGGCATTGCGCCGGCGGCCAAGACGGTTGGCAAGGACGGCGCGCACGCGCTGGCGCTGTTCGCCAAGGTGGTGTCGATCAACCTGGTCGGCAGCTTCAACATGATCCGGCTGGCCGCCGAGGCGATGGCCCGCAACGACCCCGAGCCGAGCGGCGAACGCGGCGTGCTGATCTCGACCGCCAGCGTCGCCGCCTATGACGGGCAGATCGGGCAGGCGGCGTATTCGGCGTCCAAGGGCGGCGTGGTCGGCATGACGCTGCCGATCGCGCGCGACCTGGCGCGCAGCGGCATCCGCAACATGACGATCGCCCCGGGCATCTTCGGCACGCCGATGATGTTCGCGATGCCGCAGGAGGTGCAGGACGCACTCGCCGCGGGCGTGCCCTTCCCGCGCCGGCTCGGCACGCCGCAGGACTATGCGCGCCTGGTGCGGCACATCTTCGAGAACGAGATGCTCAACGGCGAGGTGATCCGCCTCGACGGCGCGATCCGCATGCCGCCGAAGTGAGCGGCGCTGCGGCTGGCCCGCTCCCGCGGGCC
>JBGAMJ010000115.1:0-18306 GCA_044223035.1 Piscinibacter sp.
CAGTGGCGTCGTTCGTCGGTGCATCAATCAGCGACGTGGATGCGGGCGCCGTGCAGGGCATCGCGATCACCGGGCTGAGCTCCGGCAGCGGGACGTGGCAATACTCGACCGATGGCGGCTCGAGCTGGGCGGCCGTCGGCACGGTCAGCGGCTCGTCGGCGCTGCTGCTGCGCTCGGCCGACTCCGTGCGCTTCGTGCCGAACGGCCAGAATGCCACGACCGGCTCCATCACCTACCTTGCCTGGGATCAGACCAGCGGCACGGCGGGCGGCACCGCCGATGCCAGCAGCATCGGCGGGACGACAGCGTTCAGCGCTGCAAGCGACACCGCGTCGATCACGGTCACCGCGGTCAACGATGCGCCGGTGCTCGGCACCACCGCACCGACACTGACCTCCATCACTGAGGACCAGACGACCAACGGTGGGCAGACAGTCGCATCGATCATCGGCTCGTCGATCAGCGACGTGGATGCGGGCGCGGCGCAGGGCATCGCGATCACCGGCCTGAGCTCGGGCACCGGGACGTGGCAGTACTCGACCGATGGTGGATCGAGCTGGTCAAGTGTCGGGACGGTCAGCGCCTCGTCGGCGCTGCTGCTGCGCTCGACCGACTCCGTGCGCTTCGTGCCCGATGGCCAGAACGCCACGACTGGCTCGATCACCTACCTTGCCTGGGATCAGACCAGCGGCACAGCGGGCGGCACCGCCGATGCGAGCAGCACTGGCGGAACGACGGCGTTCAGCACCGCGAGCGACACCGCCTCGATCACGGTCACCGCGGTCAACGATGCGTCGGTACTCACCGCCATCGCGCCGTCACTGACCGCCATCACCGAGGATCAAACAACAAACGGTGGGCAGACAGTCGCATCGATCATCGGCTCGTCGATCAGCGACGTGGATGCGAGCGCGGCGCAGGGCATCGCGATCACCGGCCTGGCTTCAGGCACCGGCACTTGGCAATATTCAACCGACAGCGGATCGAGCTGGTCTAGTGTCGGCACGGTCAGCGCCTCGTCGGCGCTGCTGCTGCGCGCGACCGACTCCGTGCGCTTTGTGCCCGATGGTCAGAACGCGACGGCCGCGTCCATCACCTTCCGCGCCTGGGACCAGACCAGCGGCAGCGCAGGCAGCAAGGTCGATGCGAGCACGAATGGCGGGATGACGGCGTTTAGCGCCGCGAGCGACACTGCGTCGATCACGGTCACCGCGGTCAACGACGCGCCGGTGCTCGGCGCCATCGCGCCGGCGCTGAGCTCCCTCACCGAGGATCAGACAGCCAACTCCGGGCAGACGATCGCGTCGTTCATCGGCTCGTCGATCACCGACGTAGATTCTGGTGCCGTGCAAGGCATCGCGATCACCAGACGATCGCGTCGTTCATCGGCTCGTCGATCACCGACGTAGATTCTGGTGCCGTGCAAGGCATCGCGATCACCGGGCTGAGCTCAGGCACCGGAACTTGGCAGTACTCGACCGATGGTGGATCGAACTGGACGGCCATCGGCACGGTCAGCGGCTCATCGGCGCTGCTGTTGCGCTCGACCGACTCCGTGCGCTTCGTACCCGACGGCCGGAACGCCACGAGCGCCTCGCTGACCTACTGCGCCTGGGACCAGTCCGGCGGCACCGCGGGCTCGCGGGCGGATGCCAGCACGCGCGGCGGCAGCAGCGCCTACAGCGTGGCCGGCGACACCGCCTCGATCACCGTCGGCGCCGTCAACGATGCGCCGGTGCTGAACCCCAGGCATCCGACACTCGCGCCGATGGCGGCGGATCAGACGACGAACCCCGGCCAGAGCGTCGCGGCCATCGTCGGCGCCTCGATCACCGACCCGGATGCCGGTGCGTCGCCCGGCATCGCCGTGACCGCGGTGAACAACGGCGGCGGCACCTGGCAATACTCGCTCGACAACGGCAGCACCTGGACCGCGATCGGGCCGGCGAGCGATGCCTCGGCCCTGCTCTTGCGCCCGACCGATCGGGTGCGCCTGGTGCCCGACGGCACCCATGGCGGCACCGGGTCGATCACCTACCGCGCCTGGGACCAGACCAGCGGCAGCGCGGGCGGCCATGCCGACACCCAGGCCGGCCCTCAGGCCACCAGCAGCTTCAGCAGCGCCAGCGACACGGCATCCCTGGTCGTCACGGCGGTCGACGTGCCGGCGCCGAACCACGCGCCGGTGATCACCAGCAACGGCGGCGGGAGCGCGGCCACGGTCAGCGTGGCCGAGAACACCTCGTTGGTGACCGTCGTCGAGGCCGCCGACGCCGACGTGCCGGCGCAAACGCTGGGGTTCGCGATCACCGGTGGCGCGGATGCGGCGCGCTTCACGATCGACGCACGCACCGGCGCGCTCCGCTTCGCGGAGGCGCCCGATTTCGAAGCCCCGAGCGACGTGGGCGCGGACAACGTCTACGAGCTCGTCGTGCAGTCCAGCGACGGCACGCTGACCGTCACGCAGACGATCGCCGTGACAGTGCGCGACCTGAACGACAACGCGCCGCGGATCACCAGCAACGGCGGCGGCGCAAGCGCCGCGGCAACCGTGGCCGAGGGCCGCACCGGCATCACGAAGGTGACCGCCACGGACGCCGACACACCGGCGGGAACGCTCTCTTTCGCGATCGTCGGCGGCGCGGATGCCGCGCTGTTCGCGATCGACGCGGCCACCGGCGATCTGCGCTTCGTGCACGCACCCACGTTCGATCCGGCCGGCAAGAACCGCTACAACGTCATCGTGGGCGTCAGCGACGGCATGCTGTCGCACACGCAGGCGCTGACGATCAGCATCACCGGCAACCTCACGGCGCAGCCTGCGCAGCACCCGTCCGCGCCGGCCGACGCGCCGGCGGAGCCGGTGCCTCAGGCCGTGCTGCCCGGCGCTTCGACCTCGGCCACCGCCTCGGCTACGGCAGCGGCGCCGGTTCACCTCGCGGTGGTGATCGCGACGCCACCCACCCACCCGGCCGGAGATGGCGGCGCCGGTGGCGAGCCGACGAACGCGGCCCGGCCGGCGGCGACGCGAATCGCACCGGTGCTGGTCATGCGTTCGATCGAGCCGGCGCATTCCGCAGCCTTGCACGAGCAGGGTGCCTATATCGCACCGCGTCTCGTGACCGTGCAGACCTACTTCGAGGCGATGCAGGCCAGCGCCTCGTCCGAGCACCACGTCGAAGGCCTGCAGGCCGCCACGCCGGACGACGCCGAGCTGGGGCCGGAAGTCAGCGAGTTGCGGGTCGCCCTCGTCGGCAGCCTGGCCGCCACCGCCGGGTTCCTGCTGTGGGCGAGCCGCGGCGCCGCGCTGCTGACCAGCCTGCTGGTCTCGGCACCGGCGTGGCGCAGCTACGACCTGCTGCCGGTGCTGCGTCGTGACGAGAAGACCAGGATCGCCACCGCCAGGGCCGGGTCCCCGGCCACCGTGCTCGACGGGACCTCCGACGACTGGAGCACCGACGACGGTGACGAGGAACCCGACGGTCCCGACCCTGCCGAGCCGGTCGATCGGCGCGATTCGCCCGCGGCACCTGCAGCGGCGCAGCGCCCGATGCCACCCACCGCCACGCCATGACCGAGACTGCCTGATGAACGTATTGCGCAACACGCAGGACATCGCCGCCCGGCTGGGCCTGACACGCTGGAGCCCCGCCACGCGCGTCGCCAGCGGCCTGGTCTCGCTGATGATCGCCCTCATCCTGGTCGCCGACCTCTTCACCGGCTTCTTCCCCGACCGGCTGCAGGTGGCCAAGCAGCACCGCAGCAGTGCCGCCACGGCCGTGATGTCGCAGGTGTCCACCGCGTTGCGCGCCGGTCGCACCGGCGAGTTGCAGGAGATCCTGGGCTCGGCACTCCGGCACGAGCCGCAGTTGCTGTCGGCAGCCGTGCGCGGCGTGGGTGGCGAGACGCTCGCGAGCGTCGGCAATCACGCGCGCGCCTGGACGCTGCTGCCCGACGATCACTCGACCATCGACAACCTGCGCACGTCGATCCTGGCCAACGGCGAGCCCTGGGGCGAACTGCAACTCGCGTTCACGCCCGCGCTGCCCGCCGGCGTGATCGACTGGCTGCGCGACCCGCTGCTGCAGGGGATGTTGCTGATCTCCGCGCTCGGCTTCGTCGCATTCCAGCTCTACCTGCGGCGCGTGCTGCGCTACATGGACCCGAACTCGGCCGTGCCCGAGCGCGTGCGCACCGCGTTCGACACCCTGACCGAAGGCGTGCTCGTGCTCGACCCCAAAGGCCACATCATGCTGGCCAACCGCACCTTCCTGGCACTGGTTCCGCCCGGCGGCAGCGCGCTCAGCGGCCTGAGCGCGGCCTCGCTGCCGTGGCTGGTCGCCGACCTGCCGCCGGAAGAAGCGCCGCCCTGGCTGCGCGCCGTGCGCGAAAACAAGGCGGTGACCGGCCTGTGCCTGAGGATCGACACCGCCGACGCGGGCCGGCGCAAGCTGGTGCTCAACTGCTCGCCGATCGACGACGGTTCCGGCCGCGTGCGCGGCTGCCTCGCCAGCTTCTCCGACGTGACCGAGCTTCACGAGCGCACCGAGCGCCTGCGCGTGGCGCTCGACGAGCTCAACGCCTCGCAGCGCGAAATCGAGGCGAAGAACGAAGAGCTCACCCGCCAGGCCACGCGCGACCCGCTCACCGGCTGCCTGAACCGCCGCGCCTTCATGCAGGAGACCGACCAGCGCTTCGATGAGGCGGTGAACGGCGGCGCACCGATCTGCTGCGTGATGTGCGACATCGACCACTTCAAGTCGATCAACGACCAGTTCGGCCACGCAAGCGGCGACGTGGTGATCCAGTCGGCCGTCAAGTCGCTCGCGCGCGGGCTGCGCGTGGGCGATCTGCTCGGGCGCTACGGCGGCGAGGAGTTCTGCATCCTGCTGCCCAACACCTCGATGGCGCAGGCGCTCGACGTGGCCGAACGGCTGCGGGCCGACGTGGACGCCACGGTCGCCAGCGCGCTGCGCCAGCCGGCGCGGCCCAAGGTGACGATGAGCTTCGGCGTGGCGCAGTGGGACGCGCGCGTCGACACGCCCGCCGCGCTGATCGACCTGGCCGATCAGGCGCTCTACCTGTCCAAGAAGAACGGCCGAAACCGCGTGACCTCGTCGGCGGAGATCGTCACGGCAGCGCCCGCGGCGCAGCACCAGGTCGCCTGAGCCCCCGCCGCGACGACAGCCCGGCCTCGGTGGAAGGCCTCAGCCGCCGGCAGCCACCAGTTCGCCGATCTGACGCAGGGTTGCCGGATCCTCGATCGTCGTCAGGTCGCCCGGGTCGCGGCCTTCGCACACCGCCTGGATGGCACGGCGCAGCAGCTTGCCGGAGCGCGTCTTCGGCAGCGCGGTCACGAAGCGCACGCGCGACGGCCGGGCCACGGCGCCCAGCGTCTGGTCGACGCGCTTCATGATCTCGCCCTCCAGCCGCAGCACCGCGGCGGCGTCGCCGAGCGCGCTGGCGTCCTTGGCGACGACGAAGGCGATCGCCGTCTGGCCCTTCAGCGCATCGGCCACGCCGACCACCGCCACCTCGGCGACGTTCGGATGCCCGGAGATGCTCTCCTCGATCTCGCGCGTGCCCAGGCGGTGGCCGGCGACGTTGATCACGTCGTCGGTGCGGCCGAGGATGAAGTAGTAGCCGTCGGCGTCGCGCACCGCCCAGTCGAAGGTGCTGTAGACCAGCTTGCCGGGCACGCTGCGCCAGTAGGTGTTGACGAAGCGGTCGTCGTCGCGCCAGACCGTCTGCATGCAGCCGGGCGGCAGCGGGCCCTGGATCGCGAGCACGCCCTTCCGGTCCGGGCCGGTCAGTTCGTCGCCGGTGGTCTCGTCGAGCAGCTTCACGTCGTAGCCGTACATCGCGACGCCCGGGCTGCCGAACTTGCTGGGCATCTTCTGCACGCCATTGGCCACGGTCAGGATCGGCCAGCCGGATTCGGTCTGCCAGTAGTTGTCGATGATCGGCTTGCCGAGCGCGCCGGCGATCCACTGGGCGGTCGGCTCGTCGAGCGGCTCGCCGGCGAGGAACAGCGCGCGCAGCGACGACAGGTCGTGCCGCGACAGGCAGGCCGGGTCCTGCTTCTTCAGCACGCGCACCGCGGTGGGCGCGCTGAACATCACGCTGACGCGGTACTTCTCGACCAGGTGCCACCAGATCGCCGCGTCCGGCCGCGTCGGCATGCCTTCGTACAGGATCGTCGCCATGCCGGCGATCAGCGGGCCGTAGACGATGTAGCTGTGGCCGACGACCCAGCCGATGTCGCTGGTCGAGAAGAAGGTCTCGCCCGGGTTGCCGCAGAAGATGTGCTTCATGCTGGCCGCCAGCGCCACGGTGTAGCCGCCGGTGTCGCGCTGCACGCCCTTGGGCCGGCCGGTGGTGCCGCTGGTGTAGAGCGTGTAGCTCGGGTCGGTGGATTCGAGCCAGGCGCAGGGCACGACGGTGTCGAGGTGCTTCTCGCGCAGCGGGGCGTAGTCGGCGTCGCGCCCGTCGACGCGCTCGAACGCCGCCAGCCCGCGGTCGACCATCAGCACGCGCGGCGGCTTGTGCTGCGCAAGGCGGATCGCCTCGTCGAGCAGGCCCTTGTACGGCACCACCTTGCCGGAGCGGCTGCCGGCGTCGGCGCTGACCACCAGCGCCGGCTCGGCATCGTCGATGCGGCTGGCGAGGCTCACGCTCGCGAAGCCGCCGAACACCACCGAATGCAGCGCGCCGATGCGCGTGCAGGCGAGCATCGCGAACACTGCCTGCGGGATCATCGGCATGTAGATCAGCACGCGGTCACCTCGCCGGACGCCGAGTTCGAGCATCGCCGCCGCCATGCGCTGCACCTCGGCATGCAGCTCGCGGAAGCTGTAGACGACTTCCTGGTCGGTCTCGGTGGAGACGAAGACCAGCGCGTTCTGGTCCGGCCGCGTCGCCAGGTGGCGGTCGACGGCGTTGTGGCACAGGTTGGTCTGCCCGCCGACGAACCAGCGCGCAAACGGCGGCTGGCTGTAGTCGCACACCTGGTCGAACGGCCGGTGCCAGTCGATCAGCGCGGCCTGCTCGGCCCAGAAGCCGTCGCGGTCGTCGATCGAGCGGCGGTGAAAGCTTGCGTAGTCCATGCTGTCTCCTGAAATGGCGGTGTTCTGGCGGCGCGTCGGCGGCACGGCGGCGGCGCTGTCGCGGGATCTTCGAGCGCAGCCCGACTCTTGCGCCGGCAGTTGACAAGGGGCTGACAGCCGGATTCCCGATTCCCGGATAATCCCGGCTTGCAGACGCCGCCCCGAAGGCCACCCTCCTCCGGGGCGTTTTCTATTGGCCGACACCGCCCATGCAGCTCCCCGCCATCGCCCCCGGCAAGCGCTTCACGCTGCCGCGCCCGCCCGCCTCCGCCGACGCCCTGCTGCTCGCACGCCACGCGCAGGCGCAGCGCACGCGCGGCCTGCTGACCGCCATCGTCACCGCCGACCCGGCCGACACCCAGCGGCTCGAGGGCGAACTGGCGTTCTTCGCACCCGATCTGCGCATCGCCGTCTTCCCCGACTGGGAGACGCTGCCCTACGACACCTTCTCGCCGCACCAGGACCTGATCTCCGAGCGCCTGGCCACGCTGTGGCGCATGCAGCAGCGCGGCGCCGCGCGCGACGTGGACGTGGTGCTGATGCCCGCCTCCACCGCGCTGGTGCGGCTGGCGCCGCCCAGCTTCCTGGCCGGCTACACCTTCCATTTCAAGCAGAAGTCGCGGCTCGACGAGGCGGCGCTGAAGGCGCAGCTCACGCTCGCCGGCTACACCCACGTCAGCCAGGTGGTGTCGCCGGGCGAGTACGCGGTGCGCGGCGGCCTGATCGACCTGTTCCCGATGGGCTCGCCGGTGCCCTACCGCGTCGACCTGTTCGGCGACGAGGTCGACAGCATCCGCACCTTCGACCCCGACAGCCAGCGCAGCCTGTACCCGGTGCCCGAGGTGCGGTTGCTGCCCGGCCGCGAATTCCCGATGGATGAGGCCTCGCGCGCCGCCTTCCGCGCGCGCTGGCGCGAGCGCATCGAGGGCGACCCGACCAAGGTGCGCCTGTACAAGGACATCGGCAACGGCATCGCCACCGCCGGCATCGAGTTCTACCTGCCGCTGTTCTTCGATGCCACCGCCACGCTGTTCGACTACCTGGGCAGCGACGCCGCGCTGGTGCTGCACGGCGAGATCGACGAATCGCTGAAGCGCTTCTGGGCCGACACGCGCGAGCGCCACCGCTTCCTGCAGCACGACCGCGAGCGGCCGATCCTGCCGCCGGAAGACCTGTTCCTGCGGCCGGAGGATTTCTTCACCCTCGCCGGGCCGCACCCCACGCTGTCGCTGCGCGGCAGCGAAGCGGTGGACTGGGCGCGGCCGCTGCCCGACCTGGCGTCCGAGCGCGGCGCACCGGAACCGCTGAAGAAGCTGCAGGTGCACGTCGGCACCACGCCGCACCGGGTGCTGATCGTGGCGGAGAGCGACGGCCGCCGCGAGAGCCTGCTCGAACTGCTGCGCGACAACCGCATCGAGCCGCCGTCGGTGAAGTCGCTGGCCGAGTTCGAGGCCGGCGAGGAGCGCTTCGCGATCGCCGTTGCGCCGCTGGCCGGCGGTTTCTTCTGGCACGAGCCGGCGGCCGGCATCGGCATCCAGTTCGTCACCGAGACCGAGCTGTTCGCCACCGGCCCCACCGCGCGCCGCCGCCGCAAGCAGGAGCAGGTCAGCGACGTCGACGCGCTGATCAAGGACCTGTCGGAGCTGAAGGTCGGCGACCCGGTGGTGCACGTCAACCACGGCATCGGCCGCTACAAGGGGCTGATCAACCTCGACCTGTCGGGCGGGCAGGACGGCGGGGCCTCCGAGTTCCTGCACCTGGAATATGCGGACAAGGCGACGCTGTACGTGCCGGTGTCGCAGCTCCACCTGATCGGCCGCTACACCGGCGTCAGCCCGGACGAGGCGCCGCTGCACCGGCTCGGCTCCGGCCAGTGGGACAAGGCGCGCCGCCGCGCCGCCGAGCAGGTGCGCGACACCGCCGCCGAGCTGCTGAACCTGTACGCCCGGCGCGCCGCGCGCGAGGGCCACGCCTTCCGCTTCACGCCGCACGACTACGAGGCCTTCGCCGCCAGCTTCGGCTTCGAGGAAACCGTCGACCAGCAGGCGGCGATCCACGCGGTGATCCAGGACATGATTTCGCCGCAGCCGATGGACCGGCTGGTCTGCGGCGACGTCGGCTTCGGCAAGACCGAGGTCGCGCTGCGCGCCGCCTTCATCGCCGTCACCGGCGACCGCCAGGTCGCGATCCTCGCGCCGACCACGCTGCTGGCCGAGCAGCATTACCAGAACATCGTCGACCGCTTCGGCAAGTGGCCGGTCAAGGTGGCCGAGCTGTCGCGCTTCCGCTCGCCGAAGGAGGTCAAGGCGGCGATGGACGGCCTGGCCGACGGCACGGTCGACATCGTCGTCGGCACGCACAAGCTGCTGAGCCCGACCGTCAAGTTCAAGCGCCTCGGGCTGCTGGTGGTCGACGAGGAGCACCGCTTCGGCGTGCGCCACAAGGAGGCGATCAAGGCGCTGCGCGCCGAGGTCGACGTGCTGACGCTGACCGCCACGCCGATCCCGCGCACGCTCGGCATGGCGCTCGAGGGCCTGCGCGACCTGTCGGTGATCGCCACCGCGCCGCAGCGCCGGCTGGCGATCAAGACCTTCGTGCGCAGCGAGAGCAGCGACGTGATCCGCGAGGCGGTGCTGCGCGAGCTCAAGCGCGGCGGGCAGGTGTACTTCCTGCACAACGACGTCGAGAGCATCGAGCACCGCCGCGCCAAGCTGATGGAGCTGATGCCGGAGGCGCGCATCGCCGTCGCACACGGCCAGATGCCCGAGCGCCAGCTCGAATCGGTGATGCGCGATTTCGTCGCCCAGCGACACAACCTGCTGCTGTGCTCCACCATCATCGAGACCGGCATCGACGTGCCGAGCGCCAACACCATCGTGATCAGCCGGGCCGACAAGTTCGGCCTGGCGCAGCTGCACCAGTTGCGCGGCCGCGTCGGCCGCAGCCACCACCAGGCCTACGCCTACCTGCTGGTGCCCGACGTCGAGGGCCTGACCAAGCAGGCGGCGCAGCGGCTGGAGGCGATCCAGGCGATGGAGGAACTCGGCTCCGGCTTCTACCTGGCGATGCACGACCTGGAGATCCGCGGCGCCGGCGAGGTGCTCGGCGAAAACCAGAGCGGCAACATGATGGAAGTCGGCTTCCAGCTCTACAACGACATGCTGGGCGAGGCGGTGCGCGCGCTGAAGGCCGGCCGCGAGCCGGACCTGCTGTCGCCGCTGGGCGCCACCACCGAGATCAACCTGCACGCGCCCGCGCTGCTGCCCGACGCCTACTGCGGCGACGTGCACACCCGGCTGAACCTGTACAAGCGCCTCGCCACCGCCGAGCGCGCCGAGCAGATCGACGCGCTGCTGGAGGAGATCACCGACCGCTTCGGCAAGCTGCCCGCGCAGGGCCAGACGCTGTTCGACACGCACAGGCTGCGCGTGCTGGCCAAGCCCTACGGCGTGCTGAAGGTCGACGCCGCACCGGCCGCGATGACGATCACCTTCCGCCCCAACCCGCCGATCGAGGCGCTGCGCATCATCGAGCTGGTGCAGAAGAACCGGCACATCAAGCTGGCCGGCAACGACAAGCTGCGCATCGAGCGCGCCTTGCCCGAGCCGCGCGACCGGGCGCAAGCGATCCGCGACGTGCTGCGCTCGCTGGGCACGCCGCGCGCGGCGGCAGCCTCAGTCTGAGGTCGTCGGGCTGGCGGATGCCACACGCCGCCCGGCCGTCGCTTTCACCACGCAGCGCAGCAGCTCCAGCGGCTCCAGCGGCTTGCGCAGCAGCGGATAGCGTGACAGCGGCGACAGCGGCCCGGGGTCCAGCGTCTCGCCGGTGAAGACGATGGTCGGAACCGGCCCGAACTGGCGCGTCACGCAGTCGATCACGTCCAGCGCCGAATGGCGCGGCGGCAGCAGGTAGTCGGTCAGCACGACGTCGGGTTCACGTTCCATCTCGCGCAGCACGCGCTGCAGTTCCTCGATCGACATCGCCCGCTCGTGCAGCGCGCCGAAGGCCTCCAGGAGCGCGCCGGTGGACTGCATCACCATGTCGTCGTCCTCGACCAGCAGCACGTAGTACGACGACAGGTCGATCCCGCGCAGGTCGAGGTTCGGCGACGACTGCACCTCGTCGACCACCGCGCCGAGCGTGGACACCGGCGCGGTGAGCATGAACCGCGTCCCCACGCCGAGCTGCGAGCTGAGGGTGAGCCCGTGGTCGGGCATCAGCCCGAGGATGACCTTGACGATCGCCAGCCCCAGCCCGACGCCGCGCTCGCTCTCGTGGTGGCCGCGCTCGGCCTGGAAGAACGGGCGGAAGATCGCACCGCTGTCGATCAGCTCCTGCGCGATGCCGATGCCGTTGTCGTGCACGACGATCTCCACCCGCGTGGCGGCCGGCCGCACCAGCAGGTGCACGAACGGCGGCTCGTCGGCCCGCGCCGAGCGGTACTTGACGCTGTTGTGCAGCAGGTTCAGCAGCAGCCGGCGCAGGAGCTGGCGATCGCTGCGCACGAACACGCGGCCCTCGGGCTCGATGCTCCAGCCCACCGACACGCCGTGGCTGGCGGCCTGCGCCTCCACCTGCTCGAACACCGACTGCAGCAGCGGACCGAGCTCGAAATCGCTGTAGTTCGCCTGTGCCAGCCCAGATTCGAGGCGCGAGATGTCGAGGATGGCGCCGAGCTGATCGCGCATCAGCGTGGTGGCGCGGCGCGCGATGCCGATCAACTGTTCGGCCAGCGCAGCGTCGCCCGAGCGCAGCGCCAGCCAGGCCGGCTCGAGCGAATTGCCGATCGCCTGCAGCGGCTGCTTCAGGTCGTGCACCGCGGTCGCGATGAAGCGCGATTTCTCGCGGCTGCGCTCCTCGGCGTCGGCGCGCAGGCGCGCCTCCTGGCGCAGGACAGCGTCGGCGCCGTGGCGCGAGGTGTCGCCCTGGTGGCGCTCGGCGTCGAACAGGATCACGTCGCCGCTGCCATCCGACGGGGCCGGGGCCAGCGTGCCCTCGGCATCGCGCAGCGCCGCGGCGCCGTTCAGGCGGCCGTCGTCGATGCGCACCGCGATGTCGGTCTCGATCACGATCGACAGATCGCCGGCGTAGCGGCCGTCGAGCACGCTGCGCAGGCGGCGGCAGTCGCTCAGCACCGCCTCGGCGCTCAGGCCCCAGTAGAGCAGGCCGAACCGGTTTCGGCTCAGGCTCGCCACCACGCCGGCCGCCTTGGCGGTGCCGGTCAGGCGGCCTGTCAGTTCCAGCAGCACCGCATCGCCATGGTCGCGCGTGTCGAGGATCACCCGTTCGTCGAAGTGCCGCAGCGTGACCACCGCCACCGCGGTGCCGCGCTCGCCCAGGCTGCGCATGCGCGCGAGCGTCAGGTCGACGATCTTGACGAAGGCGCCGCGGTTGGGCAGCCGCGTCAGCGGGTCGAGCCGGGCGCTTTCCTGCAACTGGTCGGCGAGCTGCTCGGCGCGGATCTCGTCGACGATCGCCTGCACGTGCCAGGCCAGGCGCTCGCCGAGATAGCGCGGCGACAGCAGCCGCCGGCCCTCGGATTCGAGCCAGACGGCGCCGATCGTGCGCGCGCCGCGGAGCACCGGCCAGACCGCGGCGCTGCCGGGCCGGCGCGCCGCGACGTACGGGTCGGCGAGCCAGGCCGGGTCGTCGGCCGGCCGGCTGCACGCGATGTAGCGGCCGGCCTGGCGTGCCCGCTCGAACAGCATCAACGGGAACGCGGCGGCGGCGGCGCCGGCGACCGGTGCGCGCACCAGCATAGAACCCACCTCCGGCAGGCGGTCGCTGACCAGCGCGGTGGGTGCGCCGTCCACCAGCACGATCACCCGGTCGAGCCCGAACTCGTGCAGCAACGCGGACAGCTTGTCGCGCAGGTTCAGGCCGATCGCGCGCGGCAGCCCGCCGACCGGGCCCTCGTCGGCCTCCAGCTCGGGGTGGCGCGCCAGCAGCGACTGGGCGACCGCCACCGCGCCCCAGGCCAGGTAGCCGCCGTAGGCACGGTGCAGCGCGTCGAGCGCGGCGCGCGGCTGGCCGAGTGCGCTCAGGAATTCGCCGCTCAGCTCGGCGATCAGCGCCTGGTCGTGCTCGAATCCGGCCGCCGCGGCCAGCGTGGCGGCCCGCTCGTAGCCCTGCCATGCGCCGACGGTGTCGCCGGCCAGGCGCAGGCGCTCGGCCTCGACCAGCGCCAGCTTGTGTGCCACGTTCGCCGGTGCCGCCTCGGCCCAGGCGCGCAGCCGGGCGAGCAGTTCGTCGACCCGCGTGGCGGCGTCGGCCTTGCCGGACGCGCGCGGCTCGCGCAACTCGCGCAATTCGTGCAATTCGTGTAATTCGCGCAACTCGCACAGGGCCCACAGCATTGCATGGTCGACCGACAGCAAGGTGGCCGCCGCGCTCATCGCCAGCCCGCCGGCGTCGCGGCAGGCCGACCGCGCCGCGGCGGTATCGCCGCGGTGCCAGGCGAGGAAGCCGCGCAGCACATGGGCGGTGAACAGCGAAAAGCGGTTGTCGGCCGTCTCCAGCCGGGCCAGGTCCCCGCGCTCGTCGAAGGCATCGCCGCGCAGCAGCAGCGGCTCGTCGGCTCGGCCAAGCAGCGCACGCTGGAACTGCAGCCAGACCAGGCAGTGCCGCCACGAGAATTCGTGCCCGAACTGCTGGACCATCGCGGTGTGGCGGGCGTGCACGCGCTCCAGTTCGGCCAGCGGCTGCACGCCCCAGGCCTTGTCGCAGTACAGGAAGGACGCGTAGCCGACGTATTCCTGATCGCCGCACCTCAGGCAGGCCTGCACCGTGTCGAGCAGCGGCTGCAGCGCGGCGGCGGCTGGCAGCCGCCAGTGGCGCAGGAAGCCGTGCGTCAGCGTGTGCACCTTGCAGCGCAGCGCGTCGTCGCGCACCTGCTCGCTCAGTGCCAGCGCCAGTTCGCCGGCCGCGAAGCCTTCGCCGCTGCGCCCGATGCCACACAGCGTCAGCCCGTAGTTGGTGAACGAGATCGCGGTCAGCGGCGAACTCGGGTGGGCGCGCGCCAGCCCGATCATCGTGAGGATCACCCGCGCATAGGTCTCGAACGAGGTGATGTAGGCGCAGGGCGTCAGCCAGACGAGCACGCGCAGCGCGGCGTCCACGCGCGGGTCACGCGGCGCGTCGAGCGCCAGCGACGGCAGCTCGGGCACCGCCGGCCACGCGGCCGGGTCGATCAGCGGCTCCAGCCGCACGCCAAGCAGCGACAGCGCCTGCTCCCCGGTGTGCAGCGCCTCGCCCAGGCGATTGCGCGCGAGCAGCCCCTGGATGCACAGCTCGAGTGCGCGCGCCTGCGCCACCGGGTCGGGCGCACGGCGAAGCAGCAGCGCGGTGATCTGGTCCAGGCGGTCGAAATCGGCGACCAGGTAGGCCGCCTCGCCGGCGTTCCAGGCGGTGTCGAACACCGCCAGCGGTTCGCGCGCCCAGTCGTTGTCGTCGAGCAGCGCCAGCGCGTGGCTGAAATGGGCGAGCGCCGCGCCGGCCGCCCCGCTGCCGCGCGCCTGGCGGCCGGCCGCCACGTTCAGGCCGATCACGCCGGCCCGGTCGGCCGCACCGATCGCGCCCGCGCCGGCCTGGTTGAAATGCAGTACCACCTCGAACATGTGTTCCTGCAGGGTGTCGCTGGCGTTGTACGCGGCCAGCAACGCGCGGCCGATCTCGCCGTGGCGGTCGGCGTCGCTGCCGTCGCCGACCAACCCGTGCGCGGCCTGCTGCACGATGTCGTGTGCCATGCGCAGCCGCGTCGCGGCCGGCCCGGCGCCGGGCCCGGGTCGAGCACGACCAGCGCGCGCCAGCGCCAGCCACAGCGTCGACAGCGCCTGCTGGTGCCCCAGCCCCATCACCGCGGCCAGCGTGTGGGCGGTGAAGCTGGCGCCGAGGAACGCACCGGTCGACACCGCGTGGCGCGCATCGACCGGCAGTCGCACGAGCTGGCGGCGCGCCAGCTCGAGGCTGGGCGCGCCCTCCAGCGCGGCCTGCGCCCGGGCGGCATCGACCTGCCAGACGCCGCGCGCCTCGTCGTGGCGCAGCGCGCCGCCGTCGTGCAGCTCGCGCAGCGCCTGCAGCACCGCCAGCGGGTTGCGCGGCTGGTGCCGGCCAGCAGGTCGGCCAGCAACTGGCGCGCCGTCGGCGTCGCGCAAGCCGGCGCCGGCAACGAGCTGCGCGACATCGTCGCGCGACCACGCCGGCACGGTGACGGCCCGCACGTCGACGCCGTCGCTGCGGATCGCTGCGATCGTCTCCCGCAGCGGATGGCCTTCGGGCACCGCCTCCGAGCGGTAGGCGGCGATCAGCAGCAGGTGGCGGCTTTCGGGGTCGCGCAGCAGGCTGCGCAGCATCGCGAGCGACACCGGGTCGGCCCAGTGCATGTCGTCGAGCACCAGCAC
Organism: Piscinibacter sp.; assembly: GCA_044223035.1. Lineage (GTDB taxonomy): Bacteria > Pseudomonadota > Gammaproteobacteria > Burkholderiales > Burkholderiaceae_C > JBGAMJ01. The sequence continues at coordinate 15,506 of JBGAMJ010000115.1, forward strand.
CAGCGGCTCGTCGCGCGTCGACAGCGCGGCGACGAAACGGCACATCAGCAACTCGAAGCGCAACCGGCTCGCTTCGCCCGACAACTGCGGCGGCTCGGGCTGCGGCCCGAGCAGGCGGCCGAGATGCGGCACCGCGTCGACCATCACCTGCGCCAGGTCGAGCAGCGCCTCGCGCAGCCGCCTCACCTGGGCGGCGTGGCGGTGGCCGCCGTCGGCCACGATGGTCCGGACCAGGCCGTCGAGCGCCTGCGTCAGCGCCCACAGCGGGCGGCTGTCGCCGAACTGGTTGAACTTGCCGCTGGCGATGCGCGCGCCGTGCCGGGCCATGGCCCGGCAGGCGTCGTCGATCACCGCGCTCTTGCCGATGCCGGCCGGTCCGTCGACCCACACCAGCACCGGCGCGCCGGCACGCCGGCCGTCGGGCTCGGCCGACGGCGCGCGGCCGGCCGCCGCAGACGACACGGCCAGCGTCGAGTACGCGGCCACCAGCACCGACAGCTCCGATTCGCGGCCGAAGCGCTGGACCGGCACGCACAAGTCCGGCGGGGCGCCGAGCGAGACGGACAGTGGCCCGTTTTCGGCACGGCAGCGCGCCAGGTCGGCCTGGGCCCGGCGGGCGTGGCGGTAGCCGTCGGCACCACCGGCGGCGAGCAGCCGGTACACCAGTTCGCGCACGGCATCGGGAGCGCCCGACCCGCGCAGTGCTTGGCGCGTGTCGTCGTCCACCAGCGCCGGTTCGCCGCCGTCCGGCACCGGCAGGCGGGTTCCGCTGATCAGCCAGCACAGCAGGCGGCCGAGCGCGCGCAGGTCGTCGGCATGTTCCTGCGGCGCCGCGCCGCGGTCGATCGGCGCGGCACGTGCGAAGCGGGCGCGGCCGAAGTTCAGCAGCGACACCGTGCCATCGGCATCGACCAGCACCCGGCCGGCGTCGAGCTGGCCGTGCACGACGCCCTGGTCAGCGAGGCCGGCGAGGATGGCCGCGAGGCGCTCGCCGATGCCGAGCGTGGCGACGAGCGGCAGCAGGGCCGGCGAGGCGACCGGCGGTGCCGAGACCGGCTCGCCGGGCAGCGGCGGCCAGGCCGCGGTGGCCGCCAGCGACGGCGCGGCACCGAGCATGGCGTCGATCGAGGCCGTGCCGGCGAGCCGGGCGGCCACCAGCGCCGCCAGGTCGCTGCCGGGCAGCCACGGCAGCGTCAGCACGAGTCCGACGGAAGTCTCGACCAGCCCGACCGGGCGTGCGATACCCGGCAGGTCGAGCCCCAGCGTCACCACGTAGTGATTGCGCAGCCGCCGGCGGGCGTCATCACCCTCGCGGCCGGGCGGCGCGACGCGGTCGACGAGCCAGCGCCCGGTGACGTCCTGCCGGCGCACGCGCGAGACGGCTGTCGGTGTCTGCAGTTCGGAAAAGGGCGCGCTGTCCATGGCTCGATCTCGTGCGGGCGTGTCGCGGATGGCGACGCGGGAAGTCGGCCCCAAGCGGGGTCGCGGCCGCATCGCACGCCACGCGGTCTCGCGAGAATGTCATTTTTCACATTTAAAACACGCATGGATGACAAAAGCAAGCGGGATTTGCTTTTGTTTATGACATCTGTGGGCTTGACAGATGTGTTGTTTGCCCATGTACCGGCCGATCCAAAACGTTCGGAAACACATCCGTAGCGGCGACGGCCGGGATGCAAGCCTTCGGAAAGATCACGTTTCGCACTTCAGTCGCACGTGGCATGCGCCGATACCGGACATCAGCGCCACCCCGGTGGCCGGAACCTGCCCCCCAAGAGGAGACATACGACATGAGTTGGATTCGCCAGGTGAGCCTGGTCAAGCGCACCACGTTCGGATTCGCGGCGATGGCCGCCTGCGTCGCGGCGGTCGGCGGCGGCGCCGCCTGGTCGCTGCACGCGCAGGCCTCGGCCGCCGGGTTGCCGGTGGCGCTTCACGACGCCGCTGAATCGATGGCGTGGATGGTGAGTGCGGGCTCGGCGGCCGGCGTCGCACTGGCGGTGGTGACCGGCGCGCTCATCCGCGCCAGCATCAAGGAATCGGTCGAGGACACGGTGCAGGCGGTGATGCGCATCGCCGGCGGCGACCTCGAGACCAAGGTCGAATCGCCCGGCAAGGACGAGATCTCCTGGCTGCGCCACGAGCTGAACTCGATGCGCAAGAAGCTGCGCGCGATGGTGGTCGACGTGCGCGGCAGCGTGGACTCGGTCAACACCGCCACCGCCGAGATCGCCCAGGGCAACCACGACCTGTCGTCGCGCACCGAGAACCAGGCGTCGGCACTGGCGCAGACCTCCAGCGCGATGGACCAGCTCGCCGGCACCGTGCGCAACAACGCCGAGCACGCGCAGGAGGCCAGCCGCGTGGTGCAGCAGTCCAGCGAGGTGGCCACCCGCGGCGAGAAGCTGATGCGCGACGTCGAAAGCCGCATGGGCGAAATCAATGCCAGCGCGGCGAAGATCGCCGACATCATCGGCGTGATCGACAGCATCGCTTTCCAGACCAACATCCTGGCGCTGAATGCCGCCGTCGAGGCGGCGCGTGCCGGCGAACAGGGACGCGGCTTTGCCGTCGTCGCCAGCGAGGTGCGCAGCCTGGCGCAACGCAGCGCCGGTGCGGCGCGCGAGATCAAGGCGCTGATCGGCGATTCGTCGGAGAAGGTCGGTGCCGGATCGGCGCTGGTCGAGGAAGCCGGCCGCACGATGCGCGAGATCCTCGGCAGCGTGTCGCAGGCGACCCAGTTGATGAACCAGATCGCGCGCGCCGGCCAGGAGCAGAGCGACGGCATCGCCCAGGTGCAC
>JBGAMJ010000250.1:0-2015 GCA_044223035.1 Piscinibacter sp.
CATTGGCGGTGGCCGTTCGCGCCGTTGCTGAAAGCCTGGATCGCGCACATGGTCTGGCGGCAGTCCACCGTGATGACGTCGAAGTCGACGGCGCTGTCGTGCCGCGCGAGCTCCTGGCGGATGAGCCGCTCGGTCTCGGTGGCCCAGCCATCGTCGCGCGGCTCGCGCTCGAGCTGATCGTGGTCGGCGGCCGCGAGGAGCGTGCCCCGGATCAGAGCCTGGTGATTGCTCGACAGCGCAAACGTCGCTCCCTCCGCCGGGCCGGCTTCCGGCGGTGCCGGCTTCGCCACCATCGCCGCACTCGGTGACGTGGCCGACGGCGCGCGGGGCGTCCGGGCGGCCGGCGTCGGCGCCAGCGGCGGCGGAGGTGGTGATTGCGATGGCGGGATCGCTGCCGACTCGGCGGCGCTCGCGGGCGCCGGGGCGACGGGCGCAGCTTGCATCGGCGGTGGCGGTTCGTCGCCTCCGCGCACTGCGATCAGGACGATCGCTGCGGCAGCGAAGCCGCACGACAGGGCAATCAGGGTTCCGCGCATGACAGCGGCGGCGGCTCGAAGTTCGACACGCGCCCAGTATGAGCCCGACCCGTCCAGGCAGCTTCGCGCCCGGACCCTGGCCCCGCGTCGACGCGGCCCGGGCATGCGCAAAGCCGCGAACTCGCCCGCCGGCGCCGCAAGCGGGCAACGCGCTAGAGTCCACCCCAAACGATCATCGAGGAGAACCCGAATGCGCCGCACCCTGATTGCCGTTGTCCTGGCCCTGGCCGGTGGCCCCTTGCTGGCCGCCGAGACCGCCTGGATCACCGTCGGCGACGCCGCCTGGCAGCTCGTCGCCGCCGAGGCCACCGACGCCCGATTGCTCTCGTCGCGCGACGTGTCCGTGGACGTGCCGGCCGAGCGCGGCAGCGCGCGCCTGGTGCGCGCTGTCGACCGGGTGCATGCGGTGCAGATCGACGCCGACTGGCTGCCGCGGCTGTCGGCGCGCGTGCACGAGGAACTGCGCCGCTGCGGCGGCTTCGCGCGCCACGAGTCGATGTCCGAAGCACTTGCGGTGCTGCACCGGCTGCAGGGTCCGGCCCGGCTGGCGCTGGCGCCCAGCTACGCGATCGACGATGCGGCCGAGGTCAATGCCGGCCTTGCGCTGACGCAGGACAGCCGCATTCTGGCGACCATCCAGCGCCTGTCGGACTTCCAGAACCGGCTCTACGACTCCAGCCACGGCGTGGCTGCGTCCGACTGGCTGGCCGGCGAGTGGCGCGGCATCGTCGCCGGCCGTTCGTGGATGAAGGTGTCGCAGGTGCGGCACACCGGCTGGCCGCAGAAGTCGGTCAAGCTCGTGATCCAGGGCAGCGGGCCCGGCGCCGCCGAGACCGTGGTGCTCGGTGCGCACCTCGATTCGATTGCCGGCAATGCCAGCAGCGAAGTGCGCGCGCCCGGCGCCGACGACGACGCGAGCGGGGTCGCCGCGCTGACCGAGGTGATTCGCGTCTTTTCCGAGCGCAACTACCGGCCGCAGCGCACGATCGAGTTCATTGCCTATGCGGCCGAGGAAGTGGGCCTGCGCGGCTCGCAGCAGATCGCCAAGAAATACCAGCGCGCGGGCAAGCCGGTGGTGGGCGTGCTGCAACTGGACATGACCGCATTCCAGGGCGACCCGACCGACCTGTGGATCTTTACCGACTACACCAACGCGGCGCAGAACCAGTTCGTCGCCGACCTCGCCGCGGCCTACCTGCCGCTGCTGGGCGTGGGCTACGACCGCTGCGGCTATGGCTGCTCCGATCACGCCTCCTGGACCGGGCGCGGCTTTGCGGCCTCGTTCCCGTTCGAGGCCAGCTTCGCGCACGACAACAAGGCGATCCACAGCGCCAACGACACCACGACCACCTTCGGCAACCAGGCGCGGCATGCGCTGAAGTTCGCGCAACTGGCGCTGGCCTACGCGGTGGAGCTGGGCAGCGACTGAGCGCCGGCAAGCCGCGCGGGCGCCCGGTCAGCGCGTGCTGGCCCGCCAAG
>JBGAMJ010000116.1:0-17838 GCA_044223035.1 Piscinibacter sp.
GGCCTTGCCGGCGCCCGACAGCACCTTCGCGCCCTTGGCCTTGGCCGCCTCGGTGGCGCCTTCCTTCATCTTCACGAAGAACGGGTTGGTCTCGGTCTTGGTGATCAGGCCGATCACCGGCTCGTCGGCGGCCGTGGCGGCGCCGGCCGCGGCGAACAGCGCGGCAGCAACGGCGGCAACGGGAGCGAGACGGGCGAGGGTCGGCACGAAGGTCTTTTGCATGGAATGTCTCCGATGGCTTGGGATTCGAGGGATCGTTGGACGGGTCGGACGGCGGTGCTGCCGGCCTCGCCCCCGGCAGTGGGGCTGCAGAGAAGTATCGAAGTCGAGCGTTAATAAATCAAGTGGATTTATCTATGGAAAACCCGAGTGGTGCCAACCCGGATTTCGAGGGATGCTCGCGCGCCGCCGGCCGGACCCCCCGCCCGGCGCGAACCGCTCGATCACAGGAGAAATGCGATGTTCGTGGTGTGTGGAGAAGCCCTGATGGACGTGTTCGGTGCCGGCGAGACGCCGACCGGCGTGGCGCTGGACGCCCGCATCGGCGGCTCGCCGCTCAACGTGGCCCAGGGCCTGGCGCGGCTGGGCCAGCCGGTGGCCTTCTTCGGCGCGGTGTCGACCGGGTTCCTCGGCGAGCGGCTGATGAAGAGCTTCGAGACCGAGGGCGTGCGCACCGATGCGATCGTGCGCACCGACGCGCCGACCACGCTGGGCCTGGTCGGCCTGAACGCGAACGGCGTCGCGTCGTACGGCTTCTACGGCCACGGCGCGGCCGACCGGCAGCTGCTGCCGGAGGCGCTGTCGCTGGTGCCGGCCGAGGCGCGGGTGTTCAACTTCGGCTCCTACGCCACCGTGGTGGAGCCGATCGCGTCGACGCTGCGGGCGCTGATCGAGCGCGAGCACGAGCGCAGCGTGATCGCCTACGACCCGAACATCCGGCTCAACGTCGAGCCCGACGTGGCGAAGTGGCGCGCGCACGTGCAGTGGATGCTGCCGCGCACCCACATCCTGAAGGTCAGCGACGAGGACCTGGGCCTGCTCTACCCCGGCCAGTCGATCGAATCGATCGTCGAGCCGTGGCGGGCGGCCGGCGTGCCGCTGGTGCTGGTGACGCGCGGCGGCGAGGGCGCCCTCGGCTGGTGCGCCGCGGGCTCGGTGTCGGTGCCGCCGGTCAAGGTCACGGTGATCGACACCGTCGGCGCCGGCGACACCTTCCAGGCAGCGCTGCTGACCTGGCTGGCCGAACAGGACCTGCTGTCACCGGCCAGGCTGCGCGCGCTCAGCGTCGATCAACTGACGCAGGCGGCCACCTTCGCCGCCCGTGCCGCGGCGATCACCTGCTCGCGCCGCGGCGCGGACCTGCCGCGCCGCGCGGAACTCTGACGCCCCGGTCGACGACCCCGGCACGGGGATCGCCGGACGCGCCCCCGGCCGCGTCCGGTCCCCAGGGCGCTCCGGGCAAGCGTGCCGATCAGGCGCCGCCCGAGCGCACGACCTTCTGCGGCATGCGCACCCAGTACACGCGCACGCCGGTGTGCTGTGCCGCCCGTTCGACGGCGTCGACGCGCACCTGGTCGACACCCTGGTCGACGGACGGCGGCGCCGCCGCGCAGCCCGCCAGCACCCACGCGATCCCGAGACCGATCAGCAGACGGTTCATGCCACGCTCCTCGCGCCAACCCGGCTCTTGCACTGTAGGCGGCGGCGCAGAGGAGTTCAACGCCAGCACGGACAGCCGGCGCGCCGGAATCGCGCGTCGGGCCTGAAGCGGGCCCCTCCAGGCCCGCTTCAGGCCGCTTCAGCCGGCTTCAGGCCGCCTTCCTGGCCGCCGCCTTCTTCGCCGGCGCCTTGGCCGCGCGCGGCTCGAACTCGAAGCTCACCTTGCCTTCCTTCTTGTCGAAGGCCAGGAAGGCCTTGAACTTGCGCCGCGTCTTGTTGGAGACGAAGTTCTCCAGCAGGTCGGTCTTGCCGCTGGCCAGCAGCTTGGTCATCTGCTCGCGCGCCACCGGCTGCTGCAGGATGATCTTGCCGCTTTTGAAGTCGCAGGTGACGTGCGCGCCGACCGCGTGCTCGCAGACGTAGCTGCTGCCGTGCTCGTAGACGTGGCCCTTGCACTTCGGGCAGGCGCCCAGGCTCTCCTGCTCGCCGAAATCGACCGGCTCGCCGGCCTCGCCGTCCTTCTTCGCGTCGTCGCCGAAGTCGAACTCGAGCTTCCAGTTGGAGATCTCGTCGTCGTAGGCGAGCTTGAGTTCGGCGGTGAACGGCCAGCCGGCCTTGGACCGGAAGCCTTCGAGCGGGCCGATCTTCTTGTCGTGCAGGAAGCGCTCGACCTCGTCGAGCTCGAAGCTGCGGCCGGCCGGGATCTTGGTGATCGAGAAGCCGCAGCCCTCGCCGGCGCCGTCCGCGCCGGTGCAGGTGAAGCGGCGGTAGTTCTCCTTGATCACGCCGCCGCAGGTGGGGCAGCGCGTGGCGAGCGTGGCGTAGTCGCCGGGGATGGTGTCGCGGTCGTATTCCTTGGCCTTCGCGACGACGCGCTCGGTCATCGCGGCGATCTCGCTCATGAAGCGCTCGCGGCTGAGCTTGCCCTTTTCCATCTGGGCGAGCTGGTACTCCCAGTTGCCGGTCAGCTCGGGCTTGGTCAGCTCCTCGACCTGCAGGCCGCGCAGCAGCGTCATCAGCTGGAAGGCCTTGGCGGTGGGCACCAGCTCGCGGCCTTCGCGGTGCATGTACTTCTCGAGCAGCAGGCCTTCGATGATGGCCGCGCGCGTGGCCGGCGTGCCCAGGCCCTTCTCGATCATCGCCTCGCGCAGGTCGTCGTCGTCGATCAGCTTGCCGGCGCCTTCCATCGCCGACAGCAGCGTCGCCTCGGTGTAGCGCGGCGGCGGCTTGGTCCGCAGCGCGTTCACGTCGACGTGCTCGGTGCGCACCAGTTCGCCGGGCTGCACCGCGACCAGGTTCGCGTCCTCGTCCTGCGCCTCGCGGCCATAGACCGCGAGCCAGCCGGCCTTGATCATCACGCGGCCGTTGGTCTGGAAGGTGTGCGCGCGGGTGTCGGTCTGCACCGTCGAGATGCGCGTCGTGACCATGAACTCGGCCGGCGGGTAGAACACCGCGAGGAAGCGCTTGACGACCATGTCGTACAGCTTCGCCTCGATGTCGGTCAGGCTCTTCGGCGCCTGCAGCGTCGGGATGATCGCGAAGTGGTCCGACACCTTGGCGTTGTCGAAGATGCGCTTGTTGGGCTTGACGTAGCCCTCCTTCACGGCCTTGGCCGCGTGCGCCGAGAGCGGGCGCAGCGGGCCGGGCAGGTCCTCGCCGGCCAGCATCTTCATCGTCTGCTGGACCACGCTCACATAGTCCTCGGGCAGCGCCTTGCTGTCGGTCCGCGGGTAGGTCAGCACCTTGTGCTTCTCGTACAGCGCCTGCGCGATCGACAGCGTGGTCTTGGCCGAAAAGCCGAGCCGCGAGTTGGCCTCGCGCTGCAGCAGCGTCAGGTCGTACAGCGCGGGCGGGCTCTGCGAGCTGGGCTTGGCCTCCTCGGTGACGCTGGCCGGCCGGCCGCGCACCGCCTGCGCGATCGCCTGTGCGTCAGCCTCGGTCCACAGGCGATCGGCGCGCAGCTCGGGGTCGTCCGGGTTCTTCTTCCACTTCGGGTCGAACCACTTGCCTTCGTACTCGCCGGCCTGCGCGGCGAAGCCGGCCTTGACCTCCCAGTAGTCGCGCGCGACGTGCTTGCGGATCTTCTCCTCGCGCTCGACGACGATCGACAGCGTGGGCGTCTGCACCCGCCCGACGGTGGTCAGGAAGAAGCCGCCGTCGCGCGAGTTGAAGGCCGTCATCGCACGCGTGCCGTTGATGCCGACCAGCCAGTCGGCCTCGCTGCGGCTGCGCGCGGCGTCGGACAGGCCGCGCAGTTGCTCGTCGCTGCGGAGCTGGTCGAAGCCGTCGCGGATCGCCTGCGGCGTCATGCTCTGCAGCCACAGCCGGCGGATCGGCTTGTCGATCGGCTTCTTCTCGGTGCCGGCGTACTGCACGATCAGGCGGAAGATCAGCTCGCCCTCGCGGCCCGCGTCGCAGGCGTTGATCAGCTCGGTCACGTCCTTGCGCTTGACCAGCTTGACGACCGCGTTCAGGCGCGACTTCGCCTTGTCGATCGGCGCCAGGTCGAAGTGCGGCGGGATCACCGGCAAGTGGGCGAAGCTCCACTTGCCGCGCTTCACGTCGTACTCCTCCGGCGCCTTGATCTCGACCAGGTGGCCGACCGCCGAGGTGACGACATAGCGCTCGTTCTCGAAGTGGTCCTCGTGCTTGTCGAACTTGCCGGCCACCGGCGTCAGCGCGCGCACGATGTCCTGCGCGACCGACGGCTTCTCGGCGATGACCAGGGCCTTCATGCGTCGCCTCCGGCGGAGATGAGCGCTCGGGGACGGTGCATGGCGGCACGCGCTGCGGGGCCGCGGCCCCCGGCACGTGCGGCCCGGCCCGCGGCCGCGGGCCGGAGTGGTTCATGGTGCTGGCGTGGATTCATGGTTCTTTCGCAACGACGTCTCGCGGCCTGCGCCGCGTCAATACAATTCCGGCGTCTCGCGCACGCGTACACACGCGCGCGCCCACCAATTCAATGTACCCAAAGAAGTCGATGACGCAACACAGCCCTGCCGCCGCCGCGGACGCGCCCGCCGCGCCGGGCGCTGGCCGCCGGATCCAGATGCGCCGCTCGGGCATCCACGGCAAGGGCGTCTACGCGGTCACGCCGTTCCGCAAGGGCGAGCTGGTGGTCGAGTACAAGGGCGAGGTGATCACCTGGCCCGAAGCGCTGCGCCGCCACCCGCACGACCCGGACGATCCGTTCCACACCTTCTACTTCCACATCGACGACGACCACGTCATCGACGGCAAGCACCACGGCAACGTGGCGAAGTGGATCAACCATTCGTGCGCGCCCAACTGCGAGGCCGAGACCGACAGCGGCCGCGTCTTCGTGCGGGCGCTGCGCGCGCTCAAGCCCGGCGAGGAGCTGTTCTACGACTACGGCCTCGTGATCGACGAACGCTACACGCCCAAGCTCAAGAAGCAGTACGCCTGCCACTGCGGCAGCAAGCAGTGCCGCGGCACCATGCTCGCGCCCAAGCGCTGAGGCACCCGGCCATGCAGGAACCCACCCTCGACTGGCAGGCTGCCGCCCTCTGGGCCGAGCTCGAGCCGCTGCTGCCCGGCCTGCGCATGGAAGTCGTCGCGCGCATCGCGTCGACCAATTCCGCGCTGCTCGAACGCGCCCGCAACGAAGCCTCCGACCGCGCCGGCGACGCGCCGCAGCGCAGTGCCACGCCATGGTTCGTGCGCCGCAGCGTGGAGAGCAGCGCCTTCGGCCGGCGCGGCCCGAACTCCGGCTTCGGCCGCCGCGCGACCGACCTGCACCCGAGCCTTCTGATCGCCGAAAACCAGACCCGCGGCCGCGGCCGCCAGGGCAAGGCCTGGCAGTCGGCGGTCGGCGCCTCGCTGACCTTCTCGCTGTCGCTGGTGATCGACGAGGTCGACTGCGCCGGCCTGTCGCTGGCGGTCGGCTCCGCGCTGGCCGATGCGCTCGACCCCGACGCGCTCACCGGCGAGCAGCCGCGCCGCATCGGCGTCAAGTGGCCGAACGACCTGTGGCTGCTCGACGATGCCGGCACCGGCCGCAAGCTCGCCGGCATCCTGATCGAGACCGCGATGGTCGGCGGGCGCCGGCTGGTGGTGATCGGTGTGGGCATCAACGTCTGGCCGATGCCGATCAGCGATGCTGCCTCGGGCTACGCCTGCCTGCGCGAGATCGATCCCGATGTCACCGCGCCGCAAGCGCTGGCGCGCGTGGCCAAGCCGCTGGCGCAGGCGCTGGTGCTGTTCCAGCGCGAGGGCTTCGCTGCGTTCGTCGAGCGCTATTCGCAGCGCGACCTGCTGCGCGGCCGCATCGTGCGCACCACGATGCCCGAGGCGCCCGAAGGCGAGGCGATCGGTGTCGGCCCCGACGGCGCGCTGCTGTTGCGCACACCGTCCGGCGTGGTGCCGGTGATCGGCGGCGAAGTCAGCGTGCGGGCGATGCCGTGATGCGCGCGCTGGTGGCGCTGCTGCTGGCCGCCAACCTCGGTTACTTCGCGTGGACGCAGGGCTGGCTGGACGGCGTGGCCGGCCTGCGCGCGCACACCGAGCGCGAACCCGAGCGGCTGGCCAAGCAGGTGCGGCCCGAAACCCTGGTCGTGCTGACGCCGCAGGAGGCCGCGGCCGCCGCCAGCGCGCCGCGGCGCCGCCGCCGGTCTGCCTCGAAGCCGGCCCGTTCGCACCGGCCCAGGTGGCCGCCGCCGAAGCGGCAGCGTCGGCCGCGCTGCCGGCCGGGAGCTGGGCCGACGTCCGCACCGAGCAACCGGCGGTGTGGATCGTCTACATGGGCAAGTTCGCCAGCGCGGACGCGCAGCAGAAGAAGGTCGAGGAACTGACGCGCCGCGAGGTCGCGTTCGAGCCCGTCAGCGGCGCGCCGGAACTCGAACCGGGGCTGGCGCTCGGCCGCTTCGACGAGCGCGCCCAGGCCGATGCGGCGCTGCAGAAGCTCGCGCAGCAGCATGCCATCCGCACCGCACGCGTCGTCGAGCTGCGCCACGCCACGGTCCAGCACCGGCTGCGCATCGCGCAGGCCGACCCTTCGCTTGCCGGCCGGGCGACGGCCTTGCAGGCCGAGGCGCTGGGCCGCGGGTTCGTGCCTTGCGGCAAGGAGTGAGCGGGGCGGGCGTTCCGATCGATCGCCCTCCTCAGGGTCAGACGCAGCGCCGGCGAGCCGGCCACCGCAGCGCGAGCACCGCCGCGCCGAGCAACGCGAACCACAGGCCGCCGAGGGCGCCGCCGAAGCGCTCCTTTTCGGTCGGGGTGGTGGGGGTGGTGGGGGTGGTGGGTGTCGTCGGGTTGTTCGACGGCAGATCCTGGCCATTCGCCACCGCCTTGGCGACGTCGTCACTGTCGATCGAAGTCGCTTGTTTCCCCTGTGCAACGTAACCCGTCGGGTTCAAGGCATAGTTGAGTGCTTCCGCAGCGTCGAGGATGCCGACACCACAGGTCGCGGTCGTGCAGATACAGCGACCGGGGTTGTCCACGGAACAGGCACCGATCATCGACGAGGTCACGTGCGCGCGGGCGCTGGCCTTCAGCCCGGCAAAGATCTGGTCCACGGTCAACGTGTTGTTGACGGCGAGCATCAAGCCGATCACGCCGCTTACGACAGGCGTGGCGAAACTCGTGCCAATGGCGTTGTAGTAGCCAGCGTCACCCGGCGTGGTCTCGCCGAGATTGGTCACGGTCCGCATCCCGCCATCACCGAGGTATGTGTCCCAGGCGCCGAACCCGCCGCTGTTGGGATCGCCACCGGGCGTGGAAATGGTGATTTCGGGGCCGAAGTTCGAATAGTTGGACTTGAATCCATCGCGGTTCAGCGCTGCAACCGCGACGACACCCGGACAATTCGCCGGTTGGCTGACGCTGGTGTGACTGTTGCCGGCCGCCGCCACGACGATCGCCGGATTCCGATCCTGCTTCAACGTGTTGAGCGCGTTCACATAGGCGACGTTGCACGACGAGTCGGACCCGAAGCTGATGTTGAGGATTCGGGCGGGAGTCGGGTTTCCCGGAACAACGACATTGTTCACCGAGACCGTGTGGCCCGTCGCCCAAAGCATGCCGTTGGCGATGTCAGCGATGTTCGCGCCGCAGCGCCCGCCGATGCGCACGACGAGCACCTGCCCGCCACGAAGGATGCCTGCGACGCCGATCGAGTTGTTGGTGGTCGCCGCCAACATGCCGGCGATCGTCGTGCCATGCCACTCGCTTTTTGCGGTGGGACATCCGGCAAACTCACGCGGATTGGCATCACGAATCTCGTCGGTCATCCAGTCACCGGGGTCCGAGGGATCCGCATCGATACCGTTCAAATCGTTCGCTATGGCCACGTCCTGGATGAAGTCGTATCCCCGCAAGATTCTCGTCTCGTCGATGTCGACATGGGGCGTGATACCGGAATCCAGCACCGCGATGACCGGCGCACCGAATTCACCATTGTTGGTGTCCCAGGCACTGCTGATGCCGGCGATGCCGCGGCGCCGGTCGGCCAGCGCGTTGCTGCTACTGCCAAGATTCATGTTCTTGGACGGGAACAACCACCATTGACCACCGCCTGCGTCATTGGCGGGCACCGGGTACATCGGGTCGTTCGGCGCGAGGCCGAACCGGTACTGGCGCTCATTCGGCGCGACCCATTCGACGTCGGGCTGGGCGCGCAGTTGCTCCGCCATGGCCGCCGCCTCGGCGCCGCTGAGCCGGCGGCCGAAATCGAGGCGCTGGGCGGCAATGCCCTGCCCCAGCACCGTTCGCGGCGACAGCCCGGCCAGCGCCACCACCCGCTTCACCCGCGCCTCTTCCTGATCGGCCAGGTTCGTGCCAGCCGACTCACCGGCCGCCACCGCGGCGATGCGCGCACGCGAGCGCGCCTCGTGCGTCGGCGCGTTCTTGAACTGCACGATCAGCCCGTCGGACGGGCCCACGGCCGCGGCCGGGCCGGCACAAGCCAGCAGGCCAGCGGCAAGCCAGGCCGCGGCCCGCAGGCGCAGGGTTGAGCGACGTCGAAGCGGCAGGCAGGGATCGGTCATCGGATTTCCTCGTTGAGGCGCCGACGCCGGTCGGCGCGCAATGCGGCCACGGCGGCGAACAAGCCCGCGAGCCAGGTCAGGTCGATCGCGCCACCGCCGCCGCCCGAGGACGGAGCGGGCGCGGGGGCGGGTGCCGGGGCGGGGGCCGGCGCGGGCGCGGGCGCCACGGCCACGGCGATCGTCTTCGTCACCGTCGACATCGCGCCCAGGCTGTCGGTCGCCGTCAGCGACACGGTGAAGCGGCCGGCGGCGGCGGGCGTGGCCGTCACGCTGCCGGTGTTGGGGTTCGACAGCGCGGCCACGATGCCGCCGCCGTCGACCAGGCTCCAGCGGAAACCGGTCAGGTTGCGGCCGGCCGACACCAGCGACGAGGTGCCGCTCAGCATCACCGTCTGCAGCGGCTGCGGCGTGTCGGTGGACGCGACGATGCGCGCCTGAACGCCCAGCGCCGCGGCCACCGCCGCGCCGGCGTCGAGCATGCCGGCGCCGCAGGTGCTGGAGGTGCAGTAGCACTCGTCCTGGTCGATCGGCGTGCCGGCGCTGTCGAAGCGCGGCGCGGTGCAGGCCACGAGCGGCTGCCCGTTGCCGTCGACCAGCCCGCTGCGCGGGAACGCCCGCGCGCTGCGCTGCACGACGCCGCGCAGTTCGGCCGGCGTGAAGCCGGGCTGCACCGACAGCATCAGCCCGAGCGTCGCGCTGACCAGCGGCGCGGAATAGCTGGTGCCGACCGCCGCGTTGATGCTGTCGGTGAACGCCGAGCTGCCGGCCACCGGCACCGTGCTGCCGGCGTTGGTGGTGCTGAGGATCGGGTAGAGGCAGGGGCTGCCCAGGGCGGTGTTGACGCAGTTGCCACCGGGTGCGGCGATGGCCACCTCCGGCCCGAGGTTCGAGAAGCCGACCTTGCTGCCGACGTGGCGCAGGCCGCTGACGGCGATCACGCCGCCGCAATTGCCCGGGGCGCTGACGGCGTGGCCTTCCTCGTTGCCGGCGGAGGCGACGATCGCCACGCCGGCGGCGGTGACGGCCTGCACCGCGTCGGCATACGCCGCGGTGCAGGCGCCCGAACCGCCCAGGCTCAGGTTCAGCACCTTCGCCGGGTTCGGATTCGTCGGGACGCCCGACACGTCGAGGCCGGCCGCCCAGCGCATGCCGGCCTGGATGTCGGAATCGAAGCCGCCGCACTTGCCGAGCACGCGCACCGGCAGCACCCGCAGGTCGGGGCCCGCGCCGGCCATGCCGAAGCCGTTGCCGGTGAGCGCGCCGACCAGCCCGGCCATCTGCGTGCCGTGCCAGGAGGAGGTGGGCACCAGGTCGCTGGTGTCGCAGCCGACGTCGTTGGCCGGGTCGATGAGGTCGTCCTTCGAAACCCAGTCGCCGGGGTCGGAGGCGTCGGCGTCTCGTCCGGCACTGCTGTCGCCGGCCGACACGCTGTCGTTGCCCATGAAGCGGTCGAGCACGAAGTCGTAGCCCGGCAGCAGCTTGCCTCCGACGGCCACGCGCTGCAGGTCCGGATGGTCGAAGCGCACGCCGGTGTCGAGCACCGCGACGACGACGCCGGGCGAGCCGGTGGTGATGGCCCAGGCCGGCTCGACGTCGATCGACGACGCCACCGCGCCCGCCGGCGCGCGCAGGTACCACTGGCCGACCGCCGGGCCGGGGCTGGCCGGCGCCGACGCGTACAGCGGATCGTTGGGCGCGGCGGCGATGCGCCGCCGCTGGTCGACGACCGCGTATTCGACGTCCGCCTCGGCCGCCAGCCGGCGCGCGAGACGCTCGGACGCGACGCCGCTCGCGACCAGCACCTGCGAGCGTTCGCTCAGCCCGCGCCCGCTGCGCAGCGGGATGCCGATGCGCTCGCCGAGCGCTTGCGCACGTGCCGACAGCCGGGCGCGCGCCACGGCGGCACCGGCACCGGCCGGCAGCGCCGAGGCGCCGACCAGCAACCCGGAATCGGCGCGGAACTTGACGATCACGCGGCCGGTGGAGGCCGCGAACGTGGACTGAGCCGACGCGGCCGGCGCAAGCATCAGCGTGGGAGCGCCGAGCGCACCGAGGCCGATCAGGAGGACGAGGGTCGGGCGCATCGCGTCGATGTTCGGGAAGACTCGGCAAGGGAATGACGCGGCGCAGTGTAGGCCGGCCGGACCCGCGCGCATCCACGCGGCAGTGGACTGCAAGCCTGGCGTTGCACGTAAAGTTGGGCGGCGCGGAAACGGACGAGCCCGCACGCGGCGGGCTCGTCGGGGTTCCGGCCGGCGGGCCGGCCGGGGTGGATCGCCGCTCAGCCGGCGATCACGCGCACCATCTCGAGCACCTTGTTCGAGTAGCCCCATTCGTTGTCGTACCAGGACACGACCTTGACGAAGGTCTTGTCGAGCGCGATGCCGGCGTCGGCGTCGAACACCGAGGTCATCGCCTCGCCGCGGAAGTCGGTCGAGACGACCTTGTCCTCGGTGTAGCCGAGCACGCCCTTCATCGAGCCTTCGGAGGCGGCCTTCATCGCCGCGCAGATGTCGGCATAGCTGGCTTCCTTGTTCAGCTCGACCGTCAGGTCGACCACCGACACGTCGGAGGTCGGCACGCGGAAGGCCATGCCGGTCAGCTTCTTGTTCAGCTCGGGGATCACCACGCCGACGGCCTTGGCGGCGCCGGTCGACGACGGGATGATGTTCTCGAGGATGCCGCGGCCGCCGCGCCAGTCCTTGTTGCTCGGGCCGTCGACGGTCTTCTGCGTCGCGGTGGCGGCGTGCACCGTGGTCATCAGGCCGCGCTTGATGCCGAAGGTGTCGTTCAGCACCTTGGCGACCGGCGCCAGGCAGTTCGTCGTGCACGAGGCATTGGAGATCACCGACTGGCCGGCGTAGCTGGTGTGGTTGACGCCGTAGACGAACATCGGCGTGTCGTCCTTGCTGGGCGCCGACAGCACGACCTTCTTCGCACCGGCAGCCAGGTGCTTCTCGCCGGTTTCCTTGGTCAGGAACAGGCCGGTCGACTCGACGACGATGTCGGCGCCGACCTCGCCCCACTTCAGCTCGGCCGGGTCCTTGATCGCGGTCAGGCGGATCTTCTTGCCGTTGACGATCAGCGTCGATCCGTCCACCGCCACCTCGCCCTTGAAGCGGCCGTGCACCGAGTCGTACTTCAGCATGTACGCCAGGTAGTCGGGCTCGAGCAGGTCATTGATGCCGACCACCTCGATGTCGTCGAAGTTCTGCACCGCCGCGCGGAAGACCATCCGGCCGATGCGACCGAAACCGTTGATGCCAATCTTGATGCTCATGCATTCGCTCCTGGGGTTTGCAGGGGTGGGTCGGGAAAACGGGAACTCGGGGATCAGGGCCGCAGGACCTTGCGCACGGTGTCGGCGACGTTCTGCACCGTGAAGCCGAAGTGCTTGAACAGCACCGGCGCCGGCGCCGATTCGCCATAGGTGTCGATGCCGACGACCGCGGCGCAGCCGTACTTCCACCAGAAATCCGTCACGCCCATCTCGACGGCGATGCGCGGCAGCCGCAGCGGCAGCACCCGGGTCTTGTAGGCCGCGCTCTGGCGGTCGAACACACTCGTGCCGGGCATCGACACCACACGCACCGCGATGCGGTATTGCTGGGCGAGCAATTGCTGGGCCTGAAGCGCCAGCGGCACCTCGGAGCCGGTGGCGATGATCACCGCCTGCGCCTTCTTCTTCAGGCCGACCTCGGACGGCTCGGACAGCACGTAGGCGCCGCGCGAGATGTCCTCGATCAGCGCCGGCGCGGTGCCGCGCGGCTTCGGCGCGTAGGCGATGTTCTGGCGCGACAGCAGCAGCGCGCTCGGCCGCTGCCGCTGCTCGATCGCGCAGGCCCAGGCGACGGCCGTCTCGGCGGTGTCTCCGGGGCGCCAGACGTCGAGCCCGGGGATCAGCCGCAGCGACGCGGCATGCTCGATCGACTGGTGCGTCGGCCCGTCTTCGCCCAGGCCGATGCTGTCGTGCGTGAACACGTGGATCACGCGCAGCTTCATCAGCGCGGCCATGCGGATCGCGTTGCGGCTGTAGTCGCTGAAGGTCAGGAAGGTGCCGCCGTAGGGGATCAGCCCGCCGTGCAGCGCGATGCCGTTCATCACCGCGGCCATGCCGAACTCGCGCACGCCGTAGTTGACGTGGCGCCCGCCGTTCGGCGCGCCGGCCGCGTCGATGCGCAGCGCCGGCGTCGACGAGGTGTTCGTCAGGTTCGAGCCGGTCAGGTCGGCGCTGCCGCCCAGCAGCTCGGGCAGCACGCGGGTGTAGGCCTCGAGCGCGAGCTGGCTCGCCTTGCGGCTGGCGACCGTCTGCGCCTGCGCGTGCGCGGCGGTCACCGCGTCGGCCACGGCCTGCGGCCAGGCGGTCGGCAGTTCGCCGCGGACGCGCCGCACGAACTCGGCGGCCTGTTCGGGGTGCGCGGCGCGGTAGGCGTCGAAGCGCTGGTTCCACTCGTCCTCGAGGGCGCGGCCGGCGGCCTTGCGGTCCCAGGCGGCGTAGGCCTCCTCGGGGATCACGAAGGGCTCGTGCGTCCAGCCGAGCGCGGCGCGGGTCAGCGCGATCTCCTCGGCGCCGAGCGCCTCGCCGTGCGCCTTGGCGGTGCCGGCACGGTTCGGCGAGCCGCGGCCGATGGTGGTCTTGCAGCAGATGAGCGTCGGCCGGTCGGCCGATTTCGCGGCCTGAATCGCGCAGTCCACGGCATCCACGTCGTGGCCGTCGACGCCGGCGATCACGTTCCAGCCGTAGGCCTCGAACCGCTTCGGCGTGTCGTCGACGAACCAGGGCGCGACCGGGCCGTCGATCGAGATGCCGTTGTCGTCGTACAGCGCGATCAGCTTGTTCAGCTTCCACGCGCCGGCCAGTGCGCAGGCCTCGTGGCTGATGCCTTCCATCAGGCAGCCGTCGCCGAGGAAGACGTAGGTGCGGTGGTCGACGACGCTGTGCCCGTCACGGTTGAATTCGTGCGCCAGCAGCTTCTCCGCGAGCGCCATGCCGACCGCGTTGGTCACACCCTGGCCGAGCGGGCCGGTGGTGGTCTCGATGCCGGGCGTCAGGCCGTGTTCCGGGTGGCCCGGCGTCTTGCTGTGCATCTGGCGGAAGTTGCGCAGCTCGCTCATCGGCAGGTCATAGCCGGAAAGGTGCAGCAGCGCATACACCAGCATCGAGCCGTGGCCGTTGGACAGCACGAAGCGGTCGCGGTCGGCCCAGCGCGGGTTGCCGGGGTTGTGGCGCAGGTGGCGGCCCCACAGCGCGACGGCGATGTCGGCCATGCCCATCGGCGCGCCGGGGTGGCCGGAGTTGGCCTGCTGCACCGCGTCCATCGCCAGCGCGCGGATCGCGTTGGCCATCAACGCGGTGTCCGCCGGGCGGGAGTCGGCAGGGGCTTCGGCGGCGGGTGCGGAAGCGGATTCCGCGGTGAAGAGGGCGGACATGCGGCGCGGAGGGTCGAAGCGGAGGGAGTCGCGGATTCTACGAGCGCCCCGCGACCGCTCCGCGACGTGACCCGGATAATCGCCGCGCATGAACGGCCTGCACCTGACCGCCGACCTCGACGGCTGCCGCGACACCCTGGCACCGATGACGCAGCCGCAGGCGCTGCGCACGCTGTGCCTGGCCGCGGTGCGTGCCGCCGGGCTGCGAGCTGTCGGCGAGCTGTTCCATCCGTTTCCGGCGGCCGGCACTCCGGCGGCGGCTGTCGCGCGGGCTCCCGGCGGCACGGCCGGTCAGGTCGCCCAGGTCGGCCAGGTCGATCCAATCGGTCAGGACACCGACCCCGCGGCTGGCGGCGTCACCGGCGTCGTGCTGCTGGCCGAATCGCACCTCGCGGTGCACACCTGGCCGGAGCGCGGCGCCGTCACGCTCGACGTCTTCGTCTGCAACGTCGGCGGCGACAACTCCGCGCGCGCCGAGGCACTGCTGGCGGCACTGGTCGCGGCCTTCGAGCCGCGGCGCGTGCAGCGCCAGTCGCTGCGGCGCGGCCGCTTCGACACCGTCGCCGCATGAAAGCCATCGTGCTGGCCGCCGGCCGCGGCGAGCGGATGCGGCCGCTGACCGACCACACGCCCAAGCCGCTGCTGCCGGTGCACGGCAAGCCGCTGATCGAATGGCACCTGGCCGCGCTGGCGCGCGACGGCGTGCGCGAGGTGGTGATCAACACCGCCTGGCTCGAACAGCAGATCGTCGACACGCTCGGCGACGGTTCGCGCTTCGGCCTGTCGATCCGCTATTCGCTCGAAGGCCGCGACCACGGCGGCGCGCTCGAGACCGCGGGCGGCATCGCCACCGCACTGCCGTGGCTGGGCGACTGCTTCTGGGTCGTCTCGGGCGACATCCACGCGCCGGACTTCCGCTTCGACCGCGCGCTGGCCGAGCGCTTCGCTGCGTCGGACCTCCTGGCGCACCTGTGGCTGGTGCCGAACCCGCCGTACCACCCGCGCGGCGATTTCGGGCTGGACGACGCCGGCTTCGGCCTGGCGGACGGCCCCGGCCCGGACGGCCACCGCTGGACCTACGCCAACCTCGCGCTGTGCCGAGCCGAGCTGCTGCACGGCATCGCGCCGGGCACCCGCGCGCCGCTCGGCCCGCTGCTGTTCGACGGCATGCGGCGGCGGCGCATCACGGCCGAGGTCTATCGCGGGGCGTGGGAGAACGTGGGCACGCCGGCGCAACTGGAGGCGCTGAACCGTCGGGGTTGAACCGGCGGCGCGCCACGCGGCGCATTGCAGGCAGCGCGGTGCGGGTGGTGCGTTGCAAGTCGCGCGTTGCAAGTGGCGTGGTGGCTACGGCGTTGCGCCGGCAGTGTCCTGCCGACGGCGTCGTGCCGCCTCCGACGCGCCTCAGCGGCTGCCGGGGCAGCGGTTGACCTCGATCGACACGTGCACCAGCGCGTCGTGCGCGGACAGCCGCTCGCGGTAGGCCGACGGCGTCAGCGGCCGGTCGGCGACGATGCAGGCGATCGCCGCGAACTGCGAGCGGCCGACGCGCCACAGATGCAGGTCGGCCACCTTCGCGTCGCCGTCGGATTCGATCGCGTCGCGCACCTGCTGCGTCAGCGGGTGGTCCATCTCGCGGTCCAGCAGCACCGCCGAGCTCTCGCGCAGCAGGCCGACCGACCAGACCGCGATCACCACCGCGCCGAGCACGCCGACCAGCGGATCGAGCCACCACCACTTCAGCCACAGCGCACCGGCCAGCGCGCCGATCGCGAGCAGCGAGGTCAGTGCGTCGGCCAGCACGTGCACGTAGGCGGCGCGCAGGTTCAGGTCGTGGCCGGTGTGGCGGGCGGTGGCGTTGGGGGCTGGCGCGGCGCGGCTTTGGGCATGCGCGTGGCCGAGGTCGTGGTCGTGCGCCGCATGGTCGTGTGCAGCGTGGTCGTGCGCCGCGTGGTCGTGCGCCGCGTGGTCGTGCTCCGCGTGGGCGTGCGCTGCGTGGGCGTGCCCGGCGTGATCGTGGTCGGCATGGGCGTGCCTCCGGGCGCCGGCGTCGTCGTGCGCATGTCCATGGCCGTGGCCGTGGCCGTGCCCGTGGTCATGTCCGTGCCCCTCCGCCCCGTGCAGCAGCCAGGCGGACAGCAGGTTCACCACCAGCCCGATCGTCGCCACCCACAGCGCGGTCTCGAGCGCGATCGGTTCGGCCTTCCACAGGCGCAGCGCCGATTCGAGCACGATGCCGGCGGCGACGATGGCCAGCACCAGCGCGCTGGCGAAGCTGCCGAGCACTTCGATCTTCCAGGTGCCGAAGGCGAAGCGGCCGTCGCGCGCATGGCGCCGCGCCAGCGCGTAGGCCAGCGTCGCGACGCCGAGCGCCAGCGCGTGCGTGCCCATGTGCCAGCCGTCGGCCAGCAGCGCCATCGAGCCTGTCCACCAGCCGGCGACGATCTCGGCCACCATCGTCACCAGCGTCACCGCGAGCACCCAGCGCGTGCGCGTCTCGCCGCTGCGGTTGCCGGTGTCGAAGACGTGCTGGTGCTGCCAGGGGGTCAGGTCGTGGGTGTGCGAGGCCATGGGGCGGATTGTCTCGCGCCACCGACTGCCGCGTTCGCGATCACCCGGCGGCCGGCCGGGTCGGGCGGCGCTCAGACACCGACAGCGGGGGCGCTGCCATGGCTGCCGCCCATCGCGAGCCCGATCTCCGCCAGCGTCCAGGCCGACGCGGCGCGTGCCGCGCCCAGGCGGCCGTCGTGCAGCACCGCCACGCGGTCGGCCAGCGCGAAGATCTCGTCCAGGTCCTCCGAGATCAGCAGCACCGCGGCGCCGCGCGCGCAGGCGTCGAGCAACTGCTGGTGCACGTAGGCGACGGCACCGACGTCCAGCCCCCAGGTCGGCTGGTCGGCGACGATCAGCCGCGGCACGCCGGCCTTTCCGCGTTCACTCCGCTCGCCCCGTTCGCCGCGTTCACTTCGTTCGCCCGGTTCGCCCCGTTCGCCCCGTTCACCGCGTTCGCCGCGTCCCACGTGCCCACCGTCCGCACCGTCCGCGCCGTCCGGCGCCGTCAGCACCCGGCCGAGGATCAGCTTCTGCAGGTTGCCGCCGGAGAGCGCGCGCGCCGGCGTGTCGACCCCGCGCGACTGCGTGCCGCGCACGTCGAAGCGCTCGATCAGCCGTCGCGCGTAGGCCTGCGCCGCACCGCGCCTTAGCAGCCCGAAGCGGGCGAAGGCCGGCGCCGCGTGGCGCTCGATCACCGCGTTCTCCCACACCGTCAGGTCGCCGACGGCGCCGACCGCCTGCCGGTCCTCCGGCACGCGGGCTACGCCGGCGCGCACCCAGTCCGCCGGCCGGGCCGGCAGCGGCCGGCCGTCCACCCGCAGCTCGCCGCCATCCAGCCCGCGCAGGCCGAACAGCAGTTCCGCCAGCGCCTGCTGGCCGTTGCCGGCCACGCCGGCGATCGCGACGATCTCGCCGGCATGCAGCACCAGGTCGACGCTGTCGAGCAGCCGCCGCACACCGGCCCACACCGTGGCGCCACGCAGTTCGCAGACCGGCGGCGGGATCGACGCGCTGTCGCCGCCACCCACGCCAATCGCGCGTTCTCCGGTGTCCCGGCCGCCGCCACCGTCCCCACCGCCATCGTCCCCACCGCCACCATCCCCACCGCCACCCGCGCCAGCCGCCGCGGCAGCCGCCGCGCCAGCCGCCGACCCAGCTGCCACCCCAGCCGCTGCCCGCCCGCCGCGCCGCG
>JBGAMJ010000117.1:0-17418 GCA_044223035.1 Piscinibacter sp.
GCCAGCGGCAGCACGGCGAGTGCCAGCAGGCCGCGCACGGCGCGGCGGATCCATCGGTTCATGCTTGTCTCCTCTGTGTTTTCTCGCGGGGCGTGTCGGTCAGTCGACGATCAGCGGCACGCCGGTCAGGCGCTGCAGTTCGTCGAAGCCGAGGCCGTTGAAGGTCTCGACGACCTTCAGGCCCTTCGGCGTCACGTCGAGCACCGCCAGGTCGGTGTAGATGCGGCTGACGCAGCCGATGCCGGTCAGCGGGTAGCCGCAGCGCTCGACGATCTTGCTTTCGCCCTTCTTGGTCAGGTGCTCCATCATCACGAAGGTCTTCTTCGCGCCGATCGCCAGGTCCATCGCGCCGCCGACGGCGGGGATCGCGTCCGGCGCGCCGGTGTGCCAGTTCGCCAGGTCGCCGGTGGCCGAGACCTGGAACGCGCCGAGCACGCAGATGTCGAGGTGGCCGCCGCGCATCATCGCGAAGCTGTCGGCATGGTGGAAGTACGCGCCGCCGGGCAGCAGCGTGACCGGCTGCTTGCCGGCATTGATCAGGTCGTAGTCTTCCTCGCCTTCGGCCGGCGCCGGGCCCATGCCGAGCAGGCCGTTCTCGCTGTGCAGGAAGATCTCGCGGTCCTTCGGCAGGTGGTTGGCGACGAGCGTCGGCAGGCCGATGCCCAGGTTGACGTAGGCGCCTTCGGGGATGTCGCGGGCGACGCGGGCGGCCATCTGGTCGCGGTTGAGCTTTTGCCTGGTCGTGTCTCCTCGCTCAGGCCGCGGCCTGCTTGAACCCGGCCGGGCCGGTGGCGGTGCGCGGCACCTTGACGACGCGCTGCACGAAGATGCCCGGCGTCACGATGTTCTCGGGGTCGAGCGCGCCGAGTTCGACGATCTCGTGCACCGACGCGACGGTCAGCTTCGCGGCCGTCGCCATGATCGGGCCGAAGTTGCGTGCGGTCTTGCGGTAGACGAGGTTGCCCCAGCGGTCGCCGGTCTCGGCCTTGATCAGCGCCACGTCGGCGTGGATCGGCGCCTCGAGCACGTACATGCGGCCGTCGATCTCGCGCGTTTCCTTGCCCTTGGCGAGGTCGGTGCCGTAGCCGGTGGGCGTGAAGAAGCCGCCGATGCCGGCGCCGGCGGCGCGGATGCGTTCGGCCAGGTTGCCCTGCGGCACCAGTTCCAGCTCGATCTGGCCGGCACGGTACAGGCCGTCGAAGACCTGCGAATCGGCCTGCCGCGGGAAGCTGCAGATGATCTTGCGCACGCGGCCGGTCTTCAGCAGCGCGGCCAGCCCGGTCTCGCCGTTGCCGGCGTTGTTGTTGACGATCGTCAGGTCGCGCGCGCCCTGGGCGATCAGGGCGTCGATCAGTTCGGCCGGCTGTCCGGCGCCGCCGAACCCGCCGATCATCACGGTGGCGCCGTCGCGGATGCCCGCGAGAGCGGTTTCCACGTCGGGCGAAATCTTGTCTATCACGGGCAGTCTCCTGGGGTGGTCGAAAGCAGGGCGTCGGGGCGGATGCCTGGGCCCGAATATCGTAGGCGGCACGTTGCCGATAGGGTTGATTTTCCCTGAATTGTTCGCATGTAGAACGTGTGTTCCGATTGCGAACATTGTACGGCGCACGCGACCGCACGACAAGCCCCTGCGAGCGTCGCGCGCCGTACGCGGGCGTCCCTCCTCCGGGCGAGGACCGTTCGTGCAGCAGGCCACTGTCGCCGACGCTGCGGCCTTCGGTGCCGTGCCGGGCGCGCGGATGCGCTGCCTAGGATCGTGCGCATCACGATGCCCCGAGGGAAGGAGAACCCCATGCCGCCACCTGCGACGCCATCCGACGGACCGGATTCCGACGCGCTCCAGCGCTGTTCCGATCGATCCGAACGCCATCAACGCCGCGATCGAGCGGACCCGACCCGTCGGGAACTGCTCGCCGCCGGCCTGGTGCTGCCGCTCGCCGGCCTTCCCATCCTCGCCGGCGCGGCGCCGGCGCCGGTCATGCTGGCCGGCGTCTACCGGCCCGGCATCGATCTCCCCGCCTACCGCGTCAGCGAGAAGTTCGACGGCGTGCGTGGCTGGTGGGACGGCGACAGCCTGCGCACGCGCAGCGGCACGCGCGTCGCCGCACCGGCCTGGTTCACGGCGGGCTGGCCGGCGTCGCCGATGGACGGCGAGATCTGGGCCGGCCGCGGCCGCTTCGACGCGGCGCAATCGGCTGTCGCCCGTGCGCGGCCCGACGACGCCGCCTGGCGCGCGCTGCGCTACCCGGTGTTCGACCGGCCGGCCGAGCCCGGCGGCTTCGACGCCCGCTACGGCCGCCTGCGTCCGCGCATCGCCGCGCTGTCGCAGCCGTGGGTGGGGGCGGTCGAACAGTCGACCGTGGCCGACGAGGCCGCGCTGCAATCGCTGCTGCAACGCACGGTGCGCGCCGGCGGCGAGGGCCTGATGCTGCACCGCGGCGATGCGCCTTACCGCGCCGCGCGCAGCGACGACCTGCTCAAGCTCAAGCCGAGCCTGGATGCCGAGGCGCGCGTCGTCGCGCACGTGCCGGGGCGCGGGCGGCTGGCCGGGCAGGTCGGCGCGCTCGACCTCGAGACGCCCGAGGGCCTGCGCTTCCGTGTCGGCAGCGGGCTGGCCGATGCGCAGCGTCGGCAACCGCCACCGATCGGCGCCTGGGTGACCTACCGCTACCAGGGGCTGCACGCCAGTGGCATCCCGCGGTTCGCGCATTTCGTCCGCGTGCGGGGCGATTGACGGCACGCGAGCGGCCGCGCGGCGCGGCCGCCGCTCAAGTCGGGGGCCCGGAGTGCCGAAGACTGACTCCGTAGCCGCCACCTGCCGTGACGGCGCCACGAGAATGAAAAACGCCGTCTCCAGTCATCAAATCGACGTACAAGCGCTGCGCATCGGGATGTTTGTGCACCTCGATGTGGGCTGGATGTCACATCCGTTCCCGCTCAGCAGCTTCAAGATCGGCTCGGCCGAGCAGATCGCGACGATCCAGTCGCTCGGCCTGCGCCGCGTCGGCTGGAGCCCCGAGTTCAGCGATCTCGCGCCCGCACCCACCGGCCCGACGCTGGTGTACGCCAGCACGGACGCCGCCTCGCTGCCAGTCGAGAGCCCGGAGCAGGCCGCGCGACGCGAACGCCGCGAGGCGCTGGCGGAGCAGCGGGCGGCGCTGGCACTGTGCGAGCGCCAGTTCGCCGAGGCCACGCGCGAATGCCGCCGCATCACCGAACGGGTGGTTTCCCAGCCGTTGGAAGCCAGCCAGTCGGCGCAGGCGCTGTCGCGCACCTTCGTCGACAAGATGCTCGGCGCCCAGGATCTGTGCATCCGCCTGCTGAGCGAGGCGGCGGGCGACAAGGCGTCGGCGCATTCGGTCAACGTCACGGTGATCTCGCTGCTGATGGGCCGCACCTTCGGTTTCAACGAGACCGAGATGCTCGACCTGGGCGTCGGCTCGCTGCTGCACGACATCGGCAAGCTCGACCTGCCCGACCGCGTGCGTCATCGGGAAGACCATTTCACCAGCGCCGAGAACCGCTTCTACGAGGAGCACGTGGCGCAGGGCGTCGCGCAGGCGCGCAAGATGGGCCTGTCGTCCGGCGCGACGCTGGCAATCGCGCAGCACCACGAGAGCGCCGACGGCAGCGGCTTCCCGCTGCGCATCGGCAGCGAGCGGATGACCGCGGCGGCGCGCATCCTGTCGCTGGTCAACCGCTACGACAACCTGTGCAATCCGAACATCGCGTCGAAGGCGATCACGCCGCACGAGGCGCTGTCGCTGCTCTTCGCGCAGGGCAAGAACAAGTTCGACACGGCGATCCTCGGCGCCTTCATCAAGATGATGGGCGTCTACCCGCCCGGCTCGGCGGTGCAGCTCACCGACGACCGCTACGCGATCGTCGTCGGCATCAACTCGACGCGGCCGCTGAAGCCGCGCGTGGTCGTGCACGACCCGAAGGTGCCGTCCGACGAAGCGCTGGTGCTCGACCTGGAGCGGGCGCAGAACCTCGGCATCCGGCGCAGCATCAAGCCGCTCGCGCTGCCGCGTGAAGCGCTGGAGTACCTGTCGCCGCGGCCGCGGGTCGCCTACTTCTTCGAGGCGAGCGTGGCGGCATGAAGCACCTTGACGCAATCGTCGGGCGAGGGGCGGTCATGACCACCTTCACCCGTCTCGTGAACGACCGAACCCAGACGAGGGGCCCGCGCCCGGCGCGTTCCTTGCACGCATGACCTCGAATGTCCATCCGCTGCGCAGCAATGCGCTGCCGGCGGCCCCGCTGCTCGGCGCCCTGATCGAGGGCATGCTCGATGCCGTCTGGCTGGTCGACGCTGCCGCGCTGCGCGTGGTGGCGGCGAACGCCGCCGCCGGCCGCCTGCTGCACGTCGAACCGCAGTCGCTGATCGGCCGCGAAGTGCTCGAACTCTCGGCCACGCCGGAAGATCTGTTCTTCTGGGGCGAGGTGGCCTCGGGCCTGGCCGACCACATCGAATCCCACACGCTCGCGCGGCGCGACGACGGCAGCACCGTGCCGGTGCTGCGCCGGGTCAGCCGCATCGACGCGATCGACGGGCTGGACGGCGTGGACGGCCGTGCGGTGTACATGGTCGCGCTGCACGACCTGAGCGACCAGCGCCGCATCGAGGACGAGCTCGAGGACCGCGTCGCCGAACTCGGCGCGACGCTCGAATCCACGGCGGACGGCATCCTCGTCACCGACCTGTCGGGCAACATCCGCAACTTCAACCGCCGCTTCGTCCACCTCTGGCAGGTGCCGGACACGCTGCTGACGCGGCGCGACGACGACGGCGTGTTCACCTGGATGCGGCGCCAGATCGACGACCCCGCGGCCTACATGCGGCGGCTCGCCGTCATCGAAGAGCAGGCGATGCTGGAGGCGAACGACGTGCTCCAGCTCCAGTCGGGCACCGTGCTGGAGCGCAAGTCGCTGCCGCATTGCAGCCGCGGCCGGCCGATCGGCCGCGTCTACTCGTTCCGCGACATCACCGAGCGAATCGAGGCCTCGCGCCGCATCGAGATGCTGTCGCACACCGACACGCTGACCGGCCTGCCGAACCGCCGCGTGCTGGCCGACCGGGTGGAGTTCGCGCTGGCGCTGGCGCGGCGCGACGGCACGCCGTTCGCGCTGCTGTGCGTCAACCTCGACCGCTTCAAGCACATCAACGACACGCTCGGGCGCGACTTCGGCGACCGCGTGCTGATCGACGTGGCCGAGCGCCTGAAATCGTGCCTGCGCTCGGTCGACTCGGTGGCGCGCGTGGGCGGGGACGAGTTCGTCCTGCTGATCCACCAGGCCGACGCCGCCGGCGCCGAGGCGACCGCAAGGCGCGTGCTGCAGGTCATGCAGACGCCGTTCATCGAAGGCGATACCCGCTTCACGGTCACCTGCAGCATCGGCATCTCGCTGTTCCCGACCGACGGCGCGTCGCTCGACGAGCTGGTGCGCCATGCCGACGTGGCGATGCACGAGGTCAAGGAGGCCGGCCGCTCGAGCTACCGCTTCCACCACCGCCGGGCGATCGACGACAGCGCGGCGCTGCGCTCGCGCATGAAGCTCGACCACGCGATGCGCCAGGCGCTGGTGGCCGGCCGGTTCCGCCTGAACTACCAGCCGCAGGTCGACCTCGCCAGCGGCACGGTGCGCGGTGCCGAGGCACTGATCCGCTGGCGTGACCCGGAGCTGGGCGACATCTCGCCCGGCGAGTTCATCCCGGTGGCCGAGGAGAGCGGCTTCATCGTGTCGATCGGCGACTGGGTGCTGCGCCAGGCGGTGAAGCAGGCGGCGGCCTGGCATGCGCGCGGGCTCGACATCGTGGTGTCGGTCAACGTGTCGGCGCTACAGTTCCAGCAGACCGACTTCGTCGACGGCGTGGCGGCCGCGGTGCGCAACGCCGGCCTGCCGCCGCAGCAGCTCGAACTGGAGCTGACCGAGTCGATCCTGATCCAGGACGCCCAGGAGGCGCTGCTGCGGCTGGAAGCGCTGTCGCGGCTCGGCGTGCGGCTGGCGATCGACGACTTCGGCACCGGCTATTCGAGCCTCGGCTACCTGAAGCGCTTCCCGATCGGGCGGCTGAAGATCGACCGCAGCTTCGTGCGCGGGCTGCCCGGCGACGAGAGCGACGCCGGCATCGTGCGCGCGATCATCCACCTGGGCCGCGCGCTGCACCTCCAGGTCATCGCCGAAGGCGTCGAGAACGAGGCGCAGCGCCGCTTCCTGACCGACGCCGGCTGCGACGAATTCCAGGGCTTCCTGTATTCGCCGGCACTGCCTGCCCACCTGTTCGAGGAGCGGCTGGGCGTGCGCCGCCGCGTGCGGCGCCACATGCGCCTGATCAAGACCTGACGCTCCGGGCGGTCAAAGGCCGTCGAGCGTTCGCCCTGGCGCGCGTAGAGTCCATGGCCGAGGTGCACGGATGAACGCGGCCCAGACACTGCTCGAGCACAAGCTGCACACGTTGCGGATCCCGCTTGCGGTGGTGCTGCCCCATGGCGTTCGCGTCGGCGCTGGCGACGCCCCGGTGACGCTGCGGCTCCGGAGCTGGCGTTCGCTGATCCACGTGGCGCAGGGGCAGGTCGGCCGGGTGGCCGAGGACTACGTCGAAGGCCGGCTCGATTTCGACGGCAGCGTGCGCGACCTGATGCAGATCGCCACGCAGATGATTGCCGACGACCCGACGCGCGTCGGCGACGGCGCCCTGTCGCGCTGGTGGGGCGAGCGCCTGCAGCGCCGGCGCTCCCGCTCGCGCCACCACGTGGTCGCAGACCGCGAGCAGGTGCAGTTCCACTACGACGTCTCGGACGATTTCTACGCGCTCTGGCTGGACCCGCGCCGCGTCTATTCGTGCGCCTACTTTCGCGCCGCCGGGCTCGACCTGGCGCAGGCGCAGGAGGCCAAGCTCGACCACGTCTGCCGCAAGCTGATGCTGCGCGAGGGTGAGCGCTTCCTCGACATCGGCGCCGGCTGGGGCGGCCTGCTGCTGTGGGCCGGCGAGCACTACGGCGTGCGGGCGCACGGCATCACGCTCAGCCGCAACCAGCACGCGCACGTCAACCGGCTGATCGACGAGCGCGGGCTGCGCGGGCGGGTGACGATGGAACTGCTCGACTACCGTGAACTGCCCGAGGACGAGCACTGGGACAAGATCGCGTCGATCGGCATGTTCGAGCACGTCGGGCGTGCGCAGTTGCCGGCCTACTTCGACAAGATCCACCGGCTGCTGCGCCCCGGCGGCCTGCTGATGAACCACGGCATCACCGCCGGCGGCACCGGCAACGACCAGCTCGGCGCCGGCATCGGCGACTTCATCGAGCGCTACATCTTCCCCGGCGGCGAGTTGCTGCACCTGTCGCACGTGCTGCAGGTGATGAGCGAATGCGGGCTGGAACCGCTGGACGTGGAGAACCTGCGGCCGCATTACGCGCGCACGCTCTGGGCCTGGAGCGATGCGCTCGAGCGCCAGCTCGATGCGGCGCGGCGGCTGACCGCCGAAGCGGTGGTTCGCGCCTACCGGCTGTACCTGTCGGGCAGCGCGATGAGCTTCGAGCAGCGCTGGATCTCGCTGTTCCAGATGCTCGCCTCGCGACCGACCGGCAACGTGGCCGACGGCCCGATGCGCGGCGCACAATCCGACTTTCCGTTCAATCGCGGGTACATCTACCGATGATCTACAAATTCAAGTCGAAGGCCACCGGCGACCTGATCATGATGGGTCCGAACGGCGACGAGGTGCTGCGGCTGATCGGCAAGGAGCCGGCCGCGCAAGGCATCGTCGAACCGGCCGCGATGGCCGCGGCGATCGCCGCGATCGACGCCGCCGTCGCCGCGGAAGACGCCGCCCGCGTCGCCGCCGGCGGCGACCCCGAACCCGCCGACCCCGACACCGCCCCGCGCGGCGGCGTCAGCCTGCGCCAGCGCGCGTGGCCGATGCGCGAGATGCTGAAGGCGTCGCTCGCCTCGGACGTGCCGGTCGTCTGGGGCGTTTGAGTTCCCTCCCTCCCTCACGGAGTCCCCGATGAAACTGTGGAGCGACAGCTGGTCCGACGGCCAGCCCATCCCGGCCCGCCATGCCGCCGGCCGCCTCGACGACGCGCAGGGCGTCGGCTTCTCCGACGACCTGAACCCACCGCTCGCCTGGATCGATCTGCCCGCGGGCACGCGCTCGCTGGTGCTGATCTGCCACGACCCGGACGTGCCGAGCCGTGGCGACGACGTCAACCAGCCCGACCGCGAGGTGCCCGCCGACCTGCCGCGGGTCGACTTCTTCCACTGGGTGCTGGTCGACCTCGACCCGGCGCGCGCGTCGATCGCCGAAGGCGAGTTCAGCCGCGGCTTCGCCGCGCGCGGCAAGCCCGGGCCGCAGGCCGCGGGCGGCGCACGCCAGGGGCTGAACGACTACACCGGCTGGTTCGCCGGCAACCCGGAGATGGCGGGCGACTACTTCGGCTACGACGGCCCGTTCCCGCCGTTCAACGATGCGATCGTGCACCGCTACGTGTTCACGTTGTACGCGCTGTCGGTGGCGCGGGCGCCGGTCGACGGCACGTTCACCGGCCCGCAGGTGCGCGCGGCGATCGAGCCCTTCGTGCTCGGTCGCGCGGCGTTCACCGGCACCTACACGCTGAACCGGCGACTTCTGGGCCGCTGATGCACGACGAAGTCACGCGCGTCATCGCGATCCGACACGGCGAAACCGCCTGGAACGTCGACTCCCGCATCCAGGGCCAGCTCGACGTTCCGCTCAACGACACCGGCCGCTGGCAGGCCGAGCGGCTGGCCCATGCACTCGCCGACGAGGGCATCGACGCGCTCTATTCGAGCGACCTGCAGCGCGCCCACCAGACCGCCCAGGCGCTGGCGCGGCGCATCGGGCTCGGCATCGTCAGCGACCCGGCGCTGCGCGAACGCGGCTTCGGTGGCTTCGAGGGCCACACCTGGACCGAGATCGAACAGCGCTGGCCCGCCGACAGCGATCGCTGGCGCCGGCGCGACCCCGATTTCGCGCCGCCGGGCGGCGAGCGGCTGCGCGAATTCTTCGCCCGCAGCGTGGCCGCGGCCACGCGGCTGGCGGCCCGGCATCCGGGGCAGACGATCGCGCTGGTCGCCCACGGCGGCGTGATGGACTGCCTCTACCGCGCCGCCACGCGCCTCGAGCTCCATGCGCCGCGCTCGTGGCAGCTCGGCAACGCCAGCATCAACCGGCTGCTCTACACCCCCGATGGGCTGACGCTGGTCGGCTGGGCCGACACCCTGCACCTCGAGGATCCGGCGCTCGACGAGGCGGCCGGCGCAGCATGAGCGCGCCGGGCCGCTCCCAAGCGCTCATCCCGGAGCGCGCCGCGCGGAGGGTCGTCCAGTGAGCGCGCCGGGCCGCTCCCAAGCGCTCATCCCGGAGCGCGCCGCGCGGTGGGTCGTCCAGTGAGGGGTGCCGCCCGGCCCGGCGATCCGGTCGACGCGATCGACACGCCGGCGCTGGTGATCGACCTCGACGCGCTCGAACGCAATATCGCGCGCATGGCCGACTTCGCCCGGGCGCAGCGCGTGCGCCTGCGGCCACATGCGAAGACGCACGTAGGCACATCGCGCGCTGCAGATCGCCGCCGGTGCCTGCGGCGTCCGCGTGCAGAAGACGGCCGAGGCCGAGGCGCTGGCCGACGCCGGTGTCTCCGACATCTTCGTCAGCAACGTCGTGATCGACCCGCAAGCTGACGCGGCTGGCGCACCTCGCCCGCCCGTGCAGCTGGCGCTGGCGGTCGATTCGGCGCTCGGCGCCGAGCGCCTCGCCGCGGCCTTGCATGCAGCCGGCAGCCGCATCGACGTGTTCGTCGAGGTCGACGTCGGCCAGGGGCGCTGCGGCGTCGCGCCCACGGCCGCTGGCCAACTCGCGCACCGCGTCGTTGCGCTCGGCCTGCCGTTCGCCGGGCTGCAGGCCTACCAGGGCGGGGCGCAGCACCTGGCCGCAGCCGCCGAGCGCGAGGTGGCGATCCGCCATGCGACGAGCCTGGCCCGCAGCGCACAGGCCAGCGTCACCGCCGCCGGCATCGTCTGCCCGCTGGTGACCGGCGCGGGCACCGGCAGCTTTCCGTTCGAGGCGGCGAGCGGGCTGTACGGCGAGATCCAGCCCGGCAGCTACGTGTTCATGGACCGCGACTACGCCGACATCGAACCCGCACCGCTGGCGCCGCGCTTCGAGCCGGCGCTGTTCGTGCGCAGCCGCGTGGTCAGCCGCGGGCTGTCGCACGCGGTGGTCGACGCCGGGCACAAGTCGCATGCGATCGATTCCGGCCTGCCACGGGTGTGGGGGCGCGACCTCGCCTTCGCCAACGGCGGCGACGAGCACGGCGTGCTGCGCCCGGGCGGCGATGCGCTGCCGGCGCTCGGCGAGGCGGTCTGGCTGCTGCCCGGCCACTGCGACCCGACGGTCAACCTGCACGACCACTTCATCGTGCTGCGCGGCGGGCTGGAGCATGGCGTCGTCGACGCGGTCTGGCCGGTGGACGCGCGCGGCGCGCTGACCTGACCGGGTTTCCCCCAGCAGGCTCACCCTGCCGGCAGTGGTGTCTCCCGTGCGGGCCGTCGAGGGCGGCGCCTAGACTGAAAGCTCACGCACAGCCAGGCGACACGCAGAGCGAGGAGACAGCCATGACGATCAGGCGATTGACCAAGGCCGATCGGCCGCAGGTGCTCGGGGCGTTCAAGCCCGTCGGTCACGTGGTGGTGGCGCTGCCGGACGACAAGGTGGCGGCCGAGGCCACTGCGGCGCTGATCGAGGCCGGTTTCGACGCCGACGACGTGCTGCAGTACAGCGCCGACGAGGAAGGCGCGCAGATGCAGCACATGCTCGACCACGCCAGCGATTTCGCCGGCTTCGGCTACGAGATCACGCTGATGCGCCGCTACCGCCAGCTCGCCGGAGAGGGGTGCAGCTGGCTGCTGGTGTATGCGCCGGACGACGCGCATGCCGCGAGCGTCGCGCAGGTGGCCGAGCGCTTCGGCGCACGGCTGGCGGAGAAGTACCACCGGCTGGTGGTCGAAGACCTGCTCTGAGAGCCTGAGGCCGAATCCCTCACGCCCGCTCGTCACGCCATGGCGCCCGCCCTCGTCGTTGCGAATGCTCGCCATAGCCCGAGCTATGGCTGCGCTTCGCGCCTCGATGGCGGCCGCCCTGGCGCGCCGCTCGGACGCGATCGATTCGCTCGTAGGCGGCCAGCGTGGCGATGCGCCCGCGCGGCGTGCGCTGCAGGTAGCCCTGCTGGATCAGGTAGGGCTCGATCACGTCCTCGATCGTGTCGCGCTCCTCGCCGATCGCGGCGGCCACGTTGTCGAGCCCGACCGGGCCGCCGTCGAAGCGGTGGATCACCGCCTCCAGCAGTTTGCGGTCCATCACGTCGAAGCCCTGCGGGTCGACGTCGAGCATCGCCAGCGCCCGGTCGGCCAGCGTCTTGCCGATGCGGCCGTCGCCCTTCACGTCGGCATAGTCGCGCACGCGCCGCAGCAGGCGGTTGGCGATGCGCGGCGTGCCGCGCGAGCGGCGGGCGATCTCGAACGCGCCCTCGGCGTCGGTCGGCACGTTCAGCAGGCCGGCCGAGCGGTGCACGATGCGCGTCAGTTCCTCCGGGCTGTAGAACTCGAGCCGCGCGACGATGCCGAAGCGGTCGCGCAGCGGGTTGGTCAGCATGCCGGCGCGGGTGGTGGCGCCGACCAGCGTGAACGGCTGCAGATCGAGCTTGATCGAGCGCGCCGCCGGGCCCTCGCCGATCATGATGTCGATCTGGTAGTCCTCGAGCGCCGGGTACAGGATCTCCTCGACCACCGGCGACAGCCGGTGGATCTCGTCGATGAACAGCACGTCGTTGCGTTCGAGATTGGTCAGAATCGCGGCCAGGTCCTTCGGCTTCTCCAGCACCGGCCCGGAGGTCTGGCGCAGGTGCACGCCGAGTTCGTTGGCGATGATGTGGCTGAGCGTGGTCTTGCCGAGGCCGGGCGGGCCGAACAGCAGCACGTGGTCGAGTGCCTCGCCGCGCTTGCGGGCGGCGCCGATGAATATCTCCAGCTGCTCGCGCGCCTTCGCCTGCCCGACGTAGTCAGCGAGCCCCTTCGGCCGCAGCGCACGCTCGATCGCCTCTTCGTTCGGCGAGGCCGGCGCGGCGCTGACGACCCGGCTGTCGGCCGGCGCGGGCGCGCTGCGGCGGCGCGGCGCGAAGTCGTCGGTCTGGATGCTCATACAGCATTATGGTCGCCGGAGGCGGGACGGCGGGGCGGCCCGCCGGGGCGTTCCGGCGCTGCGGCTGTCAGCGCGCGAGCGACTTGAGCGCGAGCTTGATGCCGTCGCTGACCCCGGTGCCCGGCGGCACGGATTTCAGCACCGCGGCGGCCTCGCGGTCGCTGTAGCCGAGGGCGACCAGCGCCTGCAGGATGTCGGCCTGCGCGTTGTCGACCACGGTGGCGGGCGTGCGCAGCGCGTCGCCGAGCTTGCCCTTCAATTCGAGCAGCAGCCGCTCGGCGGTCTTCTTGCCGATGCCCGGCACCTTGACCAGCCGGGCGCTTTCCTGCCGGCTCACCGCCGCCGCCAGGTCGTCCACCGACAGCCCCGACAGGATCGCCAGCGCGGTGCGCGGGCCGACGCCGCTGATGCGCACCAGCTCGCGGAAGGCGGCGCGCTCGGCCTGCGTGAGGAAGCCGTACAGCGCCTGCGCGTCCTCGCGCACGACGAAGTGGGTCAGCAGCGTCACCCGCTCGCCGGCGGCGGGCAGGTTGTAGAAGGTGCTCATCGGCACGTCGAGCTCGTAGCCGACGCCGCCGACTTCGAGCAGCAGTTGCGGCGGCGTCTTCTCGACGAGCAGGCCGCTCAGGCGTCCGATCATGCGGCGATTATGGCTACGGCACAGCGGCTGACGCCGCATTCACATCGCTGACGCGACATCAGCCTGCGCCGCAAAGCATGACCGGCGTCATCGGCCGCGGCGCGCGCGCTATCTGCCGAACAGGCCCATGCGCTGCGCCTCGAGCGCCGCTTCGGCGCGCGAGCTGACGTTGAGCTTGCGGTAGATCTGCTTCACGTAGTCGGCGATCGTGTGCCGCGACAGCGACAGCTGCACGCCGATCTCGGGCAGCGTGAAGCCCTTGGCCACGCGCAGCAGCACTTCGGTCTCGCGCTCGGTCAGCGCCACGTGCGGCAGGCTGTGCGACGAGGGCTGCGGCTTGCTCTTGGCGGTGAAGTAGGCCATCACGCGGCGCGCGATCGACGGCGACAGCGGCGGCTCGCCCTGGGTGATGCGCTGCAGCTGCTCGATGATCAACTCGCGCGCCTGCTCCTTCAGGATGTAGCCGAAGGCGCCGGCCTGCAGCGCGGGGAACAGGTGCTCGTCGTCGTCGTGGATCGTGACGATCACGCTCTGCGTCTCGGGCTGGTGCTCGCGCAGCGCGGCGACCACGTCGACGCCCGATCCGTCGGGCAGGCCGAGGTCGATCAGCGCCAGGTCGAACTTGATCGCCGACACCAGCCCGACCGCGTCGTGCACGCGCGCGGCCTCGGCGATATGGGCGTCGGGGAACACCTGCAGCACCAGGCTGCCGAGCCAGGCGCGGATCTCGGGCAGGTCTTCGAGCAGCAGGATGTTGGTCATGACGGCCGGCACGCAGTTCCCGGAAGCGGAGCGCGGCGATCCTAGCAGCGGCTCAGTGCGGCTCGACGGCGCTCTCCAGCGGAAGCGTGAGGCGGATCACGGTCCCGAAGCCCGGGCCGCTTTCGACCAGGCACTGGCCCGACAGCTGGCGCGCGCGGTGCTTCATGCTGGCCATGCCGTGGCCGCGGTCGAGCCGGCCGTCGAGCTCCAGCGGGATGCCGTGGCCGTCGTCGTGGATCACCAGCTGCAGGTCGCCGTCGGCGAAGCCGCATTGCATCGAGCAGCGGTTGGCGCCGCTGTGCTTGATCACGTTGCTCACCGCCTCGCGCAGGATGCGCGTGGTCTGCACGAAGGCGCGTGCCGACAGCGTCTGCGCCGGCTCGTCGGCCGGCGGCGCCCAGTCGGCCTCGATGCCGGCCTGCTGCAGCCGGCGCACGAACTCGGCGCGCCAGTCGCCGAGCGCGTCGATCAGCTGCACCGGCTTGCCGGTCAGCCCGCGCACCGACAGCCGCATCTCCTCGAGCGCCTCGCGCGCCAGCTGCGAGATGCGCTCGGATTCGCTGGTGTGCACGATCGTCAGCAGCTTGGCGCCGAGGTCGTCGTGCAGGTCGGCGGCGATGCGCTTGCGCTCGCGCTCGGTGACCCGCTCGACGCGCAGCTCGGCCAGCTGCGTGAAGTTGCGCTCGATCTCGGCGGTGGCGTCGCTGATGCGCGCCTCGAGCTCGGCGCGCGCGGCCTCGGCGTCGTGGCGCGCGCGGCCGTGCTGCTGCAGCAGCCGCAGGCCCGCCAGCACCATCGCCAGCGGCGCCGCGAGCTGCGCGTACTGCAGCATCGGCACGCGCAGGCCGAACGCCTGGCCGGCGAACTCGACCGCGAGCGCGACTCCCGCCAGCCCCAGCAGCGCGGCCATCGGCCAGAACGAGCGGCTGCGGTCGCGGTACTGGCGGCGCAGGTAGAACACCGCGGCGGCCACCACCTGCAGCGCGAGCAGCAAGTACCACGCGCTCGCCGCCGCGTACAGCCGCTGCGGCCCCGCGAGCACCAGGCTCAGCGGCATCAGCACGCATTGCAGCGACAGCGCGCGGTCGACGAGGCGGCTGCGCCAGCGCGCGTAGCGCAGCAGGAACTGCACGGCCGCCAGCGTCAGCAGCGGCAGCATCGCGGCGAGCAGGAATTCGGCGACCGCGCCCTCGAAGGGCAGGTTGCGCAGCCAGCGGCGTGCCTCGACGATCGCCCAGCCGATCGCGAGCGCGCCGAAGTAGGCGAGATGGCTGTCGCGCCGGTTGATCCAGCCGAGCACGAACATGAAGCCGCCCAGCAGCACCAGCGTGGCGCTGATCGCCAGCGGCAGCGTGACGTCGAGCACCATCTGCCGCGCATAGCGCGGCTCGAGCAGCGCCTGCGGGCCGATCTGCAGCGCCGCCAGGCTGCCGGCCCGGCGCGCCGACGCGACCCGCGCCAGTGCCTGGCCGACCACCTTCAAGTCCAGCGTGTTGATGCCGGGCTCGATCAGCGCCGCCGGCAGGTTGACGAGCTGCGGCTGGTGGCAGTTGCGCGTGACCGGCTCGCTCATCCGGCCGCCGCTGTGCACCAGCCGGCCGTTGAGGAAGACCTCGACATTGGTGCAGGCGCGCTCGATGTACAGCGCCAGCAGCCCGCCGTCGGCGCGCACATCCGATCCGCTGAAGGCCGCGCGGTACCAGACGGTGCCGCTGTAGCCGGGGCGGCTGCGCGACCAGGTGTCGGGCAGCTCGACCGTGCGCGCCGGCGCGCCGGCGGGGAAGCGTTCGCTGTCGCTCTCGACCGCCTGCGCGGTGGTGATCGTGACCCCTTGCGCGTGCGCCACCGGCGCCGCGGCCCACAGCAGCAGGATCGGCAGCAGGCGCAGCAGGCGCAGCAGGCGCAGCAGGCGCAGCAACCGCAGCAGGTGCAGCGGGCTCGGCATCCGGCGCGCGGCCTGCGCCTGCACCGGGCGGCCGGCGCTGCGGCGGCCGGGCGTGCAGGGCGCGACAGCGGGGCTTCGCATGGCGACGGGGATTGTGCGCGAGGCGCTGCCGCCCCCGCGGCGGCGACAATGTGCGCTTGTGCCGCCCGCGGCGTTGCGCGTCGCCCTTTGCCGTGATCCTTCGCCACGCCTTCACGCCGCTCGACAACGCGCGCCTCGCGCACCTGTGCGGGCCCTTGGACGAACACCTGCGCACGATCGAGCGCGCGCTCGGCTTGGCGATCAGCCGCCGGCAGGAGACCTTTCGCGTTGAGGGCCGGCGCGACGCCGCCGAAGCCGCGCTGCGCCTGCTGGGCACGCTGTACGAGCAGGCCGCGCAGCCGATCGCCGCCGAGGCGCTGCAGCTGGCGCTGGTGGGCGCCGCCGCGAATGCCGGGCCGGCAGGGCCGGGGCAGAGGGTGGTGCTGCATACGCGCCGCACCGATCTGGCGCCGCGCACGCCCAACCAGGCGCGCTACCTGCAGCAGATCCTGAGCCACGACCTGAGCTTCGGCATCGGCCCGGCCGGCACCGGCAAGACCTTCCTCGCGGTGGCCTGCGCGGTCGATGCGCTCGAGCGCAGCACGGTGCAGCGCATCGTGCTGACGCGGCCCGCGGTCGAGGCGGGCGAGCGGCTGGGCTTCCTGCCCGGCGACATGGCGCAGAAGGTCGACCCGTACCTGCGCCCGCTGTACGACGCGCTCTACGACCTGATGGGCCTGGAGCGGGTGACGCGCGCCTTCGACAAGGGCCTGCTGGAAGTGGCGCCGCTGGCCTTCATGCGCGGGCGCACGCTGAACCATGCGTTCGTGATCCTCGACGAGGCGCAGAACACCACGCCCGAGCAGATGAAGATGTTCCTGACGCGCATCGGCTTCGGCGCCAAGGCCGTGGTCACGGGCGACGTCAGCCAGATCGACCTGCCGCGCGGCACCGACAGCGGGCTGATCCACGCCGAGCGCATCCTGCGGCGCGTGCGCGGCATCGCGACGACGCACTTCACCTCCGCCGACGTGGTGCGCCACCCGCTGGTGGCCCGCATCGTCGAGGCCTACGACGCGGCAACGTCGGGGGAGGACTAGCGTGGTCGCGCCCGCACTCACGCTGTCGCTCCAGTTCGCCGACGCGACCGACCGCGCGCTGCTGCCGCGGCACCAGGTGGTCCGCTGGATCCGGGCGGCGCTCGAGGCCCCGGCCGAGCTGACGGTGCGGATCGTCGGCGAGGACGAAGGCCGCGAACTGAACCGCGCCTACCGCGCCAAGGACTACGCGACCAACGTGCTGACCTTCGACTACGCGCACGAACCGGTGGTGTCGGCCGACCTGGTGCTGTGCGCGCCGGTGATCGCGCGCGAGGCGGCCGAACTGGGCGTCGAACGGGCGCACCACTACGCGCACCTGCTGGTGCACGGCACGCTGCACGCCCAGGGCTACGACCACGAACACGACGACGAAGCGCGCGCCATGGAACGCCGCGAGACGGCCATCCTCGGCGGGCTGGGCATCGCCGATCCCTACGCCGGGCGCGGCTGAGCGGCGCGCCGGGACGCCATGCGCATCGACGACCTGCGCCAGCGCCTGCGCGCCCTCGGCGCCCAGCCCTGCCACGAGCAGCGGGTGCTGCGCCTGTGGGCGAACGCTGCGCCGCTGGACAGCGGCCGGCGCCGGCCCGAGGACTTCCTGCCGCGCGCGCTGCGCGAGGCGCTGCCGGCGATCGAGGCTGAGCTGCACTCGCTCGGCCACCTGCGCTCGGCGCACCCGGCCGAGGACGGCGGCCAGCGCCTGCTGATCGACCTGGCCGACGGC
>JBGAMJ010000118.1:0-17157 GCA_044223035.1 Piscinibacter sp.
CCGCCCCCACCCGTTGCCGCCACCCCGTCGGTCCCCGCGCCCGCGATGCTCACCGTGCCCGATCTCGCCAGGCAGCCGAGCGCCGACGCGAGCAAGATCGCCGAATCGCTGGGTTTCCGCACCGTGATGGTCGACGCGAACACCCGGCTGGAGCAGGGCTTCCTCGACGGCGTGGTCACCGGCCAATCGCCGCCTGCGAACAGCCTGCACGAGCGCGGCGCGCTGATCCGCCTGACGGTGGTGACCCAGACGGAGAACGTGCCGATCGTGATCGGCCTGACCCCCGACGCGGCCCTGAAGACGCTGGCCGCGAACCGGCTGCAATTGAGTTTCGACCCCACCGACACGGTCGCCAACACCGGCGCCCGCCCCGGCACGATCGTGTTCCAGAACCCGCCGGCCGGCACCCGCGTGCCGCGCGGGGCCAAGGTGGCGGTGAAGGTTTCGGCGCGGGTGCAGGCGAAGGCGGTGGAGCGGCCGGCCGTCATCAAGATGAATGAGGCGCCGCGCGCGAACTGAGCAGAACGCGTCGCCGATGATGGGATAGTGGAGACCAGGAATCCGGCCACGGACCGGTTCCACGCGGCGTTCAGCCAGTGATGGCTGCGGCGTCGGCGGAACAAGAGCCGGCCAGGCCGAAGGATCGACGTGGAGGGCCCGCCGAGGGGCGGTCGATGGCCATCGAAAGCCGTCGTGACGAGGGAGGATGCTGCAATTGAGCATGGAACGGGACGCCGGCGCCGACTCGCGCCGGCCCGTGGACGACCGAATGGCGGCGTCGGCGCGGAATGCGCAGCGCCGGTCGGGCACGCATCGGCCGGGCAGCCATGCGCCGGGTGCACGACCATCTTGAACCTCGCTCGCTCGGCGAGGGATTCCACGAACTCATCGAGATCCGCCGCGGCCACGGCGACCTACCGGGCGTTCATACCGGAACTGATGAACGCCACGCTCCCTCCCGATATCGCACCATGCACTCCATCCATACCTACACGAACGATCTGCACCGGCTGCCGGTGATCGAACTCTGGAAGACCGTGTTCGGATACGACGCAGCGCACAACGCGCCGGCCCTGGCGATCGACAAGAAACTGGCCATGGAGGATGGCCTGTTCTTCGTGGCGCTGGCGGGCGATACGGTCGTC
Source organism: Piscinibacter sp. (assembly GCA_044223035.1). Taxonomy (GTDB): domain Bacteria; phylum Pseudomonadota; class Gammaproteobacteria; order Burkholderiales; family Burkholderiaceae_C; genus JBGAMJ01. The sequence goes on from JBGAMJ010000118.1 coordinate 1,146, forward strand.
GGAACCATCCTCGCCGGCTACGACGGCCATCGGGGTTGGCTCTACTCGGTCGCCGTTCACCCTGCCCATCGCAATCAGGGGCTGGGCGCCGCGCTGGTGGGCCATGCGGAACAGGCGTTGACTGATCGGGGCTGCCTGAAGATCAACCTGCAGGTCGTCGCCGGAAACGAACGCGCCAGCGGCTTCTACGAGTCGCTCGGATATTCGGTCGAACAGCGGGTCAGTATGGGAAAAGTCGTCTCGGAGAATCTATCGTTGGGATAGGAGTGTCCCGAGCCGACCATCGGGATCGATCCGACGCCCAGCGATGCCGGCCCGTTGCAGGCGGGTCATCAGAGCGCACGCCGCCCAGCCCGGCCATGCGCTGCATCGCCGTGGGCCTGGAGGCCGACGCCTCGTACAACATCGGCGCTCGAGCACAAGACGTGATCCTGGGAGCGACCCCCGGCGTCGGCGAATGCCATGCATCGTTCGCGTGGAAGCAGAGTCCCGGCCCACTCGCCGATGTCAGCCACACCGAACTGACCCCGAATTTCGAATGGGTGACGGAATCGTTCCGTGCCAATGCCAAGGGCCCGCTCACGGCACTCGCCGGTTATGGTCCGACAGGTACGCCGGGCAGGCTGATGATTTCGCAGACGGGGATCTACCACGCGTCGTTCAAGGGCGCCACAGCCGACGCATTCCCAGCCGAGTTCGTCGAGGTGCGGGCAGTCGGCAACTGAGCGCAGTCAACCCGCCCGCCACCCCTCAATACACCCCCACCCCCGCCCCACTCCCGTTCGCCGCCGTCCGCAACTCCGGCCCGCTGCCGACGAACACCAGCGCGAACGGCTGGCCGGGGAACTGCTGGAAGGCTCCGCCCCCGAGCGAGGAGCAGATCACCTCGACGATGTAGTCGCCCTCGGGCAGGTCGGGCGGGGCGGCGAGCACCACCTGCTGGACGGTGTGGGTGTCCTCGAACGGGGGCGCGCGGGCGGGCACGGGGTCGCTGAGGTGGGTCTGGCCGGCGGCGCTGCGCCAGCGGTTGCCGTGCAGCACCTGCACGCCGCCGGGGTTGAACGGCGGGGTCGTCACGCGCAGGTGCAGGTGGTTGACGATGTCGCTGCCGGGCGGGTCGGTCCAGGCGAGGGTGATGCGGAGCAGGCGCGTGTCGCGCCGCAGGCGCAGCGTGTAGGTCACGCGCCGGCCGGGGCCCACGCTCGCGTCGTCGCGCACGTGGAAGCTCACCGGCTGCGCCGGCGCCAGCGCCTGCCGCAGGTTGACGCGGCCCCAGCCATAGCCGTCGTTGACGTCGTTGCCGTTGTTCGGCAGCGCGGTGTTGCGCAGGTTGGTCGCGCCGTTGATCAGCGTGGCGCGGATCAGCGCGCTGCTCGGCTGCTGGAACGGCGCGTCGTAGCGCGCGCCGCTGGCCGGGCGCGGCAGTGCGATGCCGCACTGGCGGTGCAACTGGTTGGTGCCGGCCGCCTCGGTCCAGGTGATGCGGAAGCTGGCGCCGGTCCAGATCAGGTGGAAGCTCTGCACGTCCACGCCGACGGCGGTGACGGGGAAGGGCGTGGCCGGCGCCGCCGGCGCACCGCCGGCCGCCAGGTTCGGCCGCTGGCCCAGCGGGTCGAGCACCAGGAACATCAGCTGGTGCAGGCCGCCCGCGGCGATGGGTTGCTGCAGCCAGGCCAGCCCGTAGCCGTCGCCATGCCAGACGAGCTGCGGCTCGGTCGCGTGGTCGGTGGCGCTGACGACGACCGGCACGTCGAACTGGCCGGCGGTGGTCACCGGCACGCCCTGGCGGTCCAGCCGCGAGAACCAGACCTGCCAGTTGGCGCCGGCCGGCTGCTGCTGCCAGGCGGCGCCGAATTCGCGCCGCCGGCTGTCGCGCAGGTCGTTCGCGCTGACCGGGAAGGCGGGCGTGAACTGCACCGGCCGCGGCGCGATCACCGCGTTCATCGCGTCGCCGGCAGCGCCGCTCAGCGGGATCGGCGCCGCCTGCCCGGCCTGCGGCCGCCCGTCCAGGCGGAAGCGCTGCACCTGCACGCGCGATTGCGCGCCCACCGTCACGTGCCAGGCCGCCACCACGTGCACCGGCGTTTCGGTGCCGAGCAGGTGAAACCAGCCCTGGCGCGCAGTGCCGGCCACGCGCGCCAGTTCCACCGCCGCCAGCGTGTTGCCGCCGCCCAGGCCGCCGATGCTGTTGCGGATCGTGTACTTCAGGCGGTGCTGGCCGTCGGCCGAGAACACGCCATAGGCGATATGCAGCCGCAGCAGCGCGCCGCCGTTGTTCGGCGCGATCTGCATCCGCACCGTCGTCGCGGCCAGCTCGCCCAGGCTCAGCACGCCCTGGCGGCCGAAGCGCGGCACCAGCCGGCCGTCGGGCTGCACCAGCAGCACGCGCAGATCGGTGCTGATCGACGCGCCGATCGCGATCGCGCTGCCGGTCCAGGCCAGGCACAGCGGGCCGTAGCCGAACCAGCCTTCGAGCGTGCGCGCACCGGCCGGGCCGAAGGCCGCGTCGGCCACGCCGTCGGCCGAGAGGTGCACCAGCTCCAGCATGTGCCAGCCGGCGTTGCCGGCCAGCCGCACGGTGTAGAAGTCGCCGCCGGCCCACACCATCGCGCAGCCGGGCCGGTCGGTGAAGGGCTGGGTCAGCAGCGTCTGCCGCACGTAGAAGGCGCGGTCGAGCAGCGGCGTCGCCGGGTCGGTCTGCGCGCTGAACACGCCGTTCTTGCCGATGCCGAGCAGGTACAGGCCCTTCTCGTCGCTGTTGGCCTCGTCGCTGCTCTGCCACACCGGCACCACGCCGTTGGCGTCGATCACGGCCGAGAACCCGCTGACCGGGTCCGGCGTGTCGCTGATCTGCAGCCGGTGCACCGCCGTCGCGGCACCGGTACCGTCGAGGAAGGACAGGTAGACGTCGAACGAGCCGCCGCTCGCGTCTTCCCACATCGCCACGTAGCCGCCGTCGGGGTGGCGCTCGATGCGCGCGCGGCGCCCCGCCACGCCGGCCGCCAGAGGCACCGGCAGCAGCCGCGGGCCGAACGGCACGCCGTCGGCGCCCAGGCGCTGCACGCCGATGCCGCGGCTGGCGGCCAGCTCGGACATGAAGGCCACGATGAAGCGGCCCTGCCGTGCGTCCCACACGGCATGCGGCGCGCCGAACGCCGCCGCCTGCGTCAGCAGCGTCAGCGGCTGCGCCCCCTCGGGCGCGCCGCTGGTGGCGACGAAGCGCATCAAGAGCGTCGAGCTGGGGGCGCCCACCGCCGCCCAGAACACCGCCCAGTGGCCGCCGTTGTGCAGGATGAACGGATGGTTCGAGGTGGCCGTGCCCGTGCCCAGCACCAGCGGCTGCGCATCCAGCGCCGCACCGTTGGCGGGGTTGAAGCGCTGGAACAGCAGGTCCTCGCTGCCGCCCTTGAACCAGGCGACGCCGGCCTGGTCACCGCGCACCGTGATGCCCGGCCGCCGCTCGGCCTCGGTGCGCACGCTCGCCTGCACGGTGATCACGCCGGCGGTGCCGAAGCCGGCCAGCGGCGCCAGCGCCGCATCGAAGGCGGCGAGCTTCAGCGCGCCCGCGCCGTCGCGCCACAGCAGCAGGATGTGGTTGGCGTGCAGGGCCAGCGCCGGTGCCGGCTGTGCGCCGACGCCGCTGGCCAGCGTGACGATCGCGCCGTGCGGCGAGGCGTCCAGGTCGTACAGCGCGGCGACGATGTCGTTGCGGTTGGCCGCGGCGTCGCGGTGCACCCAGGCCAGCGCGCGCTGGTTGCCGTTGGCCAGCGCGAACGGCAGGTCGATCAGGTCGGTCAGCGTCTGCACCCGCTGCGGCCGGCGCAACTGGCCGTAGCGCTGGCGGTAGAACTGGCGCACCAGCAGGCAGGAGCCGGCCGCCAGCGGCGTCGCCATGCTGGTGCCCGAGAGCACCTGGTAGCGCGCCGCCGGCGCGGTGGCCGGGATGCGCGGGTTGGCGATGCCGGGCGGGTTCGCGATCGGCGGGCAGAGCTGGCCGATCGTCGCGGCGCTCGCCGGCATCGTGGTCGAGCGCGTCGACAGCACGTTGGTGCCCGGCGCCACCAGGTCGGGCTTGATGCGCCGGTGCGTCGGCCGCAGGTCGTTGCGCACGCGGCCGCGGTTGCTGAACATCGCCAGGTCCTGCGCGACGTCGGAGCCGGAGAACGCCGTCGCCACATTGGCGGCCAGCCTCACCGGGCTCGCGCCCAGCGTGCCGTAGCGGTTGCAGGGCGCGGTGCGCGTCTGGTAGTTGCGCGGGTCGCCGTCGAGCGAGGTCACGTTCTCCGACGCGCCGATCACCAGCGTGTTCTTCGCCGTCTTCTCCGGCGCGAGGAAGTTCTGGTCGAAGCGGCCGTCGTTGTTCAGGTCGGCCTCGGCGTTGCCGGCCGAGAACAGCAGCACCGAATCCGGATGCGTCCAGCAGAACTGGTCCAGGCTGCCGCTGAACGAGGTGTAGCGGTTGTTGCCGGCACTGCCCCAGGAATTGCTGTGCACGCGTGCGCCCGCGGCGGCGTGCGCGTTGAATGCGACCAGCGACTGCGAGAAATCGGTCGGCAGCCCTGGCGGCGCGGGCAGCGTGAAGTCGTTGACCGAGGTGAACACCAGCCGCGCCGCCGGCGCCATGCCGCGCGGCACGCTGGCCGTGGGCGTGGCCGGTGTCGGCAGCGGCGCGTTCGCCCCGTTGCCGAGGATGCTGCCGGCCACGTGGGTGCCATGGCCGTCGATGTCGGCCGCGCTGGCGGTGCCGCCCAGGTTCAGGTTGTTGACGCTGATCACGCGGCTCGTGCCGGGCGCGCCGGCGACGTGGAAATCGGTGTGCGCGGTCAGCGCGGCGCCGCTGTCCAGCCCGGTATCGAACACGCCGACGATCTCGCCCGTGCCGTCCAGGTTGACGAGGAAGTCGACGCGCCCGAAGCGCCGCACCTCGTTGGTTCCGAGGATCACGCCGGCGCGCTGGTTGTCGATCTCCACCGTGCGCTGCCGCTCGAGCGCACGCACGCCGGCCACGCGCAGCAGCGCCGGCACCTGCGCCGCGTTGCAGTTGACGAGCAGCGCATCGCCGGCGTGGGCGGCCACCTCGGCGCCGGCCGCGGCCACCGCGGCGGCGGCGGCGGCCAGGTCCACGTCGGCGAAGAACTGCACGCGCAGCGCGCCGCCGGGCGTCGGCGCCAGCATCTCGGGGTCGACCTGCGCGGTGGCCAGCGCCGCCGGCGCCAGCGGCTCCTCGCTGCCGGCGAGTTCGTGGCTGAGCGCGTAGGCCGGGTGGTAGCGCCCGACCCAGGTGACGCTCGGGTGCGCGCGCGCCGCCTCCGCCTGCGCGGCACTGAACGCGAACACCGCGGCATGCGACGGCACCAGCCCGAGGAACACGCCGCCGCCGTCTTCCAGCGCCTGCAGCCACTCCGGCTCGGGCGGCACCACGAACTGCAGCAGGTGGTAGCCGGCGGCGTCGCCCGCCGGCACCGGCGCGGCCAGCGCGGGCGGCACCGCCGGTTCGCCCTCGGCCGGGTCGAACACCAGCGCGGGCAGCTCGATGCGGTCCATGCCTTCCTGCGGCTGCACCTGGATGCCGGCATCGGCGAAGCGGTCGGCCAGCGCCTCGTTCATCTCCACCCACAGCCGGTCGCCCGATTCGAGCAGCACCTGCGCGCGTTCGGCGATCACCGCGAGCTGGTCGTCGCGGCGGTCCGGGTCGAGCAGCAGCATGGCCTTCATGACTGACTCCCGGGTGGTGCGCTAGGCGTCCACCTGCATCTGGATGTCCACCGGCCGGTCGCTGGTGCTGCCGGGCGAGCGGATGTGCTGGATCGGCGCGCCTTCGCCCTCGGCCAGCGCGCGCTGCGCCTTCAGCTCGAATTCGGCGCGCAGCGCGATGCGCCGGCGGTCGGTGGCCGGCGCGTCGCCGCTGACGAAGTGCAGCGCCTTGACGGTGATCGCCGCGCCGTAGGCATCGGCCTGCTCGGTGCCCGCGCCGCCGGCCACGAGGGACGGCCGGTTCAGCGCCAGCACCGCCATCGCCAGCGTCTGCGCGCGTTCGAGCGCCACCGCGTCGGTCGACTTCAGCTCCAGGCTCAGGTCCTGCACGTACTTGAGCTGCGCGAACACCGCGGTCACGCCGTACAGCACGCGCACGCCGGTGACGCCGGCGAGCGGGCGCGACGGCCGCAGCGCGAGCGTGAAGCGGCGCAGGTCCAGCGGGTCGAACACGACTTCGGCATCGGCCAGCGGGATCAGGTCGCCGGCGGCGGTGGCGAGCCGCACCTTGCGCACCGAGGTGTCCGGCGGCCGCGAGAGCTGGTACGGCCCCTGCGGCGCGGCGGCCACGAAGGGCAGGGTGTCGCTCGCCGCGTCGCTGCGCGGCTGGCCGGCCTCGGCGTCGGTGGACGACGCGTCGAGCGTGAACACGCCCGGCAGCGCCGCCAGCTGCACCGCCGGCGCACCGCCGCCGAACAGGCTCGGCAGCGCGCTGCGCAGCAGCGCGAGCAGGGCTTCGTCGAGTTGGCCGGTCATCGGGTGTCCTTCCGGTCGGGGCGATCAGCGTGGGCTGGGCGATTCGGGGCTCAGGGAGACGAGGGCGGCGGACCTTCGCCCCGCCCCAGCTCCTCTTCCAGCACCTGCACCGCGCCGGCAATGCGCAGCAGCGTGTGGCGCAGCTTCTGCGCCTCGTCTTCGAGGTGGGCGAGCTGCTTCTGGCCGCTGTCGAACTCGGACTTCAGCTCGGCCAGGCGCCGCTCGAGTCGTTCCTTCATGTCGGTCATGGGGGTCCGTGGTGGCGTGAAAGAGCCCCGTTCAGGCGGCAAGCACGAAGGCGAGGATGCGGCCGCGGCCCGACGCACGCGATTCGAGTGCCTTGCCGATCACCCGGCCGGAGGCGTCGCCGCCCTCGGGCAGGCGCTGCGCATGGCCGGGCGTGGCGCTGGTGACGAGCAGGTCGCCGGCGCGGATCGGCGCGATGTCGGCGTCCACCCAGCAGGGCACGCGCCCGCACAGCGCGATCGGCGCCTCGCCCTCGCCCAGGCCGATCAGGAAGGCGGGCGCTTCGGAGACGATGCCCACCGCGGTCGGGTCCGACGCGCGGCTGCAGGGCCTGACCACGCCGGCCGCCTCGTCGTAGACCACCACCTCGCCGGCCTGCACCGGCTCGGCCACCGGGAAGCGCTCGGCCACGTCCATGCCGCGCGACTGGAAGCCCTGCTTGATCAGCACCGTGCCCACCGCGTCGAGCCACAGGTTCGGGTTGCCCTTGATGCCGTCGTTGGCGTAGGGGCCGCTGGGCACGCCGGTCTGCACCCACATGCTGCCGTTGTTGACGATGTGCGAGCCGTTCACGTCCAGCCGGTCCCAGACGGACACGCGGCGGCCGAGGCCGGCCGACTTGTTGCCGACGATCATCAGCGTCTTGTAGGTGCCGGTGTCGTTGGCGATCTCGGCGCGGTTGGTCGCGGTGTCGGGGAAGCCCGTCCAGCCGTCGGTCACGCGCATCATGTTGCTGCTGGCGTTGAGCGTGAAGTTGCCGTTCTTCTCGACCACCGCCCGGTCGACGTTGCCGATGCGAAACCGCACCGTCTCGGGCGAGTTCAGGAAGGTCCAGCCGACGTCGCCGCCGGCGCCGCTCTGCAGCAGCGCATAGTTGCCGGCTGTGGCCTGGTTCAGCGAGGCGGTGCCGAAGAAGCCGTAGTTGGCGCTGGCCGGCCAGGGGCCGAGCGTCAGGTTGCCGCTGCGGATGTTGCCGTTGACTTCCAGCGGCGCGGCTGGCGACACGGTGCCGATGCCAACGTTGCCGGCCGCGTCGATCACCATCCGGTAGGCGTTGCCGGTGGCGTCGAACACGCCCAGCTTGCCGGGGCCGGCGCTGGCGCCGGTCTGCGTCGAGAGGATCGCGAAATCGCGCACGCTGGACTTGAAGTACAGCCCCGGGCCGGCGCCGGCGTTGCTGGTGTTGGTCAGCCGCAGGTGCTGGTCCCACTGCGTGCCGACGACGTCCAGCGTGCCGGCCGGCGCGGCAGTGCCGATGCCGACGCGGCCGTTGACCGTCAGCGGCCCGGTGAAGGTCTCGGCGCCGGCCCGGTTGGCCTTGGCGTTGTCGAGCCGGATGATCTCGTTGATCGCGTCGTTCCAGTCCTTCGAGCGGATGTTGTCGCCCTGGGTCTTCGGGAACGGGGGGTCGGGAATGAGCGGCATGGCAGCTTCCTCAGAACGTAACGTCCCACAGCAGCGTCAGCTTGAACGCGTTGGTCTTGGTGACCGGCTCGAAGACGACGCGGTTGTACATGACCCCCGCCGCCGCATCGGTGAAGATCGCCGCTTCGCGCAGCGGCACCGCCGGGTCGTTGGCGTCGCCGAAGTCGAAGATCGCCTTCAGCGTGGCGCGCACGCGGCGCGTGGTCTTGCCGTCCACGATCTCGTCGAAGTCGACGTAGGTCACGTCGGCGATCGCCTTGCGCGGCGCGCGCTCGGCGATCAGCGCGGTCTGGTCGTCGGCGGCCGGCGTGGCATCGCTGCCGACGGCCATGTGCGTCACCTTGGCCGGCGGCGTGCCGCCGTTGACGCCGCCGAAGAGCTGGGCCACGAGCTGCCGCCCGCTCTTGACGATGCGGTTGTGCGGGCGCAGCTCCTGCACCACGGTGCCGTCGCGGTCGCACAGCCGCAGCGTCAGCCGCCCCCGCATGTCGTTCGATTCGTTCATCGCCTGCTCTCCTGTGTGTATCCGTCCGGGCGCTCAGACGAAGCCGAAGGGCCCGCCGAAGCGCGAGACATCGAAGACCCCCGCCAGCGTCAGGCGCTCGCGCATCGCATGGTCCTCGTCGTAGTCGTTGGTGTTGGCGGCGGTCAGCGCGTCGGACACCGCCTGGTTCTCGCTCCACTGCGCCACCGCGTCCACGCTGAAGCGCTCGCGCACCGCCTGGTCGTCCAGGAAGTGCAGCGTGAACTGCACCGCGCCGCGCACGCCGGCGGCGCGCGTCTGGTCCACCACCTGCTGGATGCGCTCCGGCGCGATGCCCTCGAAGACGAGGATGTCGCCGGCGTAGCGGTGCAGCGTCTTGAGCTGCTGCACCGCCTCGCGCAGGAAGAACGGCACCTCGACGTCGAAGGTCAGCGGCTCGAACACGACGCGGCTGATCGCCACGTGGAAGGCCGGCAGGTCGGCGCCCGCGGCGTCGAACGCGGCCACGTCGAACAGCCCGCCCTGGGCGACGAAGCGCCAGCGCGAGGCCGCCGCCGGCACCGCCGGCATGCGCGCCGGCACGCTGCCGTCGAGGCCGACGAACTGGGTCGCGATCTCGGCACCGTCGACCAGCGCCGACAACTGCTGGCCGGCGCCGGCGGTGAAGGTGATGGTGCTGCCCTCGGCCAGCACGAAGGCGTCCAGGCTGCGGAAGCCCTGGCCGGTGTCGTCGCAGACCACCGACAGCCGCGCCAGCGAGCCGCGGTCCACCGTCAGCTCGATGCGCGGCAGGCTCTCGGTCACGGTCGACGCGTTGACCAGCGCGACGAGCTGCGCCGCCGTCGCCCGCGGCCCGGCGGGCACCGAGACGACGTCGTTCTCCGGCACCCGGTCGACCTTGGGCGAGAACTCGTGCACCTGCACCAGCGCCTCGATGTCGCGGCGCAGCGCGGCGTAGGCGGGCGGCAGCCGGAGCTGGTCGAGGTTGTAGGGCAGGCCGAGGGCCGAGCGCACCGCGCCCTTGATCGCCTCGACGGTGCCGCCGCCGGTGAACAGGCTGACGATCGACTGCAGCCGCGCACGGAAGGCATCGTCGCCCTCCAGCCCGCCGCCGGCCAGCACGCGCCGCTCGACGCCGAAGTTCGCGCCCAGGCGGTCGAGCCCGGTGCCTTCGGCATACGCGACCCAGTGCGACTTCAGCAGCCGCTTGACCGCCGCGTCGGCGTCCATCAGCTCGGCGCCGATCGCGTCGAGCACGCGGTACAGCACCGAGCCCTTGTCCCCGGCGGCGTAGGCGTCGGGGAACAGGTCGACGAGGCGGTCGGTCTTGTACGACATGGGGGTTCGTCGGGTCCGGGGCTCAGGCGGTGACGTCGAAGCTCGTCGTCGTGCCGTCGAGCCCGGCGTAGGCGGCGGCGCCGAGCATGAACTGCACCTCGTGCACGTGCTGGTCGGCGCGGAAGTCGGGCAGGTCGGTCGCGACGGTCAGGTCCAGCGTCGCGGTGGCCGAATCGGTGAAGCGCACCGCGCGGGTGAAGCTGCCCACGCGCAGCGCCGCCTCGGTCGGGTTGCTCTGCAGCGGCGCGCGCGCGGCGACGAACAGGTCCAGCGACAGCGCATGGAAGCTCGGCACGTTGCCGCCGGCGTCCTTGAGCTGCACGTCGATCTGGTACTTGCCGGCGCCGTTCGGCCGGTGCGCGGTGACCACCAGCGCCGCCAGCAGCACCGCGCTCAGCTCGGCCGCGTTGGGCCGGATCAGCTCGCTGCCGCTGACGAACAGCGGGTCGCTCGTCACCGGCACGCCGGGGCTCGACGGCGTGGGCTGGTGCGCGACGAGCTGCGCCTCGGCCATGTCGGCCAGCCCGGGGATCGTGAAGGCGGCGGCCTGCAGCTTGCGCAGGCTCAGCGACTGGCCGATCTGCAGCGCGTTCATCGCCGCCACCGCGCTGGCGACGAAGGCGGCGCCCGCCTTCGGGTCCGCCGATTCGGCCGGCACCAGGTAGAAGCGGCCGGACAGCGTGACCTGCGTGATCTGCTCCACCCGCGCCATCACGCCGGCGGCGCGGCTGCCATCGACCGCCTCGCGCACCTTGTCGCGCACCGCGTCGGAGTCGACCGCGGCGTAGCGCACGCGCACCTCGCCGAGCGGGATCGAGTCGTCGCGCTCGTGGTCCAGCACCTCCACGCCCTGCACACCCTCGATCTGCAGCACCGCGAATCGGATCGCGTTGACGGTGGCGTTGCCGGCGCGCTCCAGCGCGTGCTTGGCGCGCTCGCGCAGCCGGTCGTCGGCCTCGGCCACCTGGCCGCCGTCGATCGGGTCCTCGTTGGTGACGGCGTCGATGTCCTTCGGCGGCGTCGGCATCACCGTCAGCGACTGCTTGTTGACGTTGCCGTCCGGCCCGGGCTGCAGCGCCTGCACGCCCACGGTGCTGCTGCGCGGCTTGTAGCGGATGCGCATCTCGCTGCCCATGGCCGGCGCGATGGTCAGCGTGACGACGCGCTCGCTGTCGCCGAAGCCTTTCTCGACCGCCAGCGATGGCGTCGTGTCCGGGTTCTGCGCCTTCGGCCACACGCCGATCAGCTCGCCGATCTTGTCGGTCACGGCGAGGGCCTTGCCGTCGGCCACGCGCAGTTCCTCGGCGCTGCTGCGGATCTGCGCGTCGGCCTGGGTCACGAACACGCGGCCGGCCTTGTCGGCCACGCGCGTGCCTGCCGGCACCGTCACCGCCTGCGGCGCCGGCTTCTTGCGCAGGAAGGTGACGCGCCCCTTGGCCGCCTGCGCCGGGATGCGCCGCACGCCCAGCAGCGCCACCACGTTGTCGAGCGCCACGCCGCTCGCGTCGTCGATGAACGCGCGGCGGTAGGCCTGGTCCATCTGCGCATACATCAGCGCCAGCTCGCGCGCCACCGCGCGCAGCAGCGTGCCGGCCACGCTGCCGGGGTTGAAGTCGGTCAGGCCGCTCGGCGGCTCGCGCCAGACGGTCTCGATGTCCAGCCGCGAGCCCTCGTCCGCCGGCGCGCCGATCCACTGCAGGCGGCTGCCGCCGAAGGCATAGTCGACACCCTCGACGAAGGCGCCGTAGCGCTGCGCCCGCCAGCCGGCCACGCGCGACAGCCCGATCGTGTCGCTCGGCAGCTCGTAGCTGGTGATCGAGCGCTTGTAGATCGCCACCACCGAGCCGGGCTGCTCGACGCCCAGGCGCACGCGCCCTTCGAGGGACTCGATCAGGTCGGCCAGCGGCCGGGTGAAGTCGTTCGGGTCGCTCATCTCGTCCCCAGCCGCAGGTCGAACACCAGGTTCACCGGCGTGTTGCTCGCGATCATCCGGATCGTCATCGTCAGGCGCAGCGTGTCGCGGTCGCCGGGCGGCGAATCGGCCTGCACCTCCAGCACCTTGTCGACCCGCGGGTCCTGCTCGATCGCGCTGCGGGCGTGGCCCATCGCGATCACCCGGGTGCGCTGGTTGTTCGGCTCGCCCAGCAGTTCGTGCAGCCGCGAACCATACGTCGCGAGCCCGAGCGGCGCCATCTCGCCCTTGCGCACCAGCAGACGCAGCTTCAGCGCCTGCTCGATGTTGGCGATGCCCTCGGCCAGCGCCAGGTCGCCACCGCGCGCGACGCCGAAATCGAAGCCGGTGCCGCCGTCGGTCAGGCCGATGTCGGTGCCGAAGAGCAGCTCGCGTTGAACCGGTTCGGTCATGTCAGTGGCTCCGCCGCTCATCGCGCCGCCCACGGCGCGTGAAACGCTCGCAGGGTTCGGTTGTCCGCTGGCGGCCCGTGGCGGTCGGTCGACGTTTCGCCTTCAGGGCGGAGGTCGGGGCGGCAAAGGCGCGTGGGGACAGGCCGTGGCGCTTCACTGAGGCGGTCTCCGCTGCGCTCCGACTGCCCTGCGATGCTCGGTCTCGTGGCCCGTCGCAGAACTCACTGCGCTCACTTCGTTCGCTGCGTTCGGACAGTTGCGACGAGTCAGACCACGAAGCGCGCTGCGCGCGCGGCCACGAGCCCTGCGCTTCTCGGCGCCTCACAGGCGCGCCACGGCCTGTCCCCACGCGCCTTTGCGCAGACGTCGGTTCTTCGCGATCGAAAAGAACAGACCTGCCGCGCCGCGCAGACGCTACGGCGAGGAGGACCTTCGCAGACGACCGCAACGGGCCGTCCGCAGTCACGTGCTGCCAGTGAACGCGGGGGGATTCAGGGCGGTTCATCCCAGCACCACCGCGATCGACATCTCATGCCCGATCGTCGCGTCGTCCGCATGCTCCACGCGCAGCGTCAGCGTGTGGTTGCCGGTGGCCAGGCCGGCGGGCAGCGGGCCGGTGAAGCGCAGCAGCGGCACCGGCGGCTTGGTGCCGTCGTCGCCTTTCGGCGGCACGAAGACGGTCTGCGCCGGCGTCGGCGTCCACGTGCCGCCCGGGCGGCCGGCGGGCAGCCCGACGGGCGTGAAGCGCCAGCGGTAGACCAGCTTGTTCAGCGCCGCGTAGTCGGGGTTCGGCTCGTAGCCGATGCCCGGCGCGGCCTTCTTGCGGCCCCACTGCGACGGCGCCTGGGCCGCGACGGTGGCGCCGCCGCGGGACAGCGTGGCGCCGGCGGCGGGCTCGCGCAGGTCGGCGATCAGCACATGCACGCGGCAAGGCGCGTAGCCGGGCGGCGGCGGCTGCACGTCGGGGCCGCCGGTCATCCCGGCATTGACCACGGCCTGCAGGTCGGCCGGCGCGTCGCCGGCGCGGTCCTTCGCGGCGCAGGTCAGCACCTGCGAACCGAGCGGCAGCACCGCGGCCGGCAGGTCGAGCGCGGTGCCCAGCGGGTCGGCGGCGAGGCTCGAATACCACTTGAAGTACAGCGGCACCGGCGCCGGCGCGGCCAGTGCCGCGGTCAGCCGCTGCGCGCCGCTGCCGGTGAGGCGCGTGCCGTCGGCCGGGCGGACGAGCTGGAGGGCGAGGGCGGGCATGGGCGTGTTCCGTGGGGCGGTCGTTGGCGGCGTCTGCGGCTACGGCTGCTGGCCGCTGGCGTCGAACTTCGCGGGCGCGCCGGTCGGGAAGATCACCGCCTGGTCGCCGACCACGTTCATCGCCAGCCGGTTGGCGCTCACCGGGCCGGTGTTGCCCTGGCTGGGCAGAACCATGCCGGGCCAGGTGAGCGCCGGCGCGCTGGGGCCGGCACCGCCCTGCATCACGATGCCCATCGTGACGATGTTCTTGCCTCCGATCGTGACCGTCTTGTTGAAGCTGTTGATTACGTTGACGAAGGGGCCGGGATCGGTCGGCGTCACGGGTGGGGGAGGGAGGATCACGGGCGTGCCAGAGGAGGCATGTGCGGGCCGCGCCGAGGGCGCCTGCTCCACCAGCACCTCCTTGCCGTCGATCACCACCTTGCCGCCGTCGCCGGCCAGCTTCAGCATGCCGGAGAAGTCGAGCTGTCCCGAGAGCTTGAGCTCGGCCATCGTCAGCCTCCGGTGATCTCGTTGTTGTGGATCGTCGTCTTCGGGCCTTTGCCGACCACCAGGTCGCCGGTCACGTCGACGTTGCCCTTCACGGTCAGCTTGTCGCAGGTGATCTCGATCGGCTTGCCGTCGGCCAGGATCTCGATCTTCGCGTCGTGCGTCAGCGTGACGACGATCTTGTCGCCGACCTTGATCTCCAGGTCGCCGCTGTCGCCGGCGATCTTGACGCTGGTCTTGGCCTCGCTGCTATCGTCCTTGGTCACATCGCGCTGCAGGTAGATGCTGCCGTCCTTCGCGAAGCGCAGCTGGTTGCGGGTGTCGTCGGTGACGCGGTGCTCGAACAGCACCTCGTCCTCCTCGTGCACCGGCGGCGGGTCGTCGGCGTGATAGAAGCGGCCGGTCAGCACCGGCTGGTTCAGGTCGCCGTCGATGAACTGCACCAGCACCAGGTCGCCCACGCGCGGCGGCGCCGCGGCGCCGATGTGCGGCACGGCGATCGGCACCCGCGTCAGCTCCAGGTCGGCGTGCTTGAGCTTCACGTCGGCCTCGTGGTTGTTGCTGTCGTCGGCGCCGGTGTGCGCATGCACCGCGGTGACCACGCCGAGCAGGCTGCTGCGCACGCGCTGCAGCTCCTGCGCGACGACGCGGCGGACGATGTCGAGCAGGCTGTCCATCATGAGCCCCCGACCTCGATGCCGATCTCGGTGACGAAGCCGTCGCGCCCGTCGCAGCGGTGCGTCAGGCGGCGCACGTAGCCGCTGGCGTTCAGCTCGTCGTCGGCCGCCGAGCCGACCTTCACGTCGTCGCCCAGCTCCAGGGCGGCCCGGCCCATCGTGCGCAGCCACAGCATGCGGCGGCCGCGCTGCGCGCTGCTCAGGTAGCCGGCGGCGAAGCGGTCGGCCAGGTCCTTGGTGCGCGCGGCGGCGTCGAACGCCAGCGCGCCCGCGTCGCCGCTGCCGGCGCTGCCTTCGTTCTGCGTCGCGTCGGTGCTCAGCCACCACGAACTCTGGCTGCCGTGGCTGGAGGCCGGGCCCTCGCCGCCGACGGCGAACTGCTGCACGCCGTCGGCCCGGCGCACCGCGCGCGCGGCGAACAGGTGCTTGCCGACCTCGTAGCCGGTGCCCGAGCCGCCGCCGAGCAGCGCGCTGGCGACCGATGTGGCAGCCGAAGCGGCGGCGCCGGCCAGGCCGCCGAGGCCGCCGGCATCGAGGCCGGCGGCGTCGCCGAGCGCGCGGAACATCAGCGCCCCGGCCCGATCGGTGTAGAGCTCGAAGCCGAGCCGCTCGGCCAGCGCGCGGAGTTGCCGGCCGGCGTCGAGCCGCTGGTCGATCGCGTAGCGCGGCAGCGTCGGCCCGTCGTCCGCGGTGCCGACATCGACGCCGGCCGCGTCCGCCAGGTCGCGCACGATCGCGCCGGCGCTGCGGTCCTCGTAGCTGCGCGCGAGGCGGAGCCGCAAGAGCTTGTCCATCGTGCCGAGCGCCAGCACGCGCACGCCGGCCAGCGACGGCGCCACTTCGACCACGCGGCCGGTGAACACCGTCTCGGTGTCGCCATCGAAGCCCAGGTCGGCGCTCGCGTCGTCACCCGGCGCCACGCCCCGGCGCTCGGCCAGCTCGACCTCCAGCGCGTCGGCCGCGCCGTCCATGCCGCGGATCACGCGGATCCGCCCCGGGCCACCGACCGGCCGATCGCTGGCGCTCGCCAGCCCACCGAGCTGGAGCTTGAATTGCGGATGGACCTGGGTCATGGCTGCGGTTCCGCCAAGGTCTGCGCGGCGCGGCAGGCGGCATCCGCCGGGGGCTCATGCTGGGGCGGTCTCCGCTTCGCTCCGACTGCACTGTGGTGCTCGACCTGGGGTCGCGTCGCAGAACTCGCTATGTTCGCTGCGCTCACTCCGCTCAAACA
>JBGAMJ010000119.1:0-16757 GCA_044223035.1 Piscinibacter sp.
ACGATCCCGGCCAGGCGGTCGCGCATGCCGGCGATCGCGCGCAGGAGCTGGGCGGTTTCGTCCTTGCCGTCGCCGCGGGCGCCGACGGCGCGGGAGTCGGCACCGACGTCGGCAGCCAGGTTGCCATCGGCGATCGCCTCGGCGGCCTGGGCCGCGCGTCGCAGCGGCCGGGTGATCGAACGCGTCACGGCGATGGCCAGCGCGACGCCCATCAGCATCGCCAGCACGGCGCCGCCGGCCAGCAGCGTGCGGCCGGTGTCGGCGCCGGCGCTCATCGCCGCCTGCTCGGCCTGGGCCCGGCGGTCGAGGTGTTCGAGCAGCGCATCGAGCGAGCGCAGGTAAGTGTCGGCCAGCGGGCGCAGGTCGCGCTCGACGGCGGCGGAGACGTCCTCGCCGGCGCCCTTGCGCTGCAGCAGCGCCGCGCGGGCGCTGCGATAGTCCTCGCGCGGCTTGGCGATGGCCGCCACCAGCGCCTGGCCGGCGGCGTCGGTGATCGTGCCTTCGAGCTGCTTGAAGCGCTCGCTCACGCGCTCCGAGGTGGCGTCCATGTCACGCTTGAGCGCGGCCACCTGCCGGGCGTCGCGGGACTGGAGCTGGGCGGCCGCCCGTACCCAGTTCAGGCGGATGTCGTCGGCCCAGGCGACGGCCACGAGGCGGCTTTCCATCGTCTCGTGGGACAGCCGCGTGCTGGCGTCGCGCAGCGTGGCGAGCCGCCAGCCCCCCAGTGCGGCGATGCCGAGGGTGACGGCGAGCACGCACGCAAAGGCCGCCGCGAGGCGCTGGCCGATACCGATCCGGTTCATTGCGATCATTTCTATCGTTTTCCGAGGCCTGTGGGCGAGCGCGGCGCCACGCCGGACGCCGTGTGACGGATTACGGCGTTTCGCAGGCCGAACTTGAGTCGGAAATGGGGGGCAGGTCCGGCGTTGCGGCGCGTTTCGGGCCTGCCGGCGCCTGTGCGCGTCATCGTGCGGTCGCGGGCGGGTCACGCCGCCGTCATCGGCGCGGCCGACGATGCCGGTCCATGCGAATCGAAGCCGACCTGCTGCGCTCCTGGGCCGACGACGCCGCTCCGGCCGCGCCGGTGTCCGTCGCCGACGTCGAAGCCGGCCTGCGCCCGCACGCGCGGCGCCGCTACCGCAGCGTCTGGATCTCCGACCTGCACCTGGGCACGCCCGGCTGCCAGGCGGCGGCGCTGCTGGACTTCCTGCGGCACGTCGAGAGCGAGCACCTGTTCCTGGTCGGCGACATCGTCGACGGCTGGCAGCTGCGCCGCTCCTGGTACTGGCCTCAGTCGCACAACGACGTGGTGCAGAAGCTGCTGCGCAAGGCGCGCAAGGGCACACGGGTGGTGTTCGTGCCCGGCAACCACGATGAATTCGCGCGCCGCTACCTCGGCAACGACTTCGGCGGCGTGCACGTGGCCGAGGACTGGATCCACGAGACGGCGGACGGCCGCCGGCTCTGGGTCACCCACGGCGACCTGTTCGACGGCGTGATCCAGTGCGCCAAGTGGCTGGCGCACGTCGGCGACACGCTCTACGAGTTCACGCTGAAGCTCAACCGTTACCTGAACTCGGTGCGCGCGCGGCTGGGGCTGCCGTACTGGTCGCTGTCCAAGTACCTGAAGCACAAGGTCAAGCGCGCCGTCAGCTACATCGGCGACTACGAGACGGCGGTGGTGCGCGAGGCGCGCCGGCGCGGCGTGGACGGCGTCGTCTGCGGCCACATCCACCATGCCGAGCTGCGCACGATCGACGGCCTGCTGTACGCCAACGACGGCGACTGGGTCGAGAGCCTGACCGCGCTGGTGGAGCTTGCGGACGGCCGGCTGGCGATCGTCGACTGGTCGGCACAGGGGCGCGATGCCGGGGTGGCGGCGGCGAACGTCGCGCCGTCGGCGGCCGTTCCGGTGCCGGCCGGGGCGGTCCCCGCCGTGGCCACGGTGGGCGCCGAACACAGCGTTGTGGAGTGAACGCTCGCGGCCGCGCATGCGGCATGTCACGAAACAGTCGTCAAACCTTCATAAACTGTCGGGATGACTTCCGTGACCGCCGCGGGACCGGCCGGCCCCGCGCTGCTGAACCGCGAACACGCCATCCTCGAATTCAACCGCCGCGTGCTGGCCCAGGCCCGGCGCAGCGACGTGCCGCTCCTGGAGCGGCTGCGCTACATCTGCATCGTCTCGTCCAACCTGGACGAATTCTTCGAGGTGCGCTTCGCCGACTACCTCGAGGCCGCGCGTGCCCAGGGCAGCCGGGTCAAGGCCGGCGAGGTGCGTTCGGTCACTGCGGCCGCGCACGCGCTGATCGACGACCAGTACGCCGCCTTCAACGACGAGGTGATGCCGCTGCTGCAGCGCGAGGGCATCGTGATCCGCAACCATGCCGACCGCGACGAGGCGCAGCGCCGCTGGGTGGCGCGCTTCTTCCACCAGCAGGTGCGGCCGCTGCTGGTGCCGGTCGGGCTGGATCCGTCGCACCCGTTCCCGCAGGTGGCGAACAAGTCGCTGAACTTCATCGCCCGGCTGACCGGCCGCGACGCCTTCGGCCGCGAGAACACGATCGCGATCGTCAAGGTGCCGCGCGTGCTGCCGCGGGTGATCAAGCTGCCGCCCGAGCTGTCGGGCGGGCGGCAGGCCTTCGTGCTGCTGACCAGCGTGATCCGGGCGCACCTGGGCGAGCTGTTCCCCGGGCGCGAGGTCGAGGCGTTCTCGCAGTTCCGCGTCACCCGCGATTCGGACCTGGAAGTCGACGAGGGCGAGTTCACCAACCTGCGGCAGGCGCTGCGGTCCGGGCTCACCACGCGCCACTTCGGCCGGGCGGTGCGGCTGGAGGTGGTCAACACCTGCCCGGCCGAGCTGTCCGAATTCCTGCTGCAGCAGTTCGAGCTGCCGGAGCGGGCGCTGTACCGCGTCAACGGGCCGGTGAACCTGGTGCGCCTGAACCAGCTCATCGACCAGACCGACGCGCCGGCGCTGCGCTTCCCGGTGTACGACCCGGTGTGGCCGCAGGCGCGGCTGCCGCGCTCCGGATCGATCTTCGAGCAACTGCGCGAGGGCGACGTGCTGCTGCACCATCCGTTCGAATCGTTCGAGCCGGTGGTGCAGTTCCTGCGCGAGGCGGTGTTCGACCCGGACGTGCTGGCGATCAAGCAGACGATCTACCGCACCGGCAGCGAATCGCCGCTGATGGACCTGCTGATCGAGGCGGTGCGCCGCGGCAAGGAGGTGATGGCCGTCGTCGAGCTGAAGGCCCGCTTCGACGAGGAAGCCAACATCAACTGGGCCGAGCGGCTGGAGGCCGTCGGCGCACAGGTGGTGTACGGCATCGTCGGGCTGAAGACGCATGCCAAGCTGCTGCTGGTGACGCGGCGCGAGAACGGCCCCGGCGGCCTGCGGCTGCGACGCTACGCCCACCTGTCGACCGGCAACTACAACCCGAAGACGGCGCGGCTGTACACCGACGTCGGCTGCCTGACCGCGGATGCCGAACTGACCGGCGATGCCGACGCCGTGTTCCAGCAACTCGCGAGCCTGGGCCAGATGCGCCCGCTCAAGCGGCTGCTGCAGGCGCCGTTCTCGCTGCACCGGTCGATGGTGAGGCACATCGACCGTGTCGCCGCGGCGGCGCGCGACGGCCGGCCGGCGCGCATCGTCGTCAAGCTCAACGCGGTGACCGACGCACCGCTGATCGAGGCGCTGATCCGCGCCGCCCAGGCCGGCGCCGACATCGACCTGATCGTGCGCGGCGCCTGCATGCTGCCGCCGGGCATCACCGGCGCCACCGAGCGCATCCGCGTGCGCTCGATCGTCGGCCGCTTCCTCGAGCACACGCGGGTGATCTATTTCCGCTGGAGCGACGACGAGGACGGCGAGGCGCTGTACCTGTCGAGCGCCGACTGGATGAGCCGCAACATGTTCGGCCGCATCGAGGTGGCCTGGCCGGTGCGCGACCCGGCGCTGCGCCAGCGCGTGATCGACGAATGCCTCGTTCCCTACCTGCACGACGGCTGCGACGCCTGGGCGCTGGCTTCCGACGGCAGCTACCACCGCATCGGCAGCGACGGGCCGAGCGCGCAGGGGGCGCTGATGCAGCGCTACCTGCCGGCGGCGCAGCCCACCGACTGATCGCACCGCGATCGGCCCGAGATCGACCTGGAATGCACCCGAGATGGATTTGATCCTGTGGCGCCACGCCGAGGCGCACGCGGCCCGCGAGGGCCAGCCCGACATCGACCGCGCGCTCACCGCCAAGGGCGAGCGCCAGGCGCAGCGCATGGCCGACTGGCTGAACCAGCGGATCGCGCACTCGACGCGCATCCTCGTCAGCCCGGCGCTGCGCACCCAGCAGACGGCGCAGGCGCTCGGCCGGCACTTCAAGACCGTGGCCGCGCTGGCGCCCGACGGCAACGGCGAGGAACTGCTGAAGGCGGCTCGCTGGCCAGAGTCGAACGAGCCGGTGCTCGTCATCGGCCACCAGCCGACGCTCGGCCTGGTGGCCGCCTACGTGCTTGCCGAGGCGCCGATGCCGTGGTCGATCAAGAAGGGCGCCGTCTGGTGGCTGCGCCACCGCGACCGCGAAGGCGAGGGGCAGGTCGTGCTGCAGGCGGTGCAGGGGCCGGACCTGCTGTAGCGGGCGGCGGCGGGCGGCCGCCCCTGCAGCCGCTCAGCCCGCCACCTTCATCGACAGCACCAGCGGGCCGCGCTGCCAGGCGGCGGTTTCCTCGGCGAGCAGGTGCAGCGTGCGCGGGTTGCGGTCGGCCCAGCCGAGCGGCAGCGTGAGTTGCGCGGTCGGCCCGCTGCGGCGCAGGCGCAGCGCGTGCGGCTCGACTTCGGCGCGGGCGTGGCTCGCGATGATCGCGAGGCGCAGGCACAGCGCCTGCCAGGCGAAACCGTCCTGCGCCAGCGCGGGCTCGACCTTGCGCAGGCTGCCGCGCTGCGCCAGCACGAGTTCGGCCAGCCGGCGCTGCTGCGACTGCGAGAAGCCCGGCGCATCGACGTGGCCGAGGATGTAGGCGCTGTGGCGATGGTGGTCGTGGTGCGACACCATCATGCCGACCTCGTGCAGGTCGCAGGCCCAGCGCAGCTCGCGCCGCGCGTCCAGCGTCACCAGCGGGGCGCCGCGCGGCTGCACGCTGGCGAACAGCGTATCGGCGACCGCATGCACCCGCTGCGCCTGCTGCAGGTCGACCGTGAAGCGGCGCTGCAGCTCGCGCACCGACGCGTCGCGCACGTCTTCGGCGTGGGTGTGGTCGTCGACCGCGCCGAGGCGCTCGTCGAGATCGAAGATCACGCCCTGGCGCAGCGCGCCGCGCGCCGGCTGCAGCGACTCGATGCCGAAATGCATCGCGAGCGTGTACAGGATCGCCAGCCCGCCGGCGATGACCGCGCGGCGTTCCTCCTTCAGGCCCGGCAGGTCGAGGCGGTCGATGTGGCCGGCGTGCAGGCACTGTTCCATCAGCCAGCGCAGCGCGGCCGGCGTGACGTGGCCGTCGGTCACCCGGTTCGCGGCCAGCAACTGCGACACCGCGCCGACGGTGCCCGACGAACCCAGCGCCTCGACCCAGTGGGTCGGCGCGAACGGCTGCAGCGCCTCTTCCAGCTCGGCGCCGGCGGCGATCTGCGCGGCGCGGAAGCCTTCGGCGGTGAAGCGGCCGTCGCCGAAGTACTTCATCGACAGGCTGACGCTGCCGACGCGGAACGACTCGGTCACCAGCGCACGCCGGCCGATGCCGAGGATCATCTCGGTCGAGCGGCCGCCGATGTCGATCACCAGCCGCGGCTGGTCCGAAGGCTGCAGCCGGGCGACGCCGGCGTAGATCAGGCGCGCTTCCTCGCGGCCGGAGATGACCTCGATCGGATACCCGAGCACCGGCTGCGCGCGGGCGAGGAAGGCATCGCGGTTGCGCGCCTCGCGCAGCGTCTGGGTGGCGACCGCGCGCACCTGCCAGGGTGCGAAGCCGCGCAGCCGCTGCGCGAATCGCTGCAGGCAGGCCAGGCCGCGCGCCGTGGCCTCCTCGGTCAGCAGGCCGTTGGCGTCGAGGCCGGCGCCCAGGCGAACGGTCTCCTTCAGGTAGTCGACGCGGCGATAGCGCCCGGACAGCATCTGGCCGATCTCGAGCCGGAAGCTGTTCGAGCCCATGTCGATCGATGCGAGCTGGCCGGGCCAGCGCGTGGCGGCGCGGCGCACCGAGGCGGTCGGGCCGAGGGCCGGTCCGGCGGCAGGGGAGGAGGTCGTCATGGGCCGCGATTGTCGGGGCAAACCCGGGTGTGACGGGGCGGGTCGAGCGGCCGCGGCGATGGCGCGGATGGCGACGACGGCGCGGGTGCACCGGGCCGGTGCGGACATGGTTCGGGCGGTCCCTCGGGCGGTCGCTCGGGCTGCAATCCGGGTGCGAATCCGGGCGTCCGTGTGAACGATGTGGCGCCGGCGCGTCCTTTCCGCGGCGCCGTCATCCGACATTAGCCGGGGATACGGCGCGGCGGCGACTGCACAGAATCGGCCATCGCTTCCTTCGTCGCCGGTCCCGCGGTCTTCCCTCCGCCATGGCGGCGCGAAATCATGATGCGCCTCGCCGCCCTCACGCGTACCGCCGTCCGGCCGCCCCGGCGATCGCTGTCGTCGAGATTGCTGAGCCGGGTGCTGTCGGTGTACCTGCTGGTCACGATCGGCATCGTGGCGGTCCAGTTGTTCTACGAATACCGCCGCACCGAGGCGGACCTTCGCGCCGAACTCGTCACGCTGCAGCGCAGCTTCGGCGACAGCATCGCGTACACGCTGGCGCACCACGATCCGGGCCAGCTCGAAAGCACGCTGACCGGCATCGCCAACATGCCCAGCATCACCCACATCGCGGTGCTGGGCCCGGACGCGGCGGTCATCAGCGAGACCTATGGAGCCCGTGTGCTGCGTGATGCAGGCTGGATGCAGCCGACGCTGTTCGTATCGCGCCGCCCGCTGGATCTGCTGGAAGAGGGCCGGATTCAGTCGCTCGGCTGGCTGCAGATCGAATCCGACAGCACCGTGATCGTCGAGCGGCTGCAGCCGGTGCTGGCGGCGACGGTGGCCGGCGCGCTGATCAAGAGCGCGGTGCTGATCGCACTGTTCGCCGCCTTTTTCGACCAGCTGCTGTCGCGCCCGCTGGTCGAGATCGCGCGCGCCGCATCGGCGATCGACCCGAAATTCATCGATGGCCCGCCGATCCCGCGCGGCGATGCAGCGGGCACCGAGATCGAGGTGATCGGCGACGCAATCAACGCCCTGGCCGCCGAGGTGGCCCGGACTGTGGCCGAACTCGACCGCCTGAATCGCGGCCTCGAGTCACAGGTGCAGGAGCGCACCGCGCGGCTGGCCGACCTCAATAGCACGCTGCAGGCCGAGCGCACGCGGCTGCGCGACGAGGTCGCGCTGCGCCGCGACCGCGAACTGACGCTGCAGGACGCCAACCTGCGGCTGGAGCACACGGTGCAGGCGCTGACCGACGCCCAGCGCCACCTGATCGATGCCGAGAAGATGGCCGCGCTTGGCGGCCTGGTGGCAGGCATCTCGCACGAGATCAACACGCCGATCGGCCTCGGGGTCACCGCGGCGTCGCATTTGCAGTACATGGTCGAGCAGCTCGACCGGCGCTACCGCGACGGCAAACTGGATGAGTCCACTTTCGAGCGCCACATCGAGGATTCGCGCGAGCTGTCGCGCGCGATCTCCGTCAGCCTGGAGAAGGCGGCGGCGCTGGTGCGCAGCTTCAAGCTGGTTGCCGTCGACCAGGAACACGACCCGCTGCGCCCGATCTCGCTGCGCGACTACCTGTCCGAGATCCTGCTGACGCACCAGGCGGTGCTGCACCGCTCCGGCGTCGAGGTCGTGCTCGACTGCGACCAGAACCCGACGGTCCAGACCTTCCCCGGTGCCTGGTCGCAGATCCTTTCGAACCTGATCGCCAACTCGATCCATCACGGCTTCCGGCAGGCCCGCGAGGGCCCGCGCATCTGGGTCAGCGCGCGGATCGATGCCGGATGCATCGAGCTCGTCTACGGCGACAACGGCGCTGGCATGCGCGCGGAGGTCGCGGCGCGCATCTACGAGCCGTTCTTCACCACGCGACGCGAGGGCGGCGGCAGCGGGCTCGGCATGCACGTCGTCTACAACCTGGTGACGCAGCGACTGCACGGCGAGATCGAGCTGGTCACGCGTCCCGGCGCCGGCGTTTGCTTCACCGTCCGCAGCCCGGTCGAGGCGATCGCGGTGCAGACCGCTGCAGCGAACGTCGGCTCGGAGCAACTGGCGATGGCTGCCGAGGACGGCGGCCGCGCGCCGCCCGTCGTCACCGCTCCCAGGTTGCGTGTGGCCGGCGGCTCGGGCCGCGTGGCCCCACTCCGGACGCCGCGATGACAACGCTGTCGGCCACCGCACATGCCGGCGATTCCGCCAGCATCGCTTGGTCAGGAACCTGAACATGTTCACGAACTCCCCTTCGATCGTCCCGGCGCGGGAGCAGGGATCGGCGCCACCGTGGCACGTGCTCGTCGTCGACGACGAACCGGAAGTGCACACCGTCACGCGCATCGCGCTGCGCGACCTGGACTTCCTCGGGCGCGGCGTCGCGTTCATCGGCGCCCACAGCGCCGAGCAGGCGCGCGACCGGCTGGCGCAGTGCCCGGACCTCGCCATCGCGATCGTCGACGTGGTGATGGAGGCCGACGACTCGGGGCTGGATCTGGTCAACTACATCCGGAACGAGCTCGGCAACCGCTCGGTGCGGATCATCCTGCGCACCGGCATGACCAGCGTCGCGCCGGAACGCCAGGTGGTCAACGACTTCGAGATCGACGGCTACCTGAACAAGTCCGAGGTCACCACCAACCGGCTGTACTCGGTCGCGCTGACTTCTCTGCGCGCCTACCACAACCTGGTGACGGTGCGGCAGACACTCGAGCAGGCCGACCGCCAGCGCCGGGGGCTCGAATCGGTTCTGGACGCCACGCTGCAGCTGTTCGCGCTGCGCCATCCGCAGGCGCTGGCCGAGGTCTGGGTGGAGCGCGCAGCGCGGCTGGTCTCGCCCGCCGGCGACGCTGGCACGTCGGGCGCCGTCCTGGCGGTCGGCGCGGACGGTTCGGTTCGCCTGCTGGCGGCCACCGGCCGGTGCGCTCCGGGCGAGGACGGCACGCTCGATGCGTCGATCCGCGAGGTGGTCGACCAGTGCCTGGCCACGCGGCGCTCCGGATCGCATGGCCGCACCCAGGTGGCTTGCGTGCCGCTTGTCGGTGGTCGTGCCACCTTGCTGGTGCTGGACGGCCCGGAGTGCGCCGGCGAACTGGACCTGCCGCTGTGGCAGTTGCTGTCGCGCAGCGTGTCCGAGGCGCTGGAGAGTGCCGCCGTCTGGAACGAGCAGCGCGAGACCCAGCTCGAGTTGCTGGCGACCATTGGCGACGCGGTCGAGACGCGCGACACGCCCGTGTCGAACCACACCCGGCGCGTTGCCCATCTGGCGCGCCTGGTCGCGCGCGCCAGCGGCGTGGACGAGACACGCTGCGAACTCCTGTTCCTTGCCGCGCACCTGCACGACATCGGCAAGTTCGCGGTTCCCGAAAGCGTGCTGCTCAAGCGCGGCCCGATGTCCGACGAGGACTGGCGGATCATGCGCGGCCACCCGGCCGTCGGCGAGGAACTGCTGAGTCGCAGCGCGCTGCCCTTGTTCGAGGCCGCGGCGGCGATCGCCGGCCAGCACCACGAGCGCTACGACGGCTCCGGCTACCCACTCGGCCTGCGCGGCGAGGAAATCGACCTGAACGCCCGGCTGGTTGCGATCGCCGACGTGTTCGACGCGCTCGCCCACCGCCGTTGCTACAAGGAGGCGTGGGACATCGAGCACGTGGTGGCCCACATGCGCGCCGAGCGCGGCCGGCATTTCGACCCGGCACTGCTGGATTGCCTGCTGGCGCGTCTTGACGAGGTGGATGCGATGATGCAGCGTTTTCCAGATTCCAGTCCCGACGTCCCCACCCGGCACTGAGAGGGTGAGAGGCAAACCACCATGGCCGCTCATCCCCACCGGACGCCCCCACTCGTCGTTGCAAATGCTCGCCGTAGCCCGAGCTACGGCTGTGCTTTGCGCCTTGATTGGTGCCGCCCGGCGGGTCTGCTCGGCCACGCCGGATTACCTCTCACCCTCTGACCGAAGGAAGGCCGCACCATGTTCCCGCCCGATCGCCTTGCTCCGCCGGCACTGCGCCGGCGCGCGCTGCTGGCATCGATGGCCTCGCTGGCGGTGCCGATGGCCGTCCCGATCAGCGGTTGTTCGCGCGGCGACGACGGGCGGCGGGTGGTCAATGTCGATGTCGACGGTGGCGTCGACGCGAAGCCCGAAGCGCCCGAACTGAAGCCCAACGCCGCGCGCAGTCGACCCAAGGACGACGCCGACCCCCGGATCACCGCTTACGCGATGGAGCTGCCGGGGCTGATCGAGTCGGCCGAGCACGGGCCTTTCATCGACCTGGTGCGGGCGATCGACGAGGTCTACACCGGCGGCAGCATCAGCGTCGAGGTCTGGTCGCTCGGGCGAATCTACGAGGGCTTTCGCTCCGGTCACGCCGATTTCGCGTTCCCGACGCTGCGCGTCGGCGACAACGCCGCGCAGCTGCCGTACCGTGACAGCACGCTCGGCTTCGGCCACGTCAGCTTCGTGCTCTACAGCCACAAGCGCAAGCCGCTGACGCGCCCGCTGCTGGAGCAGGCGATGCGCCGTGGCGACTTCGAGTACGCAATCGAGGCGCCGGAGACGCTGCCCTGGCCGTTTCCGGTGCAGCGCTTCACCAGCTTCGACTCGGCCCTGCGCAAGGTGGCCGCCGGTCGGATCGATGCCCTGCTGTGGGCGCAGGACGAGGCCGACATCGCGCTGCGCCAGCTCGGGCTGAAGGACATCCGGCGCGCGCTGTTCGGGCAGTTCGAGGATGTGTTCATGGTCGCCCGCGGTGCCCGCGGCGACTACGTAGACCGGGTACTCGGCCAGGCCATCAAGACGCTGCGCGACGACGGCCGCCTCGCCACGTTGTACGCGGCCATCCACCGCCCGTACGATGACTGGCAGCCATGAGACCAGCGCCCGGCAGCCGGCCCGCGACCGATCCCGACGATCGCGATCCCTGCGTCTGTTCCGCCGGGACAGCGTGTTTCCCGAGGGAGATGCCCGCATGAAATTCGACACCGCGCCCCCCGCCGCGACGACGACGGCCGCCGCCGGCGAGACCTGGCCGATCCTGATCGTCGACGACGAGCCCCTGGTGCACGTGGTGACCCAGATCGCGCTGCGCGACCTGGTGTTCGAAGGCCTCCCGTTGAGCTTCCACAGCGCCTACACGACCGACGAGGCGCGGGCGATGCTGGAGCGCATGCCGGGCACCGCGGTGGCCTTCATCGACGTCGTGTTCGCCCACGGCAACGACGGCCTGGTGCTGATCGACCACATCCGCAACGAGGTCGGCAACCGAGCGGTGCAGATCATCGTGCGCACCGGCCAGCCCGGCGTGGCGCCCGAGCGAGACCTGCTGCGCTACCACGAGATCGATGCGTACATCGACAAGGCGCGCGCCGACAGCGCGCGACTGTTCGCCGCCACCTGGACGGCGTTGCGTGCCTACCGCGAGCTGGCCCGGCTGCGGCGGGCGATCGGCCAGCTCGAGGCGCTGGTCGCCACCGATCCGCTGACCGGCCTGTTGAGCAAGCGGGTGCTGCTGCCCTCGCTGGCGCGCACCCTGGCCGGCACCCGCCGGCGGCGCGAACCGCTGAGCGTGGTGTTCCTCGACATCGACGCATTCAAGGAGATCAACGACCGGCGCGGGCACATGCACGGCGACGCGGTGCTGCAGTCGGTGGCCGAGGTGCTGGTCGATTGCTCGCGCGCCAACGACATGTGCTTCCGCTACGCCGGCGACGAGTTCCTGACCGTCCTGCCGGACTGCACGGCCGAAGCGGCGGTGGAGAACTTCTGCCGGCGCGTCGACCTGCGATTCGCGGCGCTCGGCGTCGACGTCAGCTATGGCGTGGCCCAGACCCTGCCGAGCGACTCCCTCAGCCCGGAAGAACTGATCCAGGGCGCCGACGCGGACATGTACCGGCGCAAGATCGCGCGCAAGAGCGGGGCTGTGTCTCTGGCGGCCGCGCCGCAATCGGATCGGCGGCAGCTGAGCTGAAGGCGCGGCGGCCCCGAAGGCGGCCGCTGGCGCCGCGCGGCTGTTCCCCCCGAGCCGACCACGCCTCCCCGGCAACCGCAGGCGCCGCCCGGCGCCGAAAGACCCCCGCGGGTCGCGTCCCGCCCGGGCTCCTAGAATCCGCGGCTCCGCACGCCAATCGATCCCAGGAGTTCCCGCATGCTGCGCACCGATTTCCCCCCGCAGACACTCGATTCCGGGCGACGCAGCTTCATGCAGACCGCCGTCGGCACGGGTTTCGCCGCCGCGGTGCAGCCGGTGACGGCCCAGACCCTCTCGACCGACGGCGCCGGGCTGGTCGCCGGGCCGGTGACGATCCCGTCCGGCGGCTTCGCGATGCCGGCCTACCGCGCCGCGCCGGCCGGCCGGAGCCACCTGCCGGTGGTGCTCGTGATCTCCGAGATCTTCGGCGTGCACGAGCACATCGCCGATGTCGCGCGGCGCTTCGCCAAGCTCGGCTACCTGGCGATCGCGCCCGAGCTGTTCGTGCGCCAGGGCGACGCGAAGGCCTACACCGACATCCCGAAGCTGGTCGCCGAGGTGGTGTCCAAGGTGCCCGATGCGCAGGTGATGTCCGACCTGGACGCCGCCGTCGCCTGGGCTGCGACGCAGGGTGGCGACACGGCACGGCTGGGCATCACCGGTTTTTGCTGGGGCGGGCGCATCACCTGGCTCTACGGCGCGCACAGCCCGACGTTGCGCGCCGGCGTCGCCTGGTACGGGCGGCTGGCCGGCGACGCCACGCCGCTGCAGCCGAAGCACCCGGTGGACGTGGCGGCTTCGCTGCACGCGCCGGTGCTCGGGCTGTACGGCGGCGCCGACGCGGGCATCCCGCTCGACACCGTCGAGCGCATGAAGGCGGCGCTGGCAGCCGGGTCGGCGGCGGCGAAGAAGTCGAACTTCGTCGTCTACCCGGACGCGCCGCACGCCTTCCATGCCGACTACCGGCCGAGCTATCGCCGAGAAGCGGCCGAAGACGGCTGGAAGCGCTGCATCGCCTGGTTCCAGGCCCAGGGCGTCGCCTGAGGCCGCGCTTGGGCCGTGACGGCAGGCTGGCGCGCCGCCCGTGCGCGGCGCGCCCGGCCGTCACTGCCGCCGAACCCCGCTGACCGCCGATCACCCCCGATGACGCTCTTCTACATCGTGTTCGCCACCTTCATGGGCGGCCTGCTGTCGGTCGTCGTCGCGGCGAGCCTGACGGTCAGCGTGCTGACCAGCGTCGTGCGCCACCTCGTCAGCCTGTCGGCCGGCGTGCTGCTGGGCACCGCGCTGCTGAACGTGCTGCCGGAGGCCTTCGAGGGCCATGCCAGCCCGCAGAGCCTGTTCGCGACGCTGCTCGGCGGGCTGCTGTTCTTCTTCCTGCTCGAGAAGGCGGAGCTGTACCGCCACCAGCACCACCACGAGAACGACGAGCACCACCACCACCACGGCTTCGATGCGCACCAGGCCGGGCGCGGCGGCTGGTCGGTGCTGCTGGGCGACAGCATCCACAACTTCTGCGACGGCATCATCATCGCCGCCGCCTTCCTGTCGGACACGCGGCTGGGCACGGTGACCGCGCTGGCGATCATCGCGCACGAGATCCCGCAGGAGGTGGGCGACTACATCGTGCTGCTGAACGCCGGGCTGTCGCGCCGCAAGGCGCTGCTCTACAACGCGGTCTCGGGGCTGGCGGCGGTGGTGGGCGGCGTGATCGGCTACTTCATCGTCGGGCCGTGGGAGGCGCTGTTCCCGTACCTGCTGGTCGTTGCGTCCAGCAGCTTCGTCTACGTGGCGGTGGCCGACCTGATCCCGCAGTTGCAGCACCGCCTGTCGATGAAGGACACGGCGGCGCAACTGGCCTGGCTGGCCGGCGGGCTGTCGATCGTGATCGTGGCGACGCGGTTCCTGCACGAACACTGAGAGGGGGCGCCGACCCCGGGCGAAGATCCGCGATCGCCCGAGTCAGCTCACGAATCAACGCACCACGAGGATCGGGATCGTCGTGTGCGTCAGCACCTTCTGCGTCTCGCTGCCCAGCAGCAGTGCCGAGACACCGCGGCGGCCGTGCGACGCCATCACCAGCAGGTCGCATTCGTTGCGCTTGGCGTGGTCGATGATCGCCTCCCAGGGGTGCAGCGCCTCGATCGTGTGCGCCTCGCAGGCGATGCCGGCGGCACCGCAGGCATCGCGCACCGCCTGCACCCGCTTGGACGCGATGCGCTCCTGCGCATCGAAGAATTCCTGCGGCGGCGTCGGCTGCATTTCCGAGATCGCGCTGTACGGGAACGGCTCCTTCACGCTGATCGTGTAGAGCGTCGCGCCCAGGGACTTCGCCAAGCCGATCGCCGTCTGCACGGCCTTCTCGGTGATGTCGGAACCATCGGTGGGAACCAGGATGCGGTGGAACATGGGACCTCCTCAAGACGGTGGGCACGAACGGTTCGACGCCCGTCGCACCGCAGTGTTCCCCCTGAAGTGTTGCCCGTCGTTGATCGATGTCAAGGGTGTCGAGGGCTCGCCGCGTCCGCCGCTTCCGCTGCTTCCGCCGGGGCGGCCTCGCGCGACTCGCTGAACGCCAGGCAGACGATCCCGGCGACGATCAGCGCCGCGCCCCCGAGCTGGCGCGCGCTGACGGTCTCGTCGAACACCCACACCGACGCGACCAGCACGCCCAGCACCTCCAGGTGCGAGGCGGCGAATGCCGGGCCGATCGGCGCGTGCCGCAGCAGCGTCATCCAGACGAAGAAGGTGGCGATGTAGCAGGCGACCGCGCCGTACACCCACGGCGCGCCGAACAGCCGCAGCGCCCAGTCGAGATCGGCTTCCAGCGGCGCGGCACGGTTGGCGGCGAGCTTGAAGAACACATGGGCGGTGGTGTCCAGCGCCATCAGCACCAGGAAACCGATCGAGTTGTAGCGCAGTCGCATCCTGGCCTCAACCGATCCCGACGACGGCGACGCCGGCCGCGATCAACAGGATGCCGACCGTTCGCAGTGGGCTCAGCCGCTCGCCGAACAACCAGCGCCCGGCCAGCATCACGCTGACGATGTTGACGCAGGCAAGCAGCACGCCTTCGGACAGCGGCACCAGCGTCAGGAACGCGAGCCAGGTCAGGAACTCGACGCAGTAGCAGCCGACGCCGAGCCAGACCCAGGGCCGGCGCGCCATGCGTCGCCAGGTCCACTCGGCGCCGGCGCCGCCATCGCTGGCGGCGGCCTTGAACGCGAGCTGGCCGGTGGTGTCCAGCACGAGGTTGAGCAGCCACAGCAGGGCGATCGGCGCGGTCATCGGGCAGCGTGGGGCGCGCCGGGGCGCGAGCGAGGCGGAAGAAGGCGCAGGAAGGCGCAGGAAGGCGCACGAACCGGGGGCGGGCTGACCCGGATAATCGCCGCGTCCGGCGAAGTACGGGGAGGTTTCACGCCGGTGCAGCCCGATAATAGCGGCCCGCCCGGCGGTACCGTCCGGGCCGTCCGCCGGGAGTCCCTCCACCCGCCACCGGACCGGCAGCCACCCGCCGCTGCCCGCGAAACCACAGCGACACATGAGTACCATCGAGCAGACCGTCTTCGACATCATCGCCAAGGAGGGCTCGATCGAGCGCGACCGCATCACGCTCGAATCGACGCTCGCGGCGCTGGACGTGCATTCGCTCGACGCGATCCAGATCATTTTCGAGATCGAGGACCGCTACAACATCTCGATCCCCGAGCAAGAGGCCAACTACGAGACCGGCACCGTCGGCCAGCTCGTGCAGGGCGTCGAGCGCCTGGTCGCCGCCAAGGCGGGCGCGGCCTGATGGCCGCCGGGCAGAAACCGGCGGCGCCGGGCCGCGGCGCCGCGCAGCGCGTGGTCGTCACCGGCATCGGCTGCGTCAGCCCGCTGGGGCTCGACGCCACCACCACCTGGGCCGCGATGCGCGAGGGCCGCGACGGCATCGCCGGCATCACCCGCGTGCCCGCGGCCGAGTTGCGCGCGCCGATCGCCGCCGAGGTCAAGGGCTTCGACCCCAGCGCGCACTTCGACGACAAACGCCTGCCGCTGCTCGACACGGTGTCGCAGTTCGCGCTGGTGGCGGCGCGCGAGGCTGTCGGCCAGGCCGGGCTCGACCTGCGCGCCGAGCCGCTGTCGATGCGCACCGCGGTGATCGTCGGCACCGGCGTCGGCGGCGAGATGACGCACGACCAGTCCGCCCAGCGCCTGTACGGCGAGGGCAACCCGCGGGTCCATCCGTTCACGATCATCCGGCTGATGGCCAACGCGCCGGCGTCGCAGATCGCGATGGAGTTCGGCGCGCGCGGGCCGGCCTTCGCGGTGGTCAGCGCCTGCGCGTCGGCCAACCACGCGATGGCGCAGTCGCTGATGATGCTGCGCTCCGGGCTGGTCGACGTGGCCGTCACCGGCGGTACCGAAGCCTGCATCACGCGCGGCGTGACCAAGGCCTGGGAGGCGATGCGCGTGCTCGCCGACGACACCTGCCGCCCGTTCTCGAGGAACCGCCGCGGCCTGGTGCTGGGCGAGGGCGCCGGCATCTTCGTGCTCGAGACGCTGGAACATGCGCAGCGCCGCG
>JBGAMJ010000120.1:0-16623 GCA_044223035.1 Piscinibacter sp.
ACGCCGTTCCGGTGGCGCCGCGCTGGCGCCGCGCGTGATCGACCTGCTGGTGCAGGTGCACGAGCATGGCAGCCTGTCGTCGGCATGCCAGGCGACCGGCGTCTCGTACCGCCACGCCTGGGAGCTGATCCGCCAGGGCGAGACGCTGTTCGGCGAGCCGCTGCTGGCGATGGAGCGCGGCAAGGGTTCGCGGCTGACGGCGCTGGGCGACAAGCTGGTCTGGGCCGACAGGCGGATCCACGCCCGGCTGTCGCCGCTGCTCGATTCGCTGGCGTCGGAACTGCTGGCGGAGATCGAGAAGGTGCTGGCGCCGGCGCCCAACGTGCTGCGCATCCACGCCAGCCACGGCTTCGCGGTCGAGGCGCTGCACGGCTTCCTGTCCGACCAGGGCGTGCCGACCGAACTGCGCTACTGCAGCAGCCGCGAGGCGCTGGCCTCGCTGGACGGCGGCGCCTGCGACGTGGCGGGCTTCCACGTGCCGATCGGCGAGTTCGAGGCCGCCACGGTGGCGCACTACGCCGAATGGCTGGTGCCGGGCATGCGCAAGATCATCCACGTCGCCACCCGCCACCAGGGCCTGATGGTGGCGCCCGACAACCCGAAGAAGATCTACGACCTGAACGACCTGACGCGCCCCGGCGTGCGCTTCATCAACCGCCAGGTCGGCTCCGGCACGCGGTTCCTGTTCGACCTGCTGCTGGCGAAGGAGCGCATCGAGCCGTCGCAGCTTCGCGGCTACGATCAGTGCGAGTACACCCACGCGGCGGTGGCGGCCTTCGTCGCCAGCAGCATGGCCGACGCCGGCTACGGGCTGGAGACGCCGGCACGCAAGTTCCGGCTCGACTTCATCCCGAACCAGACCGAGCGCTACTTCCTGCTGTGCGACGAGAAGGCGCTCGCCGCGCCGCTGATGCAGAAGATGCTGGCGGTGCTGCGCAGCGACGCCTACAAGGCCGCGATCAACCACCTGGCCGGCTACCAGGCCAACGCGTCGGGCAGCGTCGTCGAGCTCGACGAGGCCTTCGAGGCGCTGCGGCCGCCGAAGGCGCGGCGCAAGCGCTGAAGGCCGCGCCGGCCGGCGCGGCGCGAATTCGCTCAAAGCGCCTTGGACGACGCCGATTCCCGGCCGCCGGGGTGATACGCTCGCGCCCCGCTTCTCAAGGAAACGCCGGGCCGCCCCCGATTTTCTTGACCCCCGCGGGGGGCGGACCGGGCGTGGCCCGGTCCTGGGGGCGCTCAGGAGGGGATCGCCGATGACGCGCTTGCTGCCGCCCGACCACGATACGCGCCTGGAACTTGCGAACGAGGTTCATGCCCGTCCGCCCGAATCGCTGGACACGCCGTCGCGCGCGACCTACGTCGCGGTGCTGATCGGCGCGGAATCGCGCGCTGCCGAGCTGGCGCACCTGGAGACGCTGTGCCGCCAGTTCGGCGCCGCGCCGCCGCACGCCACCGACCGCCATTTCAGCACCCGCATCGGGCCGATCCAGCTCAAGTGGGAGCGCCACGGCGAGTTCTCGAGCTACATCGTGATCGCGCCCGGCCTCAGCCCGCGTCCGTTCAGCGAGCCGCCGGCGACCCTGCTTCCGCCGGGCTGGCTGGCCAAGGTGCCGGGCCAGACGCTGTTCGCCGCCCACGCGAAGATCGTGCGTGGCGACGACACGCCGATCGACCCGGCACAACTCTCGACCGAACTGTTCGAGGGCAACATGCTGGTCGGCTCCGAACTGGGCGAGGGCGCCGGCCTCGCGTACACCGACTTCCGCATGCACGCCGACGGCTGTGCGCGCTTCCTGCTCGTCGACCGCTCGCTGACACCGCGCCAGGCCGGCCGCATGCTGCAGCGGCTGTTCGAGATCGAGGCCTATCGGATGATGGCGCTGCTGACACTGCCGGTGGCGCGCCGGGTGGCGAACCGGCTGCCCGGCTTCGAGGACGCGCTGTCCGCGCTGACCGAGCGCATCGGCACCGAGACCGACGACGACGAGGCGCTGATGCAGCGCCTGACGCGGCTGGCGGCCGAGGTCGAGACCGAGCTGGCGACGAACCAGTTCCGCTTCGGCGCCTGCCGGGCGTACGACGCGCTGGTCGCCACCCGCATCGGCGAGCTGCGCGAGCGGCGGCTGTCGGGCATCCAGACGATCCAGGAGTTCATGGCGCGGCGTTTCGCACCGGCGGTCGCGACCTGCAACGCCAGCGCACAGCGGCTGCACGACCTGTCCGAGCGCGTCGCCCGCGCCAGCAGCCTGCTGGCGACGCGCGTCGCGATCACGCGGGAGCGCCAGAACCAGGCGCTGCTGGCGTCGATGGACCGCCGCGCGAAGCTGCAGTTGCGCTTGCAGCAGACGGTGGAAGGGCTGTCCGTCGCCGCGATCGTCTACTACCTGGCCGGGCTGATCGGCTACACGGCCAAGGGCGTCAAGGCCGGTGGGCTGAAGATCGAGCCCGACCTGATCGTCGGCCTGGCGCTGCCGGTGCTGGTGGTGCTGGTGGTGATGTCGCTGCGGCGCGCGCACCGCCGGCTGGGCGGGCACTGAGCGCCGGGGCGGCCTCGCCGACGCCCACCGTTCGAGGCCGATCGGCCGGGGCACGCCGGCCGCGCCTCTGGCCGGGCGAGTCTGGCCGGGCGAGTCTGGCCGGGCGCTTCAGGTCCGGCGCGTCACGTCAGGCGCGTCAGGCCGGTTCGCTGGCGTCGCGGCGCAGCTTGCGGTACAGCGTGCTGCGGCCGATGCCCAGGGCGCGGGCGGCACGCGTCATGTTGCCGCCGGCGGCGTCGACCGCCTGGCGCACCGCTTCGACCTCGCGTTCGCGCAGCGTGATCGGCGGGTTGC
This sequence comes from Piscinibacter sp., assembly GCA_044223035.1. Classification (GTDB taxonomy): domain Bacteria; phylum Pseudomonadota; class Gammaproteobacteria; order Burkholderiales; family Burkholderiaceae_C; genus JBGAMJ01. The sequence continues at coordinate 2,832 of JBGAMJ010000120.1, forward strand.
CGGCGGGCGGCTCGGCCGGCATCGGTTCGCGCACCACCGGCAGTTCGCCCAGCGCCACCGGGGCGCGCGCGAGCCCGCTCGCGTCGAGCGTGACCTTGGCGTGCAACACCCGCGTCGTCGCGCCGGTACGGGCCAGCGGCGAACGTTCGCTGGCGAGCTGGCCGGGTTCGGCGGCCCACATCGGCAGCGCCTGCGTGCGCGCCGGCTCGTGCATCAGCGCCGGCGCGCCGGTGACCAGCGTCATCGGCTGGTCGCCGGCGTGGCGTGCGTGGTCGACCATCTGCGCGAGCGAGATGCCGAAGATCGATTCGACGCTGTCGTGCCGCAGGCTCGCGGCGCTGCGGCCGAGAAGCGCGAGCGCGCAGCGGTTGGCACCGAGCACGCGCCCATCGGCATCGATCGCGACGACGCCCTCCTGCACCGTGCCCAGCCCGATCACCGACGGATGCAGGTGCAGCTTCAGCCCGTGGCGGAAGCGGTCGCTGAACCACTGGTTCTCGATCAGCCGCGCCGACATGCGCGCCAGCGCCAGCGTGTGCGGGTGGTAGCTGCGCTGGTCGCCGGAAACGTCGAGCACGCCGAGCACGCGGCCGGCATGGTCGAAGATCGGCGCCGCCGAGCAGGTCAGGAAATGGTTCGCGCTCAGGTAGTGTTCGCGCGCGTGCACCACGGTCGGCAGTTCGTCCATCAGCGCGGTGCCGACCGCATTCGTGCCCTTGTTGGCCTCGGACCAGACGGCCCCCGGCGCCAGCGCCACGCGGTGCGCGCGCTCGAGGAAGCCGGCATCGCCCAGCGCGTGCAGCACGGTGCCCTGGGTGTCGGTGAGCACGACCATGCTGTGGGTGTGCGAGAGCTGTTCCCACAGCATCTCCATCACCGGCATCGCGTGTTCGCAGAGGCGGTGGTTGCGATCCTGCGCCTGCCGCAGGTCGGCCCGGATCAGCAGGCTCAGGTCGGGGGTTTCGTGGACGCGCAATCCGAGTGCGCGACAGCGTTCGTGGGATTCGGCGATGGCCCGGGAGTGCGTCGCGTCGAGCACCGGAAGCGAGGAGGAGGTGGTCGTCGGATGGGGCTGCATGGGCACCTGTCGCCTGTCGGAACGCGGCGCGCCACTCGGAACCGCCTGGGCGCGCATCGGCAATCGATCAGTGTAGCGCCGGGGTTTCCGCGCTGCGCGGCAGCGTCGGCGATGCCCCCGCGACTCGGGCGATGCGCAGCGAACGACCGTGCGATAGTCGGCGCCGCGCCCCGAGGCGCACCCCTTCCGCCCCCCGGGAATCACGATGAGCCATCCGATCGACCTCGACGCCTACCTGCGCCGCGTCGGCATCGCCGGCCCGACCGGCACGCTGCGGCCCGACCGCGAGACGCTGCAGCGACTCGTCACGGCGCACACCGCGGCGATCCCGTTCGAGAACCTGAACCCCTTCCTCGGCCTGCCGGTGCGGCTGGCGCCGGCGGAGCTGCAGCGCAAGCTGGTCGAATCCGGTCGCGGCGGCTATTGCTTTGAGCAGAACCGGTTGTTCGCCGCGGTGCTGTCGGCGATCGGCTTTCGTGTCGGTGGATGGGCGGCGCGCGTGCTGTGGACGCAGCCGGACGACGCGCTGACGCCGCGCAGCCACCTGCTGCTGCACGTCGACGGCGTCGACGACCTGCCGCTGGTCGTCGACGTGGGTTTCGGCGGGCTGACGCTGACCGGCACGCTGCGCCTGATCGAGGGCCCGGAGCAGCGCACGCCGCACGAGCCGTTCCGGCTGCATCGCGACCCGCCGTCGGCTGGCGGCGACTGGCGCCTGCAGGCTGCCGTCGACGGCGCCTGGCGGACGCTGTACCGATTCGACGAGCGCACGCAGCACCCGATCGACGACGAGGCGGCGAATTACCAGTTGTCGCACGACCCGGCGTCGCGCTTCGTGGCGCACCTGGTGGCGGCCCGCGTTCAGCCGGGCCGCCGGCTGGCGCTGTTCGATCGCGACTTCGCGGTGCACCCGCTCGGCGGCCCCAGCGAGCGCCGCCGCATCGGCTCGCCCGACGAACTGCGCGCGCTGCTGCAGGACGCCTTCGGCATCACGCTGCCGGCCGAGCCGGCGCTCTCCGAACGGCTCGACCGGCGCTTGCAGGCGCTGTTCGACGCGCCCGACAACGCCGACGCCGCCTGATCCGCGGCCGATCGGCGCCGGCGTCACGCGTATCCGACCGCGGCCCGGGAAGCCCCGTCCGCCTGGCCAGCCCGGGACGCGCGCTCAGCCCGGGCAGCGCGGCATCTCGCCGCGCGTCAGCGCCGCCAGCCGCTCGCCGATCGCATCCGCCAGCGCGGCGACGGCGCGCCGGTGGCCCTGCGCCAGCGCCGCGGTACCCGGCGCCACCGGCTCGACCTGCACGCTGCGGCAGGCCAGGCTGCCGGCACCGCCGCCCGAGGGCGACAGCGTCCACGCCGCTTCGAGACGGGCCTCGCGGCCGGGCAGCGATTCGAGCCGCAGCACGTCGACCCGCACGCGCCACACCGTGACGCCCGGCGCCGGCGGCTGCCAGGCCGCATCGACGGCGGCCCAGCGTCGCGCGAGGCGATCGGCCAGCGCGCCGCGCAGTTCGTCGCGCAGCGGCGCGGCCCAGCGGTCCTGTTCGAGTTCGAGCAGCGAATCGTCGGCGCTGCGCACCAGCCACTGCGGCTGGTCGACCTGCGGCGGCACCGCGACCGGCGCCAGCTCGATCGCGACCGGCAAGGCCTCCGGTGCGCGGCCGGTGACTGGCGCGCTGTCGAGCAGCGTGTGCAGGCGGATCGGCGCCGGCGACGAACAGGCGCCGGCCAGCACGAGCAGCGCCAGCGCCGCTGGGTGCCGCCAGCGCCCGGGCAGGAAGGTCGATCTCATCGCGGCGCCTCGGTCGTCGGAAGGGGAGGATCGGCCTGCTTGCCGCGCAGCAGTGCGTCCGGGTGGCGCTGCAGGTAGTCCATCAGCACGCGCATCGACTGCGCCGCGCGCTGCAGCTCGGCCATCGTCTGCTCGACATTGCGCTGCACCGGTGCCGACGGGTCGACCAGGTTGCGGTCGATCTGCGCCAGCGAGGATTGCACTGAGCCGAGCGTGGTGCGCACCTCGTCCATCGCGCGCTGCGCCTCGGGCGTCAGCGTGCCGATCGAGCGGCGCACCTCGGCCAGCGTCTGCTGCACGCCGGCGAGCGTGCCGCGCAGGTCCTGGCCGATCTCCTCGAGCGGCAGCTTGCTGATGCGCGCGACGATCTCGGCGACCTGCTGCTGCAGCTCGTTCAGCGTGCCGGGCACGGTGGGGATCGTCGGCGTGCCGCCGACCAGTTCGACGCCGTTGCCGCCGTCCTTGGCGATGAAGTCGAGCGCCACGTAAAGCTGGCCGGTCAGCAGGTTGCCGGTGCGCAACTGCGCCCGCAGCCCGCGCTCGACCAGCCGGCGCAGCAGCGCCTGGTCGGGGTTGTTCTCGCTGCGCGGTTCGCCGCCGGAGGCGTTGCGCACCGCGCGCAGCCGCAGCGGGTACAGGTCGGCCTCGACGACCACCGGGTAGCGCTTGCGCAGGCGGTCGTAGTCCAGCCGCACCGAGCGCACGGTGCCGACCTCGATGCCGAGGAAGTCCAGCGGCGCGTCGACGGTCAGCCCGCGCACGCTCTGGTCGAACACCATGCGCACCGCCATCGGCGGGCCGGTGGGCGGCGCGATCGCGCTCTTGCGGTCGTCGTACAGGAAGAAGTGCGATCCGCTGTCGGCCGCCGGCAGCGGCGTGTCGCCCGGCGCACGCTCGAACGCGATGCCGCCCTCGATCACCGACGCGAGCGTCTGCGTGTTCAGCGTCAGGCCGTTCGCGTTCAGCGTCAGGTCGACGCCGCTGGCGTTCCAGAAGCGCGTGGTCGCCGTCACCAGCCGGTCGTACGGCGCCTCGACGAAGATCTGGATCGACATCAGGTCGGCCTCGGCATCGAGCGTGTATCCGACGACGCGGCCGACGCGCACGCGCCGGTAGAACACCGGCGAGCCGACGTCCAGCGAGCCGAGGTCGGGCGCGCGCAGCACGTAGCTGCGGCCGGGCTCGCCGCGCAGCACCAGCGGCGCCGTTTCGAGGCCGGTGAAGCTGGTCTGCGCCTCTTCCGAAGTGCCGGCGTCGACACCGATGTAGGCGCCCGACAGCAGCGTGCCGAGCCCACTGACGCCGCCGGTGCCGATGCGCGGCCGCACGACCCAGAACCGCGTGTCGGCGACCGCGATGCTCGACACCGACCGGTCGAGCTGCACCGTCACCTGCACGCGCCGGCGGTCCTTCGACAGCCGCACCGTCTCGACCCGGCCGACGCTGACCTCCTTGTAGCGGACCTCGGTCTTGCCCGGCGTCAGCCCTTCGGCGGTGCGGAACTCGATCGTCACCGTCGGCCCCTTCTGCAGCACCGCCTGCACCAGCAGCGAGATGCCGACCAGCAGCGCCACCGCCGGCACCAGCCAGACGATCGACGGCCAGCGCCGGCGGCGGGTGGTCACGGGGGCGACGGACGGCAAATCGTCTGTCGGCCGGGCTGGGGGGCCCTGCGCCGGATCCAGCGGCGCGGCGGGGGTCGGTGTCGAATCACTCATTGCGCACTTCCCGGCCCGGTGGGCGAGGGAGGCTCGTCCGGCCACAGCAGGCGCGGGTCGAAGCTCGACGACGCCAGCATCGTCAGCACCACCACCGCGCCGAAGGCGAGCAGGCCGGGCTCGGGCTCGACGCCGCCGAAGGCGCCGAAGCGGATCATGCCGACCAGCAGCACGACGACGAACACGTCGAGCATCGACCAGTGGCCGATCGTCTCGACCATGCCGTACAGCCGCGTGCGCAGCAGCGATTGCTCGCGCGAGCGCCGCTGCGAGGTCCACGCCAGCATCGCCAGCACCATGATCTTCAGGATCGGCACGGCGATGCTGGCGATGAACACGATGATCGCGAGCGCCCACGAGCCGACGTGCCACAGCTCGCCGATGCCGCCGAGGATGGTGTGCCGGCCGGTGCCGAGCACGCTGGTGGTCGTCATGATCGGCAGCAGGTTGGCGGGCAGGTACAGGATCACCGCGGCGAGCAGGAAGGACCAGGTGCGCTGCAGGCTGTCCGGCGTGCGGTGGTGCAGGGCGCCGGCACAACGCGGGCAGTGCGGGGCGGGGAGCGTGGGATCCGGGTCGATGGCGGCCGCGGAGCCGGTGCCGGCCGGCACGAACGCAGCCGCCGGCCGGCGATCCTGAGTGACCAGCCCGCAGACGGCGCAGCTGTACAGCCGCTGCCGGTGAGCGAGGCAGGGCGCTGCCGTGGCCGGTGCGGCAGGGTTCGGTTCGACGATGGCGGAGGGCGGCACGGGCGCGTCGGCGTCAATGGGCTCCGAGGCAGCGGCGCGGCCCTCGTGAACGCCCGCCGGCGCCATCACCCAGGCATGGTGCGACGCTTGCAATCCGCTGGCCACGTCCCACAGCCGGTGCAGGCCGGCGGCGGTGATCGAAGCCAGCAGCAGCGTCACCATCGCGTACGAGAAGATGCCGACGCCCGGGATCACGCCGACCATGCCGGCGCTGCGCACGATGGCGATCAGCGTGCCCAGCATGAACACCTCGACCATGCTCCAGCGCGTGGCCAGCCGCAGCAGGTGCATCGCCGGCACGAAGCCGGCGGGCACCCGCCCGGCGGCGAGCGCCGCCAGCACGTACAGCCGCAGCACCAATACCGTCAGCGGCATCGCGAGCGCGGTGGCGGCGGTCAGCATGGCAACCAGCGCCTCGCCGGTCTGCCAGGTGTGGGCGATGGCGGCGGGCAGCGTGACCGGGATCTCCTGCCCGCGCGTCTGCAGCGTGACGATCGGCGACAGGTTGCCGAGCAGCAGGAACAGCAGCGCACCGAGCGCCAGCGCCAACTGCGCCTGCAACGACAGGCGCTCGCCGCGCCCCAGCACGCTGCCGCAGCGGCGGCAGTTCGCGACTTCGCCGGGGCCGAGCGGCATGCGTCGGTGGACCGCGTCGCATTCGTCGCAGACCACCAGTTCGGGATGCGGTACCGGCGTCGACATTGCCGCCGACGCGTGTGGCCAGGCCGCCCCGGACATCGGCGCACCGGTCGGCACGGGACGCGCCGTCATGAGCGGTCGACACCCGACCCGGTGCGGCGGTGATCGCGGGTGGTGCGGGCGGGAGCGGGAACGCAGGTCGAGGTCGGCACGGCAAGTGGCGCAGCGGCAGAGGATCAGGACGAAACCGGCGGATTTGAACATGCTCGGGCGCGCCTGTTCGCCGCGACCCCATGGCCAGCACGCCGGCCGCGAACATCCCGGTGCGTGACGGCGTGTAAGGAGTCGGCGCGCCCGGCGACCCAGATTCGTCGTCACATGGCGCCCCGCCGGCGACACAATTCCTTCCACCTCCACCCACCGGTTACCGACCCCGTCACTCCAGGAGCCCACCATGAACCAGCAACGCCTGATCGCCTCGACCGCCCTCGCTTCCGTGCTCGCCCTCGGCCTGTTGTCCGCCGCGCAGGCCGCCGACGGCGAGAAGGAGCAGTGCTTCGGCATCGCCAAGGCCGGCCAGAACGACTGCAAGAACCTCTCGGGCTCGCATTCGTGCGCCGGCCAGTCGAAGAACGAGATGGGCGCCGACGAATGGAAGTACGTCGCCAAGGGCACCTGCCAGAAGATGGGCGGCAAGACGGCCGACGAGGCCAAGATGATGATGAAGAAGTCCTGACCGGGAAGCCCCTCGATGCCGCCGCTGCCGTCGTTGGCCGATGCCACGCCGCGTGCCGGCATCGGCCTGCGCCACCCGCACTACGCGGAGGTGGCGCGCGAGACGCCGGCGGTGGGCTTCCTCGAAGTCCATTCCGAGAACTTCTACGCCGACGGCGGCGCGCCGCTGGCGGTGCTGGACGGCGTGCGCCGGCAGCTTCCGATCAGCCTGCACGGCGTCGGCCTGGCCCTCGGCTCGGCGGCCGGCGTCGACGCCTGGCACCTCGACCGGCTCGAACGGCTGGTGCGCCGCATCGAGCCGGCCCGCGTGTCCGACCATGCCTGCTTCGCGCGTGTCGAGCGGCCCGGCGGCACGATCCACGCCAACGACCTGCTGCCGCTGGCCTACACCGACGGCGCGCTGGACATCCTGTGCGCCAACGTGTCGCGCGTGATGGACCGTCTGGCGCGGCCGATCCTGGTCGAGAACCTGTCGGCCTACCTGTCTTTCGACGACGACCGCATCCCGGAGCCGGAATTCTTCGCCGCGCTGTGCCGGCGCAGCGGCTGCGGCATGCTGCTGGACGTCAACAACCTGATGGTCAATGCGCTGAACCTCGGCGTGGCCGACCCGCGGGCCCATTGCCGCGCGTTCGTCGATGCGTTGCCGCCGGAGATCGTCGGCGAGATCCACCTGGCCGGGTATTGCGACGCGCAAGAGATCGTCATCGACGACCACGGCAGCCGCGTGCGCCCCGGCGTCTGGGCGGTCTACGAGCATGCACTGGCGCGCTGCGGGCCGGTGCCGACGCTCATCGAATGGGACACCGACGTGCCGCCGCTGCCGGTGCTGCTGGCCGAGGCGGACGCTGCCAGCGAACGGCTGGCGCGCGCCGCGAGGGACGCGGCTTGAGCGGGGCGGCCGACGACGAGGCGCGGCGCCAGCAGCGGCTGGTGGCGGCGATCTTCGCCGAGCAGGCGGACACGTCGACGCTGGGCGTCCGCGAGGCGGGCGCGCGGGCGCTGCGCGGTCTGGGTGCATACCGCGCCAACGGCGAAGTGACTGCCGCCCAGGCGCTGGCCGCCGCCCATCCGACCGTGCAGGCAATGCTCGGCGACGACGATTTCGCCCACCTCGCGCGCGAGTTCTGGCGCGCCGAGCCGCCGCGGCGCGGCGATCTCGGCGAGTGGGGCGAGGGCCTGGCCGGCTTCATCGATGCCCATCCCCAGCTCGGCGACTGGCCCTGGCTCGGCGACTGTGCCCGGCTCGACTGGGCGCTGCACGCCTGCGAGCGTGCCGCCGACGAGCTGCTGGACGTCGCATCGCTGGAGCGCCTGGGCGACACCGACCCGTCGTTGCTGGTCATCGAACTGCTGCCGGGCAGCGCGCTGATCGAGTCGCGCTGGCCGATCGCACGCATCCATGCGGCGCACGCTGCCGATGGCGCGGGAACGGCTGCACCGGCGGGTGGCGCGATTGCGGACTCCGGCGCCGACACCGACGGCGACACCGACGCCCGCTTCGCTGCGGTGCGTGCCGCGATCGACCGCGGCGAGGGCGACGCCGTCTGGGTCGCCCGACGCGGGCTGCGCGCGATACCGCGCCGGCTCGATGCGCCGAGCGCCGCGTGGATGCGCGACCTGTTCGCCGGCCGGGACCTGGGCTCGATGCTCGAACGCGCCGCGGCGGACTTCGATTTCGGTGCCTGGCTGGCGGGTGCATTGCGCGACGGCGGGCTGAAAGGAATCGCGTGCCGGGGCGACGAACCGGCATGAACCGGAGACCCGACATGCCGCAGCAATCGCACCTCGCCGCCCGCCCGTCCGTTCCCACCCGCCCGTCGGTGGTCGCCCGCCTGTGGCTGTTCGCCGAGGCCGCGATCGATCGCCTCGCGCTCGCCCGGCCGGCGGCACAGCTGCTGGCGCGCTGGTACGTCGGCAGCGTGTTCTTCCGTTCCGGGCTGACCAAGCTGCGCGACTGGGACATCACGCTGGCGCTGTTCCACGACGAGTACCACGTGCCGCTGCTCGATCCGAACGTGGCTGCCTGGCTCGGCACGATCGGCGAGATCGGCCTGCCGGTGCTGCTGGTGCTGGGCCTCGGCGGGCGTTTCGCCGCGGCCGGGCTGTTCGTCGTCAACCTCATCGCGGTGGCCAGCCTGTCGGACATCGCCGATGCCGCGCTGCAGCAGCACGTGTTCTGGGGCAGCCTGCTCGCCGGCCTGCTGCTGTGGGGGCCCGGCGGCTGGTCGGCGGACCGGTTCGTCGCGCCATGGCTGCGCCGGCGCCTGCTCGGCGATGCGCCGGCTTCTCCCGCTGCCGTGGCGCCGATGGCGTCGCGCCGGAGCTGATCCGGAGCTGTCGCGCACCCCGGCCGGCGACAGGGTCGGCGCCCGGCCGTCATGATCGGCCGCCATGCCGGTGCCGTCCCTGAATTCGCGCCTCGGGCCCGCGCCGTCGCGGGCCGGCCGGATCGTGCCGGGCGGTGTTCGTCGGTGGCGCGTGGAGCGGGATCGGCGGGCCGGGTGCGCCGCGACGCGGGCGCTTTCTCGGTTCGTCGCGCGCTCGACGCCGTTGAACGGCGTCGCACTGCGGGTCGCGATCGTGGCCGCGATGGCGGTGGCGGTGCCGGGCGGCGCGTCGGCCGACAACCTGCTGCGTCCGTTCGCTGGCGCGACGTCCGTTCCCGCCGGGTCGCCGGAGCCCGTCGGCGGGGCCGGGTCGATCGTCATGGCGCCGCCCGCGGCCGGGCCGGTGCATGCGCCAGTGGCGCCGGATCCCGCTGCATCGGCGCTCGCGCCGGCGGTGGCAGCGTCGGTGGCGGCAGCGCCCGTGTCGCCATCCTCCCCATCCTCCCCATCGCCGCCCGCCGCGGCCCACGCCGGCCACATCCCGGTGATGACAGCCGGCCTGCCGCCGGGCGTGACACCCGGGGTGCCGCCGTCGGCGCCGTGGCGCGTCGTCGGGTTGCCGCATCAGCGCAAGCCGTTCACCCGCTTCAGCGTCGCCGAGCTGGCCGGCCATGTCGGGCTGCGGGTCGAGGCTTCGCTGTCCTACGGCAACCTGGTGCATCCGCTGAACCTGCCGGCCGGCCAGGCACTGGGGCCGTCATGGCACGTGTCGTGGCAGGGGCGCGTCGACGCGCCGAACCCGGCCGCCGACCTGCACACCCGCGGCGGCGACGACACGGCCGTGAAGGTCTGCGTGCTGTGGGAGCTGCCGCTCGACAACGTGCCCTTCGTCGAGCGCCAGATGCTGCGCCTGCTGCGCTCGCAGTCGGACGTGCCGCTGCCCGCGGCCACCGTCTGCTACGTGTGGGATGCGCACCTGCCGCGCGGCAGCGAACTCGACAGCGCGTTCACCCGCCGCTTGCGTTACGTGGTGCTGCGCAGCGGCGACGACCCGCTGCACCAGTGGACGGCCGAGCGGCGCGACATCGTGGCCGATTTCCACCGGTTGTTCGGCGCCGAGGCGCCGGAATTGCCGCCGATCGCCGCGGTGGCGGTCGGCGCCGATGCCGACAACACGCAGGGGCACAGCCTGGCGTGGGTCGCGGATCTGGTGCTGGAACCGTGAGCCGAGCTTCTCAGTCGCGCAGCCGGTACGAGATCACCATCGGCGACGGCACGCGGCCGTCGATATCGCGCGGCAGCATCTCGGTCTTCTCGATCGCGCGCAGCACGGCCTCGTCCCACTCGCGCGCGCCGCTGGGCTTGACGACGCGGCTGGAGAGGATGCGGCCGTCCGGTGCGACGCGGATCTCGACCTCGACGGTCGGGTTGCCCGACAGCGTGTCCGGGAACGACAGATTCGGCTTGATGCGCGCCTTGATGCGCCCGGCGTAACCGGCGGACGGCCCGGCATCGCGCGCCGCGTTGCCGGTAGCGGTGCTGCCGCCGGTGGCCGCCGGATCGCCGGGCGAGCCGGCCTGGCCCATCATGCGGCGAAGCTGCTCCTGGCGTGCCTTGTCGCGCAGCGCCGCCTGGCGTGCCTCCTCGGCCTTCTCCGCCTTGTCGGCGCGGGCCTTGTCGAGGCGCTCCTTCTCGGCGCGCTCCTTGTCCTGGCGTTCCTTGTCGGCGCGCTCCTTGTCCCGGCGCTGCTGTTCCTGCTCCTGCTTCAGCTTCTCCTGCCGCTGGCGCTCGCGATCGCGCTCGATCGCGATCTGCGGATCGGGCGTCTTCGCGGCCGGTTCGGGCGCGGGGCGCGGCGGGGGCGCGGGGGTCGGCACCGGAGCGGGAGGCGTCGGCGGCGGCGTCGGCGCGGGTTCGACCTCGGCGCCGCGCGGCGCGGCGATCTGCGGCACCGAGGCCCACAGCTCGGCCTCCACGCCCTCGGGCTCGCTGGCATGCCAGTTGACGCCGAACGAAAGTGCCGCGATCAGCAGTGCGTGCGCGACGAGCGCGAACACCAGCCCACGGCCCATGCCGCCGGGCGGGCGGGGCATCAGCGCGTCGCGTTGCAGCGTGGCGGTGCTCATCGCGGTCGGAGATCAGGTCCCGGTCGACTTCACCGCCAGCCCGACGCGCTGGATGCCGGCCTTCTGCAGCGTGTCCATCAGCTTGACGACGGCTTCGTACTTGACCGAGCGGTCGGCCGAGATCACGACCGGCGTGTCGGCGTTGCCGCCCTGCGCCTCGCGCACGCGCTGCGCCACGTCGCGCAGCGCGAGCCGGGCCGGGTCCTTGCCGTCCAGGCGCAGCTTGACGGACTCGTCGGTGCCGATCACCAGTTCGACGACGTGGTCGGGCTGGCGGCGCGCCTTGCCGACGCTGGGCAGGTCGACCAGCCCGGTGGTGATCAGCGGCGCGCTGACCATGAAGATGATCAGCAGTACCAGCATGACGTCGATGAACGGCACCATGTTGATCTCGCTGATCGTGCGGCGGCGCGAGCCGCGCTGGCTGACGGCGGGCATGGCGGCGGCCTACCGCGTGCCGGCCGGCGCGCCGGCGGCCGGCGTCAGGCCGGTGTTGCGCTGCAGGATGTTGGAGAACTCCTCGATGAAGGTCTCCTGCTGGATCGCGATGCGGTCGATGTCGCGCGCAAAGCGGTTGTAGGCGATCACCGCCGGGATCGCAGCGAACAGGCCGATCGCGGTGGCGACCAGCGCTTCGGCGATGCCCGGCGCGACGGTGGCGAGCGTGACCTGCTGCAGGTTCGACAGGCCGATGAAGGCATGCATGATCCCCCACACCGTGCCGAACAGGCCGACGTACGGCGACACCGAGCCGACCGAGGCGAGAAACGACAGGTTGGACTCGATCGCGTCCATCTCGCGATGGAAGCTCGCGCGCATCGCGCGGCGGGCGCCGTCGAGCAGCGCGAGCGCGTCGACCACGCGGCGCTCGCGCAGCTTCATGAACTCGCGCATGCCGGACGCGAAGATGCGCTCCAGCGGCGCCACCGCCGCGCCGCCGCGCGGCGACTCGGAGCGCCGCGTCGCATCGTTGTACAGGTCGGTCAGGTTCTTGCCGGCCCAGAACTCGCGCTCGAAGTCGTCGTTGCGGCCGCGCACGCGGCGCAGGCCGAACAGCTTGCCGAAGATCACGGTCCAGCTGCCGAGCGAGGTCAGCAGCAGGCCGGCGATGACGATCTGCACGACAAGGCTGGCCTGCGTGACGAGGGTGACGATCGATAGATCCTGGTTCATCTCAAGCGTTCGAGAAGGTCGGTCGGAAGGCGGCGCGGGCGGAAGGTTCCCGCGTCGACGCAGGCGATGCGGATGCGCCCCTCGGCCAGCAGCGTGTCGCCGCGCAGCGCCTGCTGCGCGAGGTCGATGGTCGTGCGGCTGCCGTCGACGACGCGCGCGGTGACCTCGATCAGGTCGTCCAGCCGCGCCGGCTGGCGGTACTGCACGGCGGTCTCGACGACGACGAACATCGCGCCGGTCTCGCGCCGCATCGCCTCCTGCCCGATGCCGAGCGCACGCAGCCATTCGGTGCGGGCGCGCTCGAAGAACTTCAGGTAGTTGGCGTAGAAGACCACGCCGCCGGCGTCGGTGTCTTCCCAGTAGACGCGCAGGCTGAAACGGAACGGGGCGGTGTCGGGCAGGCTCATCGGCGGCGGGCAGGGCCACGCCGCAGAGTGCGCCGGGCGGGCCGGATTATGGCAAGACGCGCTTGTAGACCGGGCCCCACAGCGGGTGGCCGGCCTCGGACTTGCCCAGCGCGAAGGCCGGATCGGCGGCGCGCGCCGCACGGAAGGCGTCTTCGCACTCCTTGGTGCGCTGGCTGGTGCAGGTGATGAAGGCCAGGTGCTTGTGGGCCGCGGCGCGGTCCTTCGGCGAGGCCAGGCCGGCCTGCAGCGCCTGCCGGAACTGCGCCTCGGCCTGCGGGTACTGGGCGTCGTCGTAGGCGCGCAGGCCGGCGAGCAGGGCCTTTTCGGCGGGCCGCTCGGCCACGTCCATCAGTCCCGGCGGGGCCTTCGGAGGCTGCGCGCAGGCGCCCAGCAGCACGGCGAGGGCCAGGCAGACGGCAGGGGCCGGTCGGTGGAGGTTCATGAGCCGAAGCGGTGCTTGATCGTCACGGGCTGGCCGGCCGAGACCGTCACCGTCGCGCTGTGCGGCGGGAAGTCGGCGTTGCGGATCGTGACCTGGTGGCGCCCTTCGGGCAGCGAGAGCTCGGTCAACGGCGGCGCGGTGCCGGCGCTGCGGCCGTCGACCTCGACCTCGCCCCAGGGGCTCACGGCGATGCGCACGGTGCCGGTCGCGGCGACGGCCGCCGGCCTGGCCTCGCGCGCCGGTGTCCGGTCGGCCGCGCCTTCCTTCGCCGCCGGCCGGGGCTCGGCCCGCGGCTTGGGCATGGGTCGGGGCTTGACGGTCTCGGTCGCCGTGGCTGCGGCCACGAGCACCGGCCCGGCCGACGGGGCGGCCGGTGCGGCGACGACATCGGCCGCGAGCGGTGCGACGCCGGCCGGGGCTTCCACCGGCGCGGTCGCCTGGGCATCGGCCGGGGCCGCAGCGGCCGGTGCCGGGTCGGCCGGCGCGGGGGCGGCGGCGGCCGTCGCCACGGCCTGCCCGGCCGGTTCGGGCTCACGGCCGGCCAGGCCGAGCCAGATCACGCCCGCCGCGACCGCCAGCGTGGCCAGGGCCGCCGGGCGGGCC